>CBIGXQ010000046.1:0-16363 GCA_966193865.1 uncultured Sphingosinicella sp. | reverse complement strand
AAGGCGGGCCAGAAATGCACCGCCATCCGCCGCGCCATGGCGCCGGCCGAGCATCTCGACGCCGTCCAGGAAGCCCTGACGGCGAGGCTCGCCAAGGTGAGGATCGGCGATCCCCGCGACGAAAATGTCACGATGGGCGCGCTCGCCAGCCGGGAGCAGCTTCAATCGGTCCGCGACGCCGTCGGCGAGCTGGCCAAATCGGCAAGGATCGTCGCGGGCGACCCTCACCGCTCGCCGGTGGCCGGCAACGGCGCCTTCATCGAGCCGATCCTGCTTCGCTCCGACGATCCCTGGGGCTCGCCCGCGATCCACGACGTCGAGCCGTTCGGGCCGGTCTCGACGATCATGCCCTATCGGGATCTGGACGATGCCATCGCCCTCGCCAATCGCGGCATGGGGTCATTGGCCTTGTCCTTGTTCACCTTCGACAAGGCGGTGGCCGAATCCTTCGTGCTCGGCGCCGGCGCCTATCATGGCCGGATGGTGATCCTCGATCGAACCAGCGCGAAGGAAAGCACCGGCCACGGCTCACCCCTTCCCGTCCTCGTCCATGGCGGTCCGGGACGGGCCGGCGGCGGCGAGGAGATGGGCGGCATCAGGGGCGTCACCCATTACATGCAGCGAAGCGCTCTCCAGGGCGCGCCGGAGATGCTGTCGGCGGTGGTCGGGCAATGGCTCCCCGGCGCCGACAAGACGGAAGGCGACGTCCATCCCTTCCGCAAGCGTATCTCGGAGCTCGAGATCGGCTACACGCTGAAGACCGCCAGCCGAACCGTCACTCTGGAGGATGTCGAGCATTTCGCCGCCTTCACCGGCGACAATTTCTACGCCCATATGGACGAGGAAGCGGCCAAGGCGAACCCGATCTTCGACGGCCGGGTCGCTCACGGCTATCTCATCCTGAGCTTCGCGGCGGGCCTGTTCGTCGATCCGGCGCCGGGCCCGGTGCTCGCCAATACCGGTCTCGAAAGTCTCCGTTTCCAGACCCCACTCTATCCGGGCGATTCGATGCGGGTCGAGCTGACGGTGAAGTCGAAGAGCGTCCGCAACGAGGAAATGGGCGAGGTGCGCTGGGCGGTCTACGTCTTCAACCAGAGTGACGAGGTGGTGGCCAGCTACGACCTCCTGACGATGAACCAGCCTTGATCTCCTGTCGGAGCGTCAGGAAAGGTCCACCTTCTCGGCGGTGAAGCTGAGTCTCGTCGTCAGAAGCGCCCGAAAGGCGTTGTAGCCGCCGGTGCCGGGGAAGAAGGCATGGAAGAAGAGCTGCGGCTCGCCCTCCAGTCCGGACGCGACCGAGGCATGGCCGGGGGCCCACCAGCTGCGCGTGGATCTGAGCAAGGGCTCGGCCTGCTTCACATAGGGGCCGAGCGGGTGATCGGCCACGGCGACCCCGATCCCGTAGGCGGGCGTCCCGAAATCGTTGCCGGCATAGAAGAGCCAGTAGCGGCCCTCCTGGCGGGTGACCCAGGGTCCCTCGATGAGATGGCCTTCCCAGTCGAGATCGTTGGTGAGGACGAGCGTGTCGCTGCCGACCAGATCCCCCTCCTCGGAGAGCGGCTGGGCATGGATCGGCGTGCTCATCGCGTCGAGGATCGGGGCGGCTTCCTCGATTCCCGCGAGCACGTCCTTCACATGCTGCCAATTGTCGAGAACCGCTTCGATGAGCGGCTGCATCAGGAAGAACCGCTCCATCGGCCGGCGCATATTGGCCCAGGGCTGGACCGCGCCGGCGAAGGCGGCGGTCCTTCGGTCCGCCTCGGCGCCGAACAGGCGTCCGATGAGCTCGGGGCGCCGCCGGAGAAGCCCGGCGAGAGGACGCGGCCAGACGCCGTTGGTGTCGCGCTTCCAGAACAGATAGCGGGTGCCGTCCTGGTCGATGAAGATGTGCGAATCGATCACTCCGCCGCTCAGCACCGGCTGATCCGGATGATCGGGAAGGTCGGTCGTGTTGATCGCGTGCGCGCTGAGCAACGGCCGGCCGAGGTCCCGCCATGGCCCGAGCGGAGTCGGCGCCTTGGCGAGGCCGATGGCGAGCGCATTGGAACGCTGCCGGGCGGTGTAGACCAGCCAATATTCCTCGCCGACCCTGGCCATTTCCGGCGCCCAGAAATCGCCGACCTTCGGCCCTTGCGCCGTCCAGGCCGGGGCTTCGCCTTCCGGAAAGACGAAGCCTTCATGGACCCAGGTCTTGAGGTCGGCGCTTCGAAGGATCGGGAAGGCGTCGGAAGCGTCGTTCGAGGTGGCGACGAGGATATAGCCGTCCTCGGTCTTGAGGACGGCCGGATCACCATAGCCGGCATGGGTGCGCGGGCTGAGATTGTCGACGATCAACGGCCGCCAGTCGGGCACGGGCCCTTCGCTGGCCTGCGGCCCCTCGTGGACGTGCGGCAGACGTGTGCCGAAGTCGCCGGCCAGAGCGGTGAAGAAATCGATGAAGGCTTGGTGATCGCCGCCATCGAGGCGGTAGATCCGCGAGTCCGCACTGCCCGAGAGGCGGACCTCGAAGCGCATGCCTTCGCCCTCTTCGTCGACTCGGACCTCGAAGGCAGGTGGCGGGGATTCGGTCATGGCGCGGGCGGATAGCCCTCTCGCCACCCGATGAGAAGCCATTTATAATATTTATTCGGGAGAGCTTTCGATGAATCGTACCCAACCGCACGATCCGCACGCTGACGATATGGCCGCCATCATGGGCGGCCTCTACGGCGACGGAATCATCGCCCTGAAAGGTGCCTTCACGCCGGAATGGGCGGACGACATGCGCGAGGACATCGAGGCCCTGTTCGAAGAGGCGAGATCGATCCCCGGCGGCACGCTACCGCGCGGGCCCGAGCGATTCTACGTCGAGGTCCATCCGGAACGGGTGAGAGGCTTCGTCGACATCGCCACCCATCCCTGGTTCGTCGCCGTCTGCGAAGCCGTCCTCGGCCCGGATTACCGGATCGTCGAGGTCGGTTTCGACATCCCCTTCCCGGGTGCTGCCGACCAGCCCTGGCACCGCGATTTCCCGTCTCCTGAAGCCACGCTCAAGGGGCGGCGGCTCAATTCCCTCGCCTTCAACCTCACGGCTGTCGACACGGTCCCGGAAATGGGCGCCTTCGAGATCGCGCTCGGAACCCAGTGGGACGATATTTCCGACGCCCCCAATTCCATGTTTCCGACGCGGGAACTCTATCCCCGCTATCGCGAGCGCATGGCGGCGAAGCTTCCCCAGCGCGGCGACATCTCGGCCCGGTCCGCGCTCACCATCCATCGCGGGACCGCCAACCGGTCGGACCAGGCGCGGCCAGTGCTCGTCGTCGGAGTCGATGCGCCCGATGCGACCAATGCCGGTCATCACGACCTTCAGGTCACCAGGGCCTATCTCGAGGGCCTCCCTGCCCGGGTACGCGACCACCTCACCTGCCGCCTCGTCGACCGGCTTGAGCCGGTGATCCAGCACCACGTCATCGAGGGCCTGCTCGAGCCGGAATATTGACTGGAAGACCGTCGAGCAGGGCAATCGCGCCGAGGTCAGAGCGGGCCCGGACGAGCCGAGGAACGCACAGACCTGCGGTCTGTTGACCCGGCAGACCCAAGCAGGAGAGCCGCCATGAAAATCGCCGAATGCATGTCCCGCGACGTCCAGGTCGTGAGGCCGGACCAGCCGATCCGCGAAGCGGCCCAGTTCATGCTCAGCGCCGACGCCGGGTCGATGCCGGTCTGCGACGGCGACCGCGTGATCGGGATGCTCACCGACCGCGACATCGCCGTTCGCGCCGTCGCCCAGGGCCGAGGCCCCGACAGCCCGGTCCGCGAGGCGATGACCGACCATGTCGATTTTTGCTACGACGATGACGAGATCAAGGAAGTTGCGACCCGGATGAGCGATAAGCAGGTACGCCGCTTCCCCGTGATGAGCCGCGAGAACAATCGCCTGGTGGGAATCGTCTCTCTCGGTGATCTCAGCCGTTCCGATCACGAAGAGGCCGCCCAGGTCGCGCTCGACGGAGTCACCGCTCCCGGAAGCCAGCACAATCAGTCGCAGGAAGGCTGAATTCCGGCAGGGGTCGCCGCCCCGCTTCCGCCCTGGAATAACGTGAAAGGTCCGGCTCGCTTCGCGGTGCTGGGCCGGGATCGGCTAGTCGGACGGCCAGGATTCCAGCAGTTCGACGAAGCGGGTAAGCCAGGCATTGGTCTGATGCCCGTCGACCACTCGATGGTCGATGGTCAGCGAGACATAGGCCATCGGGCGGATCTGGATCGTGTCGACCCCGCCGACCTCGCGGACGACCACCCTCTTCTCCAGCTTGCCGATGCCCAGGATCGCCGATTGCGGCTGGTTGATGATGATCGGCGCGGCGAACAGCGATCCGGAGACGCCGTGATTGGAGATGGTGAAGGTGCCGCCCTTGATCTCGGCGGCGACGAGCTTCTCGGCGCGCGCTTTCTCGGTGAGCTGGTCGAGCTGGGCGGCGATCCCCTTGAGCGACAGCTCCTGGACCTTGCGGATCACTGGGACGATCAGGCCCTTTGTGCCGAGCGCGGTGCCAACGCCGATATTGATGTCGTCGAACAGCTCCAACCGGTCGTCGTGCCAGCGGCTGTTGATCGCCGGCGCCACCTTCATCGCCTCGGCCGCAGCGGCGACGAGATAGGCGGTATAGGTTAGCTTGACGCCCTTCTTCGCCCAGGCCGCCTTGTGCTTCTCGCGATGCGCGGCGATCGCGCTGAAATCCGCTTCGAAGACGGCGGTGACATGGGGCGCCTCGGTCACCGAACGATGCATGTTCTCGGCGATCGTCAGGCGCATCCGGTCGTGTGGGACCGAATGGGACCGAATGTCGCCGGCACCTGGCGAAGCTTGGGAAAGGGTCGCGGCGGGGATGATCCCCTCGGCGACCTTGCCGACACGGGTGGCCTCCTCGACCGCGCGGTCGACGTCGGCGCGGGTGATCCGGCCGCCCCGCCCCGTCCCCTGGATCCTGCTCGGATCGAGATCGTGCTGGAGGATCGCCCGCTTCACCGAAGGCGAAAGCCGCGTCTCCTGCACCGGACCCGAACCGGCGGGATCGGCGACTGAATCCGCCCGGGGAATCGCGGCGCCGCGATCCCGGCGTGCCTCCCGCGCTTCCTCCCGATCCCGACCCTGCAGGTCGATCGGCGGAGATTCGGGGGTGACGTCCGCGGCGGGCGCGATCCGACCGAGCACCGCCCCGGGCGTCGCATCTTCGTCGCTGTGAATCAGGATCTCGCGAAGGATACCCGCCGCCGGCGCCGGTACTTCCATGGTGACCTTGTCGGTCTCGAGCTCGACCAGGGGATCATGCTCCTCGACTCGATCGCCGACCTGCCTCAGCCAGGCGCGGACCACCGCCTTGGTGCCTTCCTGCTCCTCCGGAACCACGACGTCGATCATCTTCAGAACCCCACCAGCTCTTCGATCCTGGCGCGGATCTTCGCTGCCGAAGGCACCGCCCAGTCCAGAAGCACCGGATTATGCGGGCTTGGAATATCGGGCATCGTCACCCGCGCCACCGGCGCGTCGAGGTCGAGGAACGCCTCGTCGACGACGATCGCGGCGATCTCGGCGCCGAAGCCCCCGCTTTTCAAATCCTCGTGGACGATGAGGCAGCGCCGGGTCCGCCGGACCGAGTCGAGCACCGTTTCCTTGTCCCACGGCACAAGGGTGCGAAGATCGATGACGTCGGCGGAGATGCCGGCTGCGGCTTCCTCGCAGCGCGGCACCATCGCGCCCCAGGTGACGATCGTGATGTCGTCGCCCTCCCTCGTCTTCTTCGCCCGGCCGAACGGGAGCACATAATCGTCGCCGGGATAGGGCCGCCTCGCCCAGCTGTCGTCGAGCATCGCCCGATGCTCGAGGAAGACGGTCGGATCGTTGCCGCGAAGGGCCGAGCGGAGCAGGCCGACGGCGTCCTCGGCATTGCTCGGCGCCGCCACCAGCCAGCCCGGGTTATGCACGAACTGCACCTCGTTGGTCTGGCTGTGCCAGGGATCGCCGCACTTGAAGAAGCCGACCGGCATTCGAAGCACCATCGGCGCCGCGAACCGATTGTTCGTCCGCCAGCGCATCGTTCCGCAATCGTTGATCTGCTCGAGCGCCGGCTCGGCATATTTGCGGAACTGGATTTCCGGCACCGGCATCAGGCCGGCGAGCGCCATTCCGACGGCTCGGCCGATGATGCCTTCTTCGGACAGGCTGGTGTCGAACACCCGATCGACTCCGAACTTGTCCTGTAGCCCGAGAGTCACGGCATGGACTCCGCCTTTCGGGCCGATATCCTCGCCGAACAGCAGCACCCTCGGATTGATCTCGAGCTCGTGGTCGAGGGTTCGGCGGATCGCCGTGACCATGTTGATCCGCTGGCCTTCGGGCCGAGGCGCCTCGGTCGATTTCGGCGCCTTGTGGCCCTTGGTCCACTGACCGCCGCGAAGCTGCATGTCGCCTTCGTAGAAGACATTGGCCGTGACCGTCTCCGGATCGGCGATTCCGCGCTGCTCGGCCTGCTCGAGCGCGGCCTCGACCGCGGCCTGGGCGTCGTCGGCGATCGAGGCCCATTCGCCGTCTTCGAGCAAGGAGCCGACCAGATAGGATTTGAGCTTCGGAAGCGGGTCGCGCGCCCATTCGGACTGGACGAACTCGGGCGATTTGTAGGTCTGCGTATCCTGGAAGCTGTGTCCCTGGAGTCGGGGCACGCTGAGCCGGAGCAGGGCCGGCCCGTTGCGGCCGCGGACATGCGCCAGAGCCGCGTCGATCAGTCTCGCCGCCTCGGCGGGTTCGGTGCCGTCGCCGGAGAAGATCTCGAGATTGGCGAAGCTGGCGAGGTTGGCGGCGATATCGCCGCCGGGGGTCTGGAAGCTGGACGGGACCGAGATTCCGTATTGATTATCCTCGATGAGGAAGAGCATCGGCAGCTTCTGGGTCGTCGCGATCGTCAGCGCCGACCAGAAGCCGTTGGTCGCGCAGGACGCGTCGCCGCCGAGCACCACCGCGATCGCCTGGCGGTAGGATTCATCGCCGAGCACACGGTGATAATATTCGATCGCCTGAGCCCAGCCCGCCGTCGGCGTATATTGGGCGCCGACGCCCCCGGACATGGGCAGCGCCGGACAACCATCCGGATTGGGATAGTTGAAGACGACTCCGATATCGCGGCCGTCGGAATAGCCCCCGGCGCGCCCCATGCCGGAGCCGAGAGCATCTGCGAGATCGACTCCGAGCGCCAGCAGCAGCGGCCTCGAGCGATAATAGCCGCCGGCGCCGTCATGACGGTCGGTGAGCCGGCTTCCGAGCATGATCTGGGCCATGTCGTGGCCTCGGGCGCTGAACTGGTAGAGGACCTTGCGCTCGGGAACGAGCCGCTCCTCCTCGAGACGGTCCATCGCCCGGCTGACATGGACCAGATAGGCAATCCGGCGCCAGTCGAAGGCGGGATCGGGGGCGTTGCTCCGGCTCGGCCGCGACTTGGCACTCGCCTCAGCCATCGATCTTCTCCAGCACCGCCGCGGCGAAGCGGTCGACGCTCTCGTCCGACAGGCCGACGACGTTGAAGCGTCCGGAATTGGCCATGTAGATCCCGCGCTCGGCGCGCAGCTCCATCACCTGCGCCGGAGTCAGCGGAAGCATCGAGAACATGCCGAACTGGTCTTCGATATAGGCCAGGCGCGGGTCGATCGACGCCAGCCGCGAACGAAGCGAGCGGATCCGTTCGCCCATCGCCTCAACTTCGGCCTGCCATTGCGGCCGAAGCTGGGCATCGTCGAGGATGATCCGGGCCACCGCCGCGCCATGGTCGGGCGGCATCGACCACATCGTCCGGGCGAGCGACAGGAGATTGCCCAGAGCGACCTGAGCGCCGCGGGCGCTCGATGCCTTGACGAACAGGCTTCCCGTCCGCTCGCGATAGCAACTGAAATTCTTGTCGCAGCTCTGGGCGAGGATCGCCTCTTCGGCCGCCTCGATGACCATTCGGGCGCCGGCGGCATCGCTTTCGAGTCCCCGGCCGAAACCCTGATAGGCGAGGTCGACGAAGGGCACGAGACCCCGACGCCCGATCACATCGGCGACGTCGCGCCACTGATCGAGATCGAGATCGGCGCCGGTCGGATTATGGCAGCAGCCGTGAAGCAGGACGAGATCGCCTGGCCGAGCGGTGGCGAGCGAGTCCATCATCTGGTCGAAGCAGACCGTCCGGCTGTCCTTCGCATAATAAGGGTAAGACAGCATCTCGACACCGGCGCAGCCGATCAGCGGAACGTGGTTGGGCCAGGTCGGCTCGCCGACCAGGATCCGGGCGTCGGGATTGGCCTTGGCGACGAGCTCGGCCCCGAGCCTGAGGGCGCCGCAGCCGCCGGGCGTCTGGACCCCGACGATGCGGTCGTCCGCCGCGGCTTCGTCACCGAAGACGAGCCCCTTGATCAGCTCGACGAAGCGGGAATCCCCCTGGGATCCGAGATAGGATTTGGTCTCCTGGGTCTCGAGCAGGATCCGCTCGGCCGCCTTGACGCTCTTGAGGATCGGCGTGTTGCCGGCGGCATCGCGATAGACGCCGACGCCGACGTCGATCTTTTCGGGGCGAGGGTCACCATTGGCGAGAGCGATCAGAGCGATCAGGCTGTCCGACGGCTGTTCTTCGAGATTATCGAGCAGCATCGGGCGATCGCTCGCCCCCAATCCCTGTTGCATAGCGCCTCCTGTTACGGACCTAGCCTTACAACAAGGACGCGTCGAATTGCTCGTCAGACTAAGCGCAAAATCGCGCATTGATGAAACGACTGTTTCACTTTATGCGGAAACCCAGGGAATATGTTTCACCTCGACGAGATTGACCGCCGAATCGTTCGGGAGCTCCAGCGCGACGCCGGATTGAGCCAGGCCGCGCTCGCCGAGCGGGTCGGCGCGTCGGCGGCTTCGGTCTGGCGGCGGGTACGCAATCTCGAGAAGGAAGGCGTCCTCGGCGCGACCGTTCGCCTCGCCAATGCGGAGCGGCTTGGACGGAGCGTCAACGTCCTGTGCCAGGTGCGGATGCGCCGTCAGACGGTCGAGGCCCGAGCCGATTTCGAACAGTTCATCCAGTCCCGCGACGAGATCGTCGAATGCTACGCCATGTCGGGCGAATGGGATTATCTCCTCCGGATCGCGGTTCGCGACGTGGACGATTATGATCGCTTCAGTCGCCAGGGCGTGCTCGCCCACCCGAGCGTCGCCAACGCGGCCTCCAACTTCGCCCTCCGCCAGGTCAAATACACGACCGAAATACCCGTCTAGGCGAGCGGGTCATGGGGCTGGTCGGCCGGCGAAGGCCGCTTCCACCTCGGCGAGCATCGATTCCTCGGCATCCTGATAACGCGGCGAGAAATGAAACGGCTCGATCCGCCGAACGCCGGCCGACCGCGCCATCTCGCCGGCCGCCCGGGTGGTCAGATGGGCCCGCTGCGCCGCCAAAGCAGAATCCGCCTCGGCGAAGCTGGCCTCGATGAGCAGGATGTCGGCATCCCGGGCCAGCGCCTGGATGGCCTCACGGTTCGAAAGATTGTCGGCGACGTCGGTGACATAGACCAGCTTCTGCCCGGGCTCGACGCTGACGAGATCGCGCAACGAGCCGAGCGGGATCGATCCGCCATCGGGAGTCGCGATCGGCGTTTCATCCGGAAGGGCGTCTCGAACCGCGTGCTTGAGCCCCTGAAGCCATTTCCCGGTGGGAAGGCCCCTTTCATCGAGCCGGCTCTTCCAGACGTTAACGTGGATCGGTTCCTGGAGGGCAAAGCCGAGGCTGTCGCCATGATGTTCGAGAATAGCGATGGTCAGATCGAAGTGCGGCCAGTCGAGGATGAGTCCCGGCCGCCAAGGCGGCGGAGTCGTGGGCTCAGGGTCGAAAGCGGACTTCAGCCGAAAACGAGTCGCTTCGATCGAGTGCGGCGCGGCGATCTCGATCGCGTCGATCACCAGATCGGACTCGATCCGGTCCACCAGGTCCCAGGTATAGCCCTTCAATTTGTGCCCGACGGCCTCTCGGAAGCCCTTGGGACCGACCATGAAGATGCTCTTTTCCCGGCCGACATTGACCCGGAGCAGGCGATCGAAGCCGATGAAATGGTCCATGTGCATGTGCGACACGAAGACATGGCCGATCCTCAGCAGATCCCGCGTGCCGAGCGGCGTCAGGTCGCCCAGATCGAACAGGATGGTCTCCGGCCGATGCAGGATTTCGACATAGACCGCCGGATCGCCGAACCTGCCGTTGACGAGCGACGGGTGAAGGTTGGGCCGCATCGAATTCCAACCCGCGGGCAAAGGCACCGTTCCGGCGACGCCGCGCCCGAGCGGAAACAATGGGGGGCGCTCACGGAACCGCGCCTTCGCCTACGGATTGAATCGGGGACGAATCGACCCGGAGCATGGACATGGCCGCACGCGCCTATTGGAAGGGACAGATCAGGCTCGCTCTGGTCTCGATACCGGTGGAGATCTTCAGCGCGACGAAGAGCGGCGCGACGATCGCCTTCAACCAGATCCATGAGCCGACCGGAAAGAGGATCAAATATGAGAAGGTCGTGCCGGGCATCGGGCCGGTCGACCCGGACGAGATCGTCAAGGGCTATCAATATGAGAAAGGCTCCTACGTCCTGCTCGACGAGGAGGAGCTGGATGCCGTCAAGCTCGAGAGCAAGAAGACGCTCGAGCTGACCCAGTTCGTCGATCATGACGAGATCGACGTCCTCTATTACGAGAAGCCCTATTACGTCGTCCCGGCGGACGATCTCGCGGAGGAGGCCTTCATCGTTCTTCGCGAGGCGCTCAGGCGAACCAAGAAGGTGGCGATCGGGCAGCTCGCGATGCGCGGACGCGAATATATGATCAGCCTCAAACCCTGCGGCCGCGGGATCGTGCTCGAAACCCTGCGCTACGCCGACGAGGTCAACAAGGCGCAGAACTATTTTCGCGACATCGCCGACGCCGAGCCGGACGAGGAGCTGCTCGAGCTTGCCGAGGCGCTGATCGAGCGGAAGACGGCGAAGTTCGATCCGTCCAAGTTCCACGACCGTTATGTCGAGGCTCTGGAAGAGCTGATCGAACGCAAGCGCAAGGGCAAGACCATCCATGCCGAAGAGGAAGCGCCGCCGGCCAAGGGCATGAACGTCGTCGACCTGATGGCGGCGCTGAAGCGGTCGATCGAGAAACCGGGCGACACCGGCGCAGGCGCCCGCAAGGCGCCGGCGCGAAAGCCGGCCGCAAAGTCGACGGCGAAGAAGGCGCCGGCAAAGAAGGCCCCCGCCAAGGCGGCGCCTGCGCGCAAGCGGGCGTGATCCCGGCTTTTGCCGTTCGGGTCGACCCTGTCGAAGCGTGACCATGGCCCGCAAAGCCTCCAACCCGCTCGAAACCTATAATCGCAAGCGCGACTTCACGAAGACGGCCGAGCCGCGCGGCACGTTCGAGAAGCTGGCCTGGGGCGACGGCTACGGCTTCATGGTCCAGAAGCATGACGCGACCCGGCTTCACTGGGACCTCCGGCTCGAGCTGGACGGCACGTTGAAGAGCTGGGCCGTTACTCGCGGCCCAAGCCTCGACCCGGACGACAAGCGTCTCGCGGTGCGCACCGAGGACCATCCCTTGAGCTACGCGACCTTCGAGGGAACGATCCCGAAGGGCGAATATGGCGGCGGCACCGTGATGATGTGGGACCGCGGCATCTGGATCCCCGATCCGCGCAAGGATCCGCGCAAGACGCTCGAGCAGGGTCACCTCCATTTCACCCTGGAAGGCGAGCGGATGAAGGGCGAATGGGTGATGTTCCGGCTGAAGCCTCGGGCCGGCGAACGGGGCGAGAACTGGATCCTTCGCAAGGTCGAGGACGCCCATGCCGGGAGCTCGGCCGGCCTGACGGAAAAATATCTCACCAGCATCAAGACCGGCCGCACGATGAACGAGATCGCCGAAGGCAAGAAGGCGCCGGAACTGGCTTCGTGGAAGAGCGGGATCAAGGGCAAGCCGGTTCCGAGCCGGAGCCGGAAGGCCACGAAACCGCCGCCTTTCCGGCCGCCA
Organism: uncultured Sphingosinicella sp.; assembly: GCA_966193865.1. GTDB lineage: Bacteria > Pseudomonadota > Alphaproteobacteria > Sphingomonadales > Sphingomonadaceae > Allosphingosinicella. The sequence goes on along the minus strand of CBIGXQ010000046.1, from coordinate 4,317 downwards.
CAGAAGGCGACCCTCGTCGACAGCGCTCCGGCCGGATCCGCCTGGCTCCACGAGATCAAGTTCGACGGCTATCGCTGCCTGCTCGCGGTCGGCGGCGGCCAGGCCCGGGTCTATACCCGCTCGGGGCTCGATTGGTCCGACAAGTTTCCGGAGATCGCCGAGGCGGCGGCCGGGATCGAGGGCGGGTCGGCTTTGCTCGACGGCGAGATCGTCAAGCTGGACGAAAAGGGCAATAGCGGCTTCTCGGCGCTCCAGCAGGCGATCAGCGCAGGCGGCCGCGGGCTGACCCTGTTCCTGTTCGACGCTCTCGAGATCGACGGCGAGGATCTTCGCCCACTGCCCAATATCGAGCGCAAGCAGAGGCTCGCCTCGTTCCTGGGCGAAGGCAAGCCGCCTTTCATCCTTTATGCCGATCACATCGTCGGCAAGGGAGAGCAGCTGCTCGAGGGGATCTGCGCGGCCGGCGGCGAGGGAATCATCTCGAAGAAGGCCGACTCGCCCTATCGCGGCGATCGGACCAAGGCGTGGCTGAAGGTCAAATGCACGCGCCGGCAGGAATTCGTCATCATCGGCTGGACTCCCAGCGACAAGACGGGCCGGGGCTTCCGGTCGCTGCTGCTCGGTCTCCACGAAGACGGCAAGCTCCGCTTCGCCGGCAAGGTCGGGACCGGCTTCAACACAAAGCTCCTCCACGAGCTGGCGGAGAAGATGCGCAAGCTGGAGATCGCGAAACCCGCCACCGATGTCCCGCGCGCCGATGCCCGCCGCGCCCATTGGGTGAAGCCCGAGCTCGTCGCCGAAATCGCCTATGCCGAATTCACCGCCGACAATGTCGTTCGCCACGCCAGCTTCATCGGCCTTCGCGACGACAAGCCGGCCAAGGCCGTGGTTGTCGAGAAACCCCAACCCTTGCCGCCTTCCGCGGTCGGCGCGGCGAGCGACGACGGGATCAGGATCAGCAATCCCGAACGAATCATCTACCCGGACGCCGGGATAACCAAAGGCGAGCTGGTCGAATATTATCGGCAGGTGGCGCCGCTGATGCTGCCCTGGGCGGCCAATCGCCCGATCAGCCTCGTCCGCTGTCCCCAGGGCCGGGCAAAGAAATGCTTCTTCCAGAAGCATGACGCCGGCAGCTTCGGCGAACATGTCCGGCATGTTCCGATTGAGGAGAAGAAGGGTCAGATCGAGGATTATCTCTATGTCGCCGACCAGGCGGGGCTGATCAGCTGCGTCCAGATGGGGACGATCGAGTTTCACGGCTGGGGCTCGCCCGTCGGCGACATCGAGAAGCCGGACCGGCTCGTCTTCGACATCGATCCCGACGAGGGTCTCGGCTTCGACGAGGTCAAGCGCACCGCCCGCGACCTCAAGCGCCATCTCGCCGACATGGGACTTCAGACCTTCCCCCTGCTGACCGGCGGCAAGGGATTGCACGTCGTCGTTCCACTGACTCCTGACGCCCGATGGCCGAAGGTGAAGGATTTCGCTCAGCGCTTTGCCGTCGCTTTGGCCCAGGCCGAGCCCGATCGATTTACAGCCAATATGGCAAAAGCCCGCCGCAAGGGCCGGATCTTCCTCGATTATCTTCGCAACCAGCGCGGCTCCACGGCGATCATGCCTTATTCGGCGCGAGCGCGCGAAGGGGCGCCGGTTTCGGCGCCGATCAACTGGGGGGAGCTGGACGATTTCGCCGGCGGCGGCCACTTCACGGTCCGCGATGGCGGCCTTCTGCTCGAACGGGCGTCGAGCCGGGGTCTCCAGGGCTGGGGGGAAGCGGCGCAGATCCTGCCGGACCTCTGACCGCGGACGGAACGCCCTCCCCCGCTAATAGGGCGCGCCCGAATAGATCCAGTAAGCGATGCCGGCAGCGATCAGGACGGCGACGAGAAGGCGCCAGACCGGCGCGCGCTCCATTTCGATGACATCGCCAGGCACCTTGCCCCGGCCGCTGATCATCGGCCCGACCAGATTCTTGCGCCGGACGACGGCGTAGAAAAGGATGGCGGCGACATGAAGAGCGATGAGGACGAGCAGGACGTCGAACGCATCCTCATGAAGGTCAGCGACGTCTTCCGACAGATCCAGATCGATAAGATGAGCGAGAGGGCCCGATTCCAGGCCGTCTTCATCGCCGGCGAACAGGCCAAGCCCGATCTGGATGGAAAGCAGGCCGAGGAGCGCGATGACGCTGAACGCGCCGAGAGGATTGTGACCGAGAACGTTCGCGGCGCGACCGTTCAGATAGGAAATGATCGCTCGCGGTCCCTTCACGAAATTGGCGAATCGCGCCGTCGAGCTTCCGAACAGGCCCCAGAGGATCCGGAAGACGAGCAGAGCGAGGATCAGCGTCCCGCCGATCTGGTGAAGATCGAGCCGATCCTCCTCTGCGGTCCACCATTGGAACGGGATCAGGACGACCAGCAGCCAGTGGAAGATTCGGGTCGGCAGGTCCCAGATCCGGATCCGCCGGCCAGGTTCCGCCTTGATCATCGATCCTCGGGCGCCCGGAACCGGTCGTGGCAATTCTTGCAGGTCTCGCCCAGCGCCTTCTGGCCGGCGCGGATAGAGGCGAGGTCGCCGCTCTGGACGGCCGCGTTGAACCGGGCCGCCTCGGCCTCGAACGCCTGCGCCCGCTGGCGGAAGGTCTCCGGATCGGCCCAGATCTCCGCCTTGGCCCGGGTCTCGATCCCGCTTTCGGGTCCGCTCCCTTCCGGAAACCAGGTCAGGAGCTGGGGACCGTAGCGGGCGATCGTCGCGGCGTGCTGCTGGATGACGGGGATAGAGGGTGAATCGGCTTTGAGCTGGGCGCCGATTGCCTTCATGGCGTCACCCATCTCCTCATAATGGTCGTGACGGGCCTTCATGATCGCCGCGTGATCGCCGGCGCTCGCGGTGCCGTTCGCCGCATTGTTGGCGGCGTCGGCCTGCGTGTCGGCGGTCGGCGCGGTCTCCTCGCCGCGATCGCAGGCGGCGACCGCGATCAGTGCGGCGGCAGTGGCAAGCAAGGCGAAATGTCGCATCGATCCCTCCGTTGAAGGGTGCCAATGCCTGTCGGGCCCAGCAGGTTCAATCCGCAAAAACAAAACGTCCCGGCCGCGACTGGCGACCGGGACGTCTTCGCAACCGAAACCGGCGGATACGATGCCGGATCCGGAACTGATGCTAGCGGCAGCGGCTGCGGCCCTTCTGGACCTCGCGGCCGAGCAGAGCGCCGAGCGCTGCGCCGATCACGGTGCCGGTCGTCCGCTCGCCGCGCGTGTCGATCGCCCGACCGAGGAGGGCGCCTGCGGCGCCGCCGACGATAAGTCCGGTGGTGCCGTTGGAACGGCGGCAATAGGTACGACCGTCGCGACCGCGCCAGGTCGGGCCATGATAATTGCCGCTATTGTCGTAGTAGCGGCTGTAGCGGCTTTCGTCGCGATGATCGGCCGAAGCGACCGAAGGAAGGGCCGGAACGGTCATCGTGACCGCGGCGAGGCCAAGAACCATCTTACGCATAACATACTCCTCAAAATCCGAACGGCCCGAAGTGCTGGGGCGCCTCGTGTCCGATCTCCGGACTAGGCCGAGTCGGGTGAGCCCATTCTGAACTGCCGCGTTAGGCGAGGTTCAGGTGAGTTGCGGCGAGAGTGAGTTAGTGAAATAATACGCGTTCTCTCTTGCGCTGGGAGGCTGCAAGCCCCAATCTCTCCCGGAAATCACAGGAGATCGGGGAGCCATGGCCACTCAGACCGCCACCGAGACGACGACGACGCTGACTCTGGATGCGCCTCAGCCGCTTCAGACCGTTACCGCGGAGCAGGCCGCGGGGCTGGTTCCGCTCAAGGAGGAGCAGAAGAGCCAGCTCGAGGAACGGGTCGACACCTTCGTCAACGAGCTGGTCGCGCTCGATTCCAACTCGCCCGATTTCGGCAAGAAGGTCGATCAGCTAACGAGCATGGGGCGCAAGGAGATCGCCGAGGCCGCGAGCCATTCGAACCGGTTCCTCGATCGGCCGGTCAAGGCGATCGACGCCGACACCGGCATCGGCGCCGATCTCACCGAGCTTCGCAAGACGGTCGAAGGGCTCGATCCGGCCCGGGGCAATCTGAACCGGCCCCGCCGTCTGTTCGGGATCATCCCGTTCGGCAACAAGCTGCGCGGCTATTTCATGAAATATCAGTCGGCGCAGACCCATATCGCGAAGATCCTCGCCGCGCTCGCTTCCGGAAAGGACGAGCTGCTCCAGGACAATGCCGCGATCGACACCGAACGCGCGCAGATGTGGAAGACGATGGGCAAGCTCGAGCAGATGATCCACATCTCCAAGGCGCT
>CBIGXQ010000045.1:0-16633 GCA_966193865.1 uncultured Sphingosinicella sp. | reverse complement strand
CGGCGGCAACGAGGTGATCCAGCGGCGGATGCGGGCCCATGCGAATTTCGCCGAGAATGTCCCGATCTTCCTGATCCTGCTCGTCCTGCTCGAGTTCGGGACCGGCGGCGATCTGTGGCTGTGGGGGGCGGCGATCCTGTTCATCCTCGCCCGAATCGCCCACGCTTTCGGAATGGACCGGCCGGGCGCCAATCTGCTTCGAGTCGCCGGAATCGCGATCAGCTGGCTCGTCCTGCTCGGCCTCGGAATCTATGCGATCGCCCTGGCCTATCAGAGTCCGTCGATCCGCGGCGGGATCGAAGTCTCTCCGGTCCGGAGCGCCTCCGCCTCCGATTAGACCCGCGCCAGCACCTGGTCGCCGACGAAGGGATTGGTCCGACGTTCCTGGCCGAAGGTGCTCATCGGACCGTGGCCCGGGACGAAGGCGGTCTCGTCGCCGAGCGGCCAGAGCCGGGTCGTGATCGCGTCGATCAGATCCTGGTGATTGCCCATCGGGAAGTCGGTTCGGCCGATCGAGCCCTGGAACAGGACGTCGCCGACGATCGCCAGCCGGGAAGCGGGGTGGTGGAAGACGACGTGGCCCGGCGTGTGGCCGGGGCAGTGATAGACGTCGAAGACGAGCTCGCCGACGGTCACCTGGTCGCCATTCTCGAGCCAGCGGTCCGATTCGAAGGTCTTGCCCCTTATGCCGTAGGAACGGCCGTCATCTTCCAGCCTCGAGATCCAGAACCGGTCCGCCTCGTGCGGCCCCTCGATCGGCACGCCGAGCTCCTCGGCGAGGATCTTCGCCGATCCGCAATGGTCGATATGGCCGTGGGTCAGGAGCAATTTCTCGATCTGCACGCCTTGCGCCGAAGCGGCGGCCTTGAGCCGGTCGAGATCGCCGCCGGGGTCGGTGAAGGCGCCCTTCATCGTCCGGGTGCACCAGATCAGGCAGCAATTCTGCTGAAGCGGCGTGACCGGGATGATCATGGCCTTGAGCGGCGGTGTCGTCATGGCGCGGAGATGGCGGCGCCGGCGCCGCGATGCAAGCGCTGCTGGTGGGCCCGACCGGCGGCTATCATGACCTTCATGTTCGCGACCTCGGCCGCCGCCAGGCTCTGGCCCTGATCGTCGCCGCGGCCGCCTACGCACGTCCAGGGTAGCGCGGCCGGCGGATCGAGGCGTAGAGGCGCCCGGGAAGGAGGCGATCATCAGCCGGATTTTCGCAGCCCTGATCGTCGGTGCCGCCGGCGTCGCCATCGCCATCTGGATCGGGGCGACACCGACGGCCGCCTTGCTTGCCTGCCTCGCCGGGATGGCGGCTTTCGCGCTCGCTCCGGGCGGCGACCAGGCGACGCGTACCGCCAGCCACAATATGCGCCTCGACCGCCACCTCCCGGAGGTCGCCGATCTTCTCAACGCCGTCGGGACGCCGCTGATGATCGTCCGCAATCGCCGGATCCTGCTGGCGAACCAGGCGGCTCGGGACCTGCTCGGCAACCATATCGAAGGCGGCGACGCCCGGCTCGCGATCAGGCACCCGGCGGCAGCGGAGCGGCTGAGCGCTGCTTCCGGCGGCGAGGTGGAAGGCGAGATCGAGCTGGTCGGGCTCGGCGACGTCGACAGCTTGTGGTCGATGAACGTCACCCGGCTCGAGCCTGACGGAGCCTTGGTCCGGCTCACCGATCTCAGCCCGGCCCGGGCCGTCGAGCAGATGCGGGCCGACTTCGTCGCCAATGCCAGCCACGAGCTGAGGACTCCGCTCGCCACCCTGATCGGCTTCCTCGAGACTCTGGAGGATGACGAGGCCGCCGCCGACCCGAAGACCCGCAAGCGATTCCTGAAGATCATGACCGAGGAAGCGACGAGGATGCGCAATCTCGTCGAGGATCTGATGTCGCTGTCGCGGATCGAGGCCGAGCGATTCTCGGTTCCGCGTGAGCCGGTCGACATCCTTCCGCTGCTCGATTCGGTGATCCATGCCTGCCGAACGCTGAGCGAAGCGCGCGGCTCACAGCTCCTCGTGGAAAGCGAGACGGACACCGCGGTTGTCCCCGGTGACCGGGCGCAACTCGCCCAGCTGTTCAACAATCTCGTCACCAACGCGCTCAATTATGGCCGTTCCGGCACGCCGGTCCGAATCAGGGTCGAAGATGGCGGTCCGCTTCTTCGGGTGAGGGTGATCGACGAAGGCGAGGGAATTGCCGCTGAACATATTCCGCGCCTGACCGAGCGATTCTACCGGGTCGATGCCGGCCGAAGCCGGGCCGGCGGCGGCACCGGGCTGGGCCTCGCCATCGCCAAGCATATCGCCCAGCGGCATCGCGGCCGGCTGGAGATCGTCAGCACGCCGGGACAGGGCACGTCAGTAAGTGTCTATCTGCCGCGGCTCGGTGCCGATCGCCCGCCGGCCTTGTCATCAAAGAGTCATATGCCTGTCACAGAAGACTCACCGTCGGAACCTATCGGAAACCCGCACCCGCATTAGGTGTTTCCGGATGGAGGCGAAGTTGAAGAAGAGCATTTTCCTGTTGGCGGCAGCGGCGATCGGCCTTGCCGGTTGCGGTCCGGGCCCGACCGGCGGCGGCGGCGAAGGCGCGTCACGCCAGGAGATCCGTATCGTCGGATCGTCGACCGTCTATCCCTTCACCCAGGCCGTCGCCGAGCGCTTCCAGCAGGCCAATGCCGGGATGCGCGCGGTCGTCGAATCGACCGGCACCGGTGGCGGGATCAACCTGTTCTGCGGCGGAGTCGGCGCCCAGCATCCCGACGTCGCCAACGCCTCGCGGCGGATCAAGGCGAGCGAGATCGAGCAGTGCAACCGCAACGGCGTCAACCAGATCGTCGAGATCCCGGTCGGAATCGATGGCCTCGCCCTTGTCGAATCGGCGGAACGTTCGACCGGCTTCGAGCTGACCGCTCGCGACGTCTATGCGGCGCTCGCCGCCAACCCCTTCGGCCGGCCCCAGACGGCGCGGACGTGGCAGGACGTGAATCCGGCCCTGCCGGCGGTGGCGATCCGAGTCTACGGCCCGCCGCCGACGTCTGGAACCCGCGACAGCTTCGCCGAGCTCATCCTCGACCCCGGCTGCAACAGCGATCCGGCGATGAAGGCGCTCAAGGAAAGCGACGAGGATCAGCACAAGGTGACCTGCACCCGGATCCGCGAGGACGGGGCCTTCATCGAGGCGGGCGAGAACGACAATCTGCTCGTCCAGCGAGTCTCCGAGAACGAAGGCGCGATCGGAATCCTCGGTTACTCCTATCTCGAGGAGAACCAGGCCCGGGTCCGCGGCATCCCGCTCGGCGGAGTCGCTCCGACCGCGGCGACGATCGGCGACTTCTCCTATCCGGGCGCGCGCAAGCTCTACATCTACGTCAAGGGCGAGCATCTCGACGTCATCCCGGGCCTCCGCCAGTTCCTCGCCGCTTATGGCGAAGCCTGGGGCCCTGGTGGCTATCTCGTCCAGCGCGGCCTGATCCCGCTGACCGACGCCGAGCGGCAGTCGGCGCTCCAGGCCATCCAGAACCCGCGCCCGGTGACGGTAGCCGACCTCCAGTAGTTGCTTCAACGGCGCCGGGCTCCCGACGGAGCCCGGCGCGTCCTGTTCGATCGGAAAGTCCAAGTGCCGCTTGCCGCAATAGCCTTGCTGATCATCGGCCTTGGCGTCCTCGCCTGGCTGATGGCCCGCGCCCGGGCCGCGGCCTTCGCCGGGCCGGACAAGCCGCGGCCCCATTCGCTTCCGGCGCAGCATGGCTGGTACGTGGCCTTGTGGACGGTCGTTCCCGCGCTGATCGTCCTGGCGCTTTGGAGCGAAGTCTCCGGCAACCTGATCTACGGCCAGGTCATGGCGAGTCCGGAGGCGGCGGCGCTGCCCGGTTTCGACATGCAGCGTTCGGCCATCCTCGGCGAAGCCTATGGTCTCGCCACCGGCCAGATCGAAACCGCCTTCAACCCCCAGGCGCGGGCGCTGGCGCCGGTCTATGCCGGGGCGATCTCCTTCTATTCCTGGATCGGCCTCGCCATCGCCCTGATCGTCGCCTTCGCCGGCGGCGCCTGGTCCTTCACCCGGGTCTCGCCCCAATTCCGGGCCCGAACCCGGGTCGAGCGGATCATCATGGGCGTGCTCCTTCTCGCCTCGTCGATCGCCATCCTGACGACACTCGGAATCATCCTCTCCTTGCTGTTCGAATCGCTTCGCTTCTTCAGCATGGTCAATCCCGTCGAGTTCCTGTTCGGCCTGAACTGGAGCCCGCAGATCGCGATCCGGGCCGACCAGGCGGGCTCGTCCGGCGCGTTCGGCGCCATTCCGCTCTTCTGGGGAACTATCTTCATCGGCGCGATCATCGCCATGGTCGTCGCGATCCCGCTCGGCTTGATGAGCGCGATCTATCTCACCCAATATGCCGATCCGCGGGTTCGGGCGTGGATGAAGCCGACTCTGGAGATGCTCGCCGGCGTCCCGACCGTCGTCTACGGCTATTTCGCGGCGCTGACCGTGGCCCCCGCCATCCGCGATCTCGGCCTGTCGCTGGGCATATCCTCGTCGACCGAATCGGCTTTGGCCGCCGGCCTGGTGATGGGGATCATGATCATCCCGTTCGTCTCTTCGATGGCGGACGATTCGATCGCCGCCGTGCCTCAGGCGATGCGCGACGGAAGCCTCGCCATGGGGGCGACGAAATCGGAGACGATCAGGAAGGTGCTGCTTCCCGCCGCTCTGCCGGGCGTCGTGGGCGGAGTCCTGCTCGCGGTCAGCCGGGCGATCGGCGAGACGATGATCGTCGTCATGGCCGCCGGCCTCGCCGCCAATCTCACCGCCAATCCGTTCGAAAGCGTCACCACGGTGACGACCCAGATCGTCCAGCTGCTGACCGGCGACCAGGAGTTCGACAGCCCCAAGACTCTCGCCGCATTCGCGCTTGGGCTGGTCCTGTTCCTCGTGACCCTTGCGCTCAACATCGTCGCCCTTCGGGTCGTCAAGAAATATCGCGAAGCCTATGAGTGACCTTTCGCCGCCGATCGATCCGACCCCGACCGACTGGGGCAACGAGGCCATCCAGCGCCGGATCCGCAAACGCTATGCGGCGGAGCGGCGGTTCCGTCTCGTCGGCCTTGGCGCCGTCCTGCTCTCGGCCGGCTTCCTCGCCTTCCTTCTCGTCACGATGATGGCGAACGGCCTTCGCGGCTTCTCTCAGACCGAGGTGAGGATCGACCTGGATTCACGCGCCGTGGCGAGCGTCGCCGCGGGCGATTTCGAAGCCGCTCTGGGTGAGGAGAGCGACCTGCTCTCAAGCAGTGCCTGGCTTCGGCTTCGCGACAGCGGCATTCGCGAAGGCCCGGTCTGGCTGCCCGCCTCGACCGAGGTCGACGTCGCCGCCAAGGGCGACGGAAGCCGAGCCGCCGAACACGCGCATCAACGGCTCGAGGCTCAGGACCGGGTCCGGACCCGGCTCAACCTCGGTTTCCTGACCGGGTCCGATGCGACCGATCCCGCCCAGGTCGGAATCTGGGGCGCGTTCAAGGGCTCGCTTCTGACGATGATCGTCACCTTGTTGCTCGCTTTCCCGGTCGGTGTGCTCTCGGCCGTCTATCTCGAGGAATATGCGCCGCGTAACCGCTGGACCGACATGATCGAGGTGTCGATCAACAATCTCGCCGCCGTGCCCTCGATCATCTTCGGCCTGCTCGGCCTCGCCGTCTTCCTCAACACGATGCATCTGCCTCGGTCGGCGCCGATTGTCGGCGGACTGACCCTGGCGCTGATGACGATGCCGGTGATCGTCATCGCGGGTCGCAACGCGATCAAGTCGGTTCCGCCGTCGATCCGCGACGCAGCGCTCGGTATTGGCGCGAGCCGGATCCAGGTCGTCTTCCACCATGTCCTTCCGCTGGCTTTGCCGGGGATCCTCACCGGCACCATCATCGGCATGGCTCGGGCGCTGGGCGAGACCGCGCCGCTCCTGATGATCGGAATGCGCGCCTTCATCGCGGCGCCGCCGTCCGGCTTCACCGAGCCCGCCACCGTCCTTCCGGTCCAGATCTTCCTCTGGTCGGACGAGGTCAGCCGCGGCTTCGTCGAGAAGACTTCGGCGGCGATCATCGTCCTCCTGGTCTTCCTTCTGGCGATGAACGGACTCGCCATCTACCTCCGCAACAGGTTCGAGAAACGCTGGTAATGAACATCGAAACCCCCACCGCACCCAAGATGACCGCGCGCGGCGTCAGCGTCTTCTATGGCGAGAAGAAGGCGATCGACGACGTGTCGATCGACGTCCGCCGCGAGCATGTCACGGCCTTCATCGGCCCGTCCGGCTGCGGCAAATCGACCTTCCTTCGAAGCCTCAACCGGATGAACGACACGATTCCGAACGCCAGGGTCGAAGGCCGGATCGAGCTCGACGAAGAGGACATTTACGCGCCGTCGATGGACGTCGTTCAGCTCCGCGCCCGGGTCGGCATGGTCTTTCAGAAGCCGAACCCCTTCCCGAAGTCGATCTACGAGAACGTTGCCTATGGACCGCGAATCCACGGACTCGCTTCGAGCAAGGATGAGCTCGACACGATTGTCGAACGCTCGCTGAAGAGGGCCGGCTTGTGGGAGGAGGTCGCCGACCGGCTTCAGGAAAGCGGCACCGCTTTGTCGGGCGGCCAGCAGCAGCGGCTCTGCATCGCCCGGGCGATCGCCGTCGATCCGGAGGTGATCCTGATGGACGAGCCCTGCTCCGCTCTCGATCCGATCGCCACCGCCAAGATCGAGGAGCTGATCCACGAGCTTCGCGGCCGCTATGCGATCGTCATCGTCACCCACAACATGCAGCAGGCGGCGCGGGTGTCTCAGCGCACCGCCTTTTTCCATCTCGGGGTGCTCGTCGAATATGGCGACACTTCGGAGATCTTCACCAACCCGCGCCAGACCCGGACCAAGGACTATATTACCGGCCGTTACGGCTGACGAGAAGGAAGAGGACATGCCGACCACCGGCCACACGATCAAAGCCTTCGACGAGGAGCTCGACCAGCTTCGCGCCACCATCGCCGAAATGGGCGGACTCGCCGAAACCGCGATCAGGGAAGCGATGCAGGCGCTCGTCCGTCGCGACCTCGACGCGGCCAGGGCCGTCATCGAGCGCGATCATCGGATCGATACGCTCGAGGGCGAAGTGGAACGGCAAGCGGTTCAGATCATGGCCCTTCGGGCGCCGATGGCGGACGATCTGCGCGAGGTCGTCGCGGCGCTGAAGATCGCCGGAGTGGTCGAGCGGATTGGCGATTATGCGAAGAACATCGCCAAAAGGGTCGGAAGCGTCGAAGACAGCAAGATCAGGCCGCTGTCCTTGCTTCCCGAAATGGCGCGGATCGCTTCCGAGATGGTCCATGACGTGCTCGACGCCTTCGCCGCCCGCGACGCGCAGAAGGCGGCGGAAGTGTGCGAGCGCGATGCCGCCGTCGACGATTTCTACAACAGCATCTTCCGGGCACTTCTCACGCATATGATGGAGAATCCGCACAACATCACGCCCGCCACCCATTTGCTGTTCGTCGCGAAGAATCTCGAGCGGATCGGCGATCACGCCACCAATGTCGCCGAGATGGTCTATTTCGCCGCCAAGGGAGAGCATCTGACCGAGCGCGCCAAGGGCGCCGATCCGAGCGAGATCGAGGCGGGCGACATTGCCGGATAAGCCGCGAATACTCCTCGTCGAGGACGACCGGTCGCTCGTCGAGCTCCTGTCCTTCCACCTCCGCCGATCGGAGTTCGAGGTCGAGACGACGGCCGACGGCGAGGACGCGCTTCTGATGGCGCGCGAGGCGCCGCCCGACCTCGTCATCCTCGACTGGATGATCGAGGGCATTTCCGGGCTGGAAGTCTGCCGCCGGCTTCGCCGCCTTCCCGAGACGGCGAACGTCCCGATCATCATGCTGACCGCACGCGGCGAGGAAACCGATCGGATCCGCGGCCTCGAGACCGGCGCCGACGATTATGTGACCAAGCCCTTCTCGCCGCGCGAGCTGGTCGCCCGGGTCGGAGCCGTGCTTCGGCGGGTCAGGCCCGGCCTGGCCGGCGAGCAGCTGAGCTTCGCCGGGATCGAGATGGACCTGGTCGGCCACAAGGTCCGGCGCGACGGGACAATCGTCGCTCTCGGCCCGACCGAGTTCCGGCTTCTTCGCCACTTTCTGGAAAATCCCCGCCGGGTCTTTTCGCGGGAGCGGCTGCTCGACTCCGTCTGGGGGCATGACAGCGACATCGAGCTTCGAACCGTCGACGTTCACATCAGGCGGCTCCGCGGCGCGATCAACGCCGGGGGCAAGCCGGACCTGGTCCGAACCGTGCGTTCCGCCGGCTACGCGCTCGACGATCAGGCGGGGTAGCCTTACGGCCCGTTCGGGCGTTAAGTCCGCCGTTCATTCTTTCGGCGGAGCTTTTCGTTGCTGGTCCAGTTCGCCGCCCTTCCGTTCCGGGTCGATCCGGAAAAGGGGCTGCAGATCCTGCTCATCACCTCGCGCGACACACGCCGCTGGGTCATTCCCAAAGGCAATCCCATGGCTCGACTCAAGGGCCACGAGACCGCCGCCACCGAGGCCTTCGAGGAAGCCGGGATAGAGGGCCGGATGCTCGAGGTGCCGATCGGCCATTACCAATATGAGAAGAACCGGCGATCGGGCGAAGAAGTCCCCACCCTCGTCACCGTCTATCCGCTCAAGGTGACCCGTCAGCATTATGACTGGCCGGAGCGGACGGAGCGCACCATCCGCTGGCTGGAGCCGCGCAAGGCGGCGATGCTGGTCGACGAGCCGGAGCTGAAATCGCTGATCCTGTCCTTCGAGCCTGCGAGCGGCGACTATGCGGGTCGGCCGACGCTTGCTAGGGGCGGACGTCGATTCGGCAGGGGGTTGAAGATGCTGGGCGTGCTTCGAGCGATCATGCCGCGGGAAGACCGCTTCTTCGATATGTTCACCCGCCAGGCCGACATCATCGTCGCCGGCGCGGATTCGATGACGGCGATGTTCTCCGGCGAAGAAGGCATTCCTGAATCCTGCCGCCGGATCGAGGAACATGAACATGCCGCCGACGACGTCACCCGCGACGTCCTCGTCGCCGTCCGACGGTCCTTCATCACGCCGTTCGATCGAAGCGCGATCACCGCCCTGGCTTCGGCGATGGACGATGCCCTCGACGAGATGTGGCAGACCGCCAAGGCGATCACCCTCTATGAGGTGAAAAGCTTCGAGCCCTATATGCTCGACATGAGCCGCCATTCCGCGGAAGCGGCGCGGCTGGTTCGCGAGGCGGTTCCGTTGCTCCGCAATATCGGCCGCAACAGCCAGCGGCTGCACGAAATCACCGAGGCGATCGTCCATCTCGAAGGCAAGGCCGACGGACTCCACGAAAAGGGATTGAAGGCTTTGTTCCAGGCCCATGGCGCGGAACGGGCAATGGACTTCATCGTCGGCCGGGAGATTTACAGCCATGTCGAGCGGGTGCTCGACCGGCTCGAGGACGTCGCCGACGAAATCCAGGGCATCGTGATCGACCACGCCTGATGGACGCGAGCCTCGCCTTCCCGCTGCTGGTCGCTCTGATCGGCGTCGCGCTCCTGTTCGACTTCCTCAACGGCCTCCACGACGCCGCCAATTCGATCGCGACGGTGGTGTCGACCCGGGTCCTGTCGCCCCAGGTGGCGGTGGTCTGGGCCGCCTTCTTCAACTTCATCGCCTTCCTCTTCTTCGGCCTCCATGTCGCCGAGACGATCGGCAAGGGCATCGTCGACGTCGACATCATCACGCCGTCGGTCGTGTTCGGGGCGCTGATGGGGGCGATCACCTGGAACGTCGTCACCTGGCTGCTCGGAATCCCGTCGAGCAGCAGCCATGCGCTGATCGGCGGCCTGCTCGGCGCCGGAATCTCCGCCGGCGGCCTCGGAGTCGTCGAATCCTCCGGAGTCATCAAGACGAGCGTCGCCATCTTCCTTTCGCCGACCTTGGGCATGCTGGTGGCGATCCTCCTCGTCGTCCTCACCTCCTGGCTGTTCAAGCCGGTCAATGCCGGCATCGCCGACCGCAGCTTTAGACGGCTTCAGCTCGTCTCCGCCGCCGCTTACTCGCTCGGCCACGGCGCCAACGACGCCCAGAAGACGATGGGGATCATCGCCGTCCTGCTCTTCTCGCAGGGCATGCTTGGGAGCGAATTCTACGTGCCCTTCTGGGTCGTGATCTCGGCCCAGACGGCGATGGGGCTCGGCACGCTGATGGGCGGCTGGCGGATCGTCCACACGATGGGCTCGAAGATCACCCGGCTGACCCCGCACCAGGGCTTCTGCGCCGAGACGGGCGGCGCGATCATGCTCTTTTCCGCCACCTGGCTCGGAATCCCGGTGTCCACCACCCACACCATCACCGGCTGCATCATGGGCGTCGGCGCCGCCCGGCGGGCCTCGGCGGTGCGCTGGGGCGTGGCCGGCAACATCATCGTCGCCTGGATCATCACCTTGCCGGCTTCCGCCGTGATCGCCGCCCTCTTCTACTGGCTGACCCAGCTGGCGTAGATCGCTTCGCGACCGATCAGCACTCGACGACGTTGACGGCGAGTCCGCCGAGCGAGGTCTCCTTGTATCGCTCGTTCATGTCGAGCCCGGTCTTGCGCATCGTCTCGATGACCTGATCGAGGCTGACCCGGTGGGAGCCGTCGCCGACGAGCGCCAGCCGCGAGGCCTCGATCGCCTTGATCGCGCCGACCGCATTGCGTTCGATGCAGGGCACCTGGACGAGGCCGCCGACGGGATCGCAGGTCAGGCCGAGATTATGCTCCATTCCGATCTCGGCGGCATTCTCGACCTGGCCGGGGGTGCCGCCCATCGCCGCGGTCAGGCCTCCCGCCGCCATCGAGCAGGCGACTCCCACCTCTCCCTGGCAGCCGACCTCGGCGCCGGATATCGAGGCATTCTCCTTGAACAGGGAGCCGATTGCGGCCGCGGTGAGGAGGAAGTCGTGGACCCCCTGGTAGGAGGCCTGCGGCGTGAACCGCTGATAATAACGAAGCACCGCCGGAACGATCCCGGCGGCGCCGTTGGTCGGCGCGGTGACGACCTTGCCGCCGGCGGCATTCTCCTCGTTGACCGCGAGCGCCCACAGATTGACCCAGTCGATGACGGTCAGCGGATCGGCCAGCGCCCGTTCGGCGCGCGAAGTGAGGAGGGCGTAGAGCGCCGGCGCCCGCCGTCTGACCTTGAGTCCCCCGGGCAGGATGCCGTCGGCCGCCATGCCGCGGTCGATGCAGGCCGACATCGCCCGGACGATGGCGTCGAGGCGCCGGTCGATCTCCTCGTCGGAGGCGACGGCGCGCTCGTTGGAGCGGGCGATCTGGGCGATGCTGACTCGCTCGCGCTCGGCGATCGCGAGCAGTTCCTCGGCCGAGGAGAATCGAAACGGCAGGTCCGCCAGCCCGTCCGGCGGCGCGTTGCGCGCCACCGCAGATTCGTCGACGATCGCGCCCCCGCCCACCGAATAAGCGACCCAGGTCGAGAGCGGCGCGCCGGATTCGTCCAAAGCGGTGAAGCGCATTCCGTTGGAATGATGCGGCAGCCGCTCGCGCTGGAGGAAGCGCAGGTCCCGCCCCTCGTCGAACACGATCTCGCTTTGGCCGGCGACGGCCAGTCGCCCCGTGTCCCGGATCTTCGCGACAAGCGCTTCGGCGGCGTCGGGATCGATCCCGTCGGGCCGTTCTCCGGACAGTCCGAGCAGGATCGCGCGATCGGTGGCGTGGCCCTTGCCGGTAAGCGCGAGCGAGCCGTAGAGGTCGACCTGGATGCGCGCGACACGATCGAGGAGCCCGTCGGCCTCAAGCCGCTCGACGAAGGTGCAGGCGGCCGTCATCGGCCCCATCGTGTGTGAACTCGACGGGCCGACGCCGATCTTGAAGAGGTCGAAGACGCTGCAAACCAAGGCTCTGCTCCTGCCTGCGCGAGATGGACCTCGCGGCTCATCGTGACAAGGCCGGAACACCCCTTCGTCCTGCTCGACGACGCCCGCTCCGGCGGCGGCGCGCGCCTGTTCCGTCGTCCGGCCTCGATCGTCGCCACCAGCGACCCGGACGAGGTCCGCTCCTGCCTCGATCGCCTTCGCCGGAACCCCCATCCTTATTCGGCCGGCTTCATCGCCTATGAAGCGGGCTATTCGCTCGAGCCGAAGCTGGCGCCCCATCGCCGGCCCGCGGGCGGGGAGTCGCCCCCGCTCCTGTGGTTCGGGCTGTTCGACGAGGCCGAGGCCGTCGACCCCGAGTCTTTCCTTCCCGATCCGGACGGCGCCTGGTCAAGCGCGCCTCGGCCCTTGGTTCGGCGAGCCGATTACGAGCAGGCGCTGGCGAAGGTGAAGGCCCACATCATGGCCGGAGACGTCTACCAGGCCAATCTGACCTTCCCGGCGGAGGTCGCCATGGCCGGCGATCCGGCGGCGCTTTATGCCGGCCTTCGCCGCCGGGCGCGCGCGGGCCACGGCGCCCTCGTCTTCACCGGCAGCCACTGGATCCTCAGCCTCTCGCCGGAACTGTTCTTCACGCTCGCCGACGGCGAGGTGACGACCCGGCCGATGAAGGGCACGGCACCCGCCGGCTCGGATCCGGCTTCTCTCCGGGACGATCCGAAGCAGCGCGCGGAAAATCTGATGATTGTCGATCTACTCCGCAACGATCTGTCCCGGGTCGCCAGCCCCGGCTCGGTGAAGGTGCCTGAGCTGTTCGCGGTCGAAACCTATCCGACCGTCCTCCAGATGACCTCGACGGTCACCGCCCGGCTCGAGGAGGGTCTGGGGCCGGTGGACCTCCTCGACGCCATCTATCCCTGCGGCTCGATCACCGGCGCGCCGAAGATCCGGGCAATGGAGCTGATCGCCGGGCTCGAATCCGCGCCCCGCGGAGTCTATTGCGGGTCGATCGGAGCGATCGATCGGGATGGCGGGGCGCAGTTCAATGTTGCCATCCGGACGCTGACGTTGAAGGAGGGCGCTTCGATCGCCCGGCTCGGCCTCGGTTCCGGCATCGTGGCCGACAGCGAAGCGGGCGACGAATGGCAGGAATGCCTGGCGAAAGGATTGTTCGTGGCCTCGACGAATAGTTTCGATCTGATCGAGACGATGGCCTTCGATCCTCATGACGGAATCGCCGATCTCGCTCCCCACCTGGCGCGGATGAAGAAGAGCGCCGAGGCGCTCGACTTCCCGTTCGACCGGCACGAGGCGCGCAACGAGCTCCAGGCCGCCACTTTCCGGGCCGGGCCGAGCAAGGTCCGGCTGCTCCTGTCGAGGAGCGGCGCGATGGCGATCGAGCTCCGGCCGCTCGAGCCGCTGCCGCCCCAGCCGATCGAGGTCGCCATCGTCGCGGCCCCGGTCCGGCCCGACGATTTCCGGCTCCTCCACAAGACGACCGATCGTGCCTTTTACGACGAGGCGCGGGCCGAGGCGGGTACCTGGGAGATCGTCTTCCGCGATGACGACGGTTTCCTCACCGAGGGGAGCTTCTCGAACCTGTTCGTCGAACGCGACGGCCGCCTTCTGACTCCGCCGCTGTCGCGCGGCCTGTTGCCCGGAATCCTTCGCCAGCAGCTGATCGACGATGGCAAGGCGGTGGAAGCCGATTTGAAGGAAGCCGACCTCGCCGGCGGTTTCTGGCTGGGAAATTCCGTGCGCGGCCTGATCGCCGCTCGGCTGCGACCGGGCAGGCGCTGAGCCTTCGGGCTCAGGCGGCGATCGGAAAGCGAAGCAGCCGATCGGCCACCGGCACCAGCGCTTCGGCCCGGCCGCCGACGGCGCGGACGATCTCGGGATGGTGGGCATCGAGGCCCCCGGTCAGGGCGCCGAAGGCGGGCAGGATGAGCTTGCGCTCTGTGGCGACGAAGCAGCGCCGGGACACTTGCCGGCCGCGCCGGCTGATCCGAAGCTTGGGATGGAAGTGGCCGGACAGCTCCGGACGCCTCTCGTCCGGATCGGCCTCGTGGCGAAGGACGAGCCCATCCACTTCGGCCTCTTCCATGATCGTGCCGCCGCAATGGTCGGCAAAGCCGGGATCGTGATTGCCGATGATCCAGGTCCAGCGGGTCGCGGCGGTGAGTGAAGTGAGGGCCGATCGCGCCCGCTCCGGCAGCCGGTCGCAGCCGTGCCGGTCATGGAAGCTGTCGCCGAGGCACCAGATCTCGACGGCGCCGGTGCCGGCGACGATCGCGGCGAGATCGCTCAACGTCGCCTCCGAATCGTAAGGCGGGAGCATCTGGCCGAGCCGAGCGAACCAGCTCGCTTTCTCGAGGTGAAGATCGGCCACCAGCAAGGCGCGCCGAGCGGGCCAGAACAGGGCTCCCTGCGGCAGCGCCATCAATTCGTGGCCGGAGAACGAAAAGCGAACCATGACTCCGCTATGATCGGAGCGAGCAACGCTTTCAAGACTGCCGGAGCTTATTTCCACTCCGGCCGAAATCGGTCCGCTTCAGAAGCCCGAGAGGAAAGCGGCCACGTTGGCGCCGAGCGAGTCGACCGCATAGCCGCCCTCCATGACCAGGAGGGTCGGCAGATCGAGCGACGCGATCTGCCGAGCGACGAGCGGGTAATCCGGCGTGTCGAGCGTGAAATGAGAGATCGGATCGCCGCCGAACGTGTCGGCGCCGTAGCTGCAGACGAGAAGGTCGGCACCGAAGCCGGCGATCCGCTCCAGCGCTTCGTCGAGCGCCGGTCGATACTCCCCGATCCCGGTCCCTCGCGGCAGCGGCAGGTTCAGGTTCGCGCCTTCGCCCTCTCCCTGTCCCTTTTCGTCGGCATGGCCCCAGAAGAAGGGATAATCGCGGACCGGATCGGCGTGGATCGAGACGACCAGGATGTCGCCGCGATCGTAGAAGATGTCCTGGGTGCCGTTGCCATGATGATAGTCGACGTCGAGGATGGCGACGCGTTTGCCGGCCGATGTCGCCGCTTCGGCGGCGATCGCGGCATTGTTGAGGTAGCAATAGCCGCCGAGATAGTCGCGACCGCAATGATGGCCGGGCGGGCGGCAGAAGGCGAAGGCGGAGCGATCGCCGGCGAGGACCGAATCGAGCGCGGTCAGCGCGGTCTGGGCCGACCAATAGGCGCTTTCCCAGGTGCCGGCGGCGATCGGGCTGGACGCGTCGAAGCTGTAGAGGCCGAGCCGGGCGTCGATCCGGTCGAGCTTCAGCGGCCGGCGTCCGACCACCGGCCAGACATAGCCGCCGGCGTCGCCAGGACGGCCTTCGGAGCGCCAGTCCTGATAGGCCGACCAGAGGAAGGCGAGATAGGCCTCGCTGTGGACGGCGCGAAGCGGCCCCTCGCCATGATCCACGACCGGTTCCGTCGCGCCGATCGCCGCCAGGATCGATTCGATCCGTCCCCCATGCTCCGCAAAAGGGACGAAGGCCCCGTTGTGGAGCTCCTGGACCGGGGCATGGGCCAGCTGGCGCCTGTCGAAGAAGAGGCGCATCACCTCGCCTCCACTTCAAGGTGGCTGGGGTCGGTCGGCTCGGACAGCAGCCGCTCCATCGCCGCCCAGCGCGCCTCAGGATCGTCACCCTGGGCCTCGACGAAGCGGCGCACCATGTCGCGGCCGAGCCCGTAATTGATCACATAGGAGCGATACTGGTCGTAGAAGGCGAGCGACTGCTCGGCGCGGGCCCGGGAGACCAGCTGGTAGCGCTGGAGGAGCTCGATCGTCTGGTCGCGGCTGATCCTCTGTTCCAGATAATCGCGGGCGATCGTGAAACGCGCCCCTTCGAGCGCGTCGAGCGCCTGCTCGAGCGCCAGATATTCCGCCGCGTCCGCGGTCGAAAGGCCGGCGAGCGGATAGAGGGTGCGGGTCTCGAACTCGAGCCGCTCCGGGCCCGGAAAGGCGAGTTCGATCCCGTAATTGGCCGATCCCTCGGCGATGAAGCTTTGCGGCGAGAAAAGCGGGTAGACCATATATTCGACCCAGCCACGCCCCCGGGCGAGCTTCTGCTCGAGCAGGGCATTGAAGGCGTGGTGGCCGGGATAGCCCTCGTGGCAACCGAGATCGACGGCTCGGTCGATCCGCACCGGCAGATCCGTGTTGACCTGGATCAGGCTGTGATAATTGCCCTGGTACCAATTATAGCCGGACCAGCTCTTGCCGGTGACGAACTCCAGGGTGAATCGCTCGCCCTCCGGCAAGGCGATGTGGCGCACGGTCCGGCGGCGGCACTCGTCGATCGCCGCCCTCATCACCGAATCGAGCCGGTCCGCTGGAATGACGAAGCGGTTCTGGAAGGCCGCGATCCGATCCGGCAGCGGGCCGCTCCCGGGGACCAGCCGCTCGATCCTGGCGACGACCGGATCATAATCGCTCAGCGGCCGGAGCTGCGGAGTGACTCCGTAAAGCCCCTGCGCTTCCTCGACGAAGCCGAGCCGCTCGCCCCGAAGCATCCGAAGGCGGGTCCGGGCAGCGACCAGCTGCGTGATCAGCGACTCGCGCCGCCGCTGGGCGATCGGTTCGAGCCCGGCCGGGTCGACGGCAACAAGGCGTCCGTGCAGAGCCTCAGCGACACTCGCCAGCTCTTCCGGCGACCGCGGATTCCCGCGCGCCAATTCACGCCATTCGGGCGGCCCGTAATAAGCGTCGACATAGCCTTCGTCGTGCTCGCCTAT
>CBIGXQ010000044.1:0-16923 GCA_966193865.1 uncultured Sphingosinicella sp. | reverse complement strand
CCCGCAACCCGGCCGTGATCGCCGACAATGTCGGCGACAATGTCGGCGACTGCGCGGGAATGGCCGCCGATCTGTTCGAGACCTATGTCGTCACCGTCGGCGCCACCATGGTGCTGATCGCCCTTCTCGTCAGCGCCGGCGCCGAGGACATGCTCGCCTTGATGAGCCTGCCGCTGATCATCGGCGGAGTCTGCATCCTGACCTCGATCATCGGCACCTATTTCGTCCGTCTCGGCCGAACCCAGTCGATCATGGGCGCGCTCTACAAGGGCTTCTGGGTGACCGCGATCCTGTCGATCCCGGCCATCTATTACGTCATGGCGCAGACGCTCGGCGACATGAACGCCGTCATCGGCGGCGCCACCGAAGCGGCCGGCCTCGACGTCGATCCGCAGGTGGCCGCGACGGCAGTCAGCGACGGCTTCACCGGAATGGACCTGTTCTGGTGCTCGCTCGTCGGTCTCGCCGTCACCGGCCTGATCGTCTGGATCACCGAATATTATACCGGCACCAATTACCGCCCGGTCCGATCGATCGCCAAGGCGTCCGAGACCGGCCACGGCACAAACGTCATCCAGGGCCTCGCCATCAGTCTCGAATCGACGGCGATGCCGACCCTGGTCATCTGCGTCGGGATCATCGTCTCCTATCAGCTTGCCGGCCTCATCGGGATCGCCTTCGCGGCGACCGCGATGCTCGCTCTGGCCGGAATGGTGGTGGCGCTCGACGCTTACGGCCCGGTCACCGACAATGCCGGCGGAATCGCCGAAATGGCGGGCATGGAAGACGATGTCCGCGACCGCACCGACAAGCTCGACGCGGTTGGCAACACGACCAAGGCCGTGACCAAGGGCTATGCGATCGGTTCGGCCGCTTTGGGCGCGCTCGTCCTGTTCGGCGCCTACACGACCGACCTCGAGCGTTATGCCTCGGAGCTCGGAATCGGCGTCGACGGGATCGATTTCTCGCTCTCCAACCCATACGTCGTCGTCGGCCTTCTGCTCGGCGCGCTCCTCCCCTATCTGTTCGGGGCGATGGGCATGACCGCCGTCGGCCGAGCCGCCGGCAACGTCGTCCTCGACGTCCGCGAGCAGTTCGCGTCGAACCCGGGCATCATGGACGGCACTTCGCGGCCCAATTATGCCCGGACTGTCGACCTCGTCACCCGCGCCGCGATCAAGGAGATGATCATCCCGTCGCTCCTGCCGGTGCTCGCGCCGATCGCCGTCTACTTCGCGATCGCCGCCCTCGCCGGACGAGAGCAGGGCTTCGCCGCTTTGGGCGCTCTGCTCCTCGGAGTGATCGTCTCCGGGCTGTTCGTCGCCATCTCGATGACCTCCGGCGGCGGCGCCTGGGACAATGCCAAGAAATATATCGAAGACGGCAATCATGGCGGCAAGGGCTCCGAGGCCCACAAGGCCGCGGTGACCGGCGACACGGTCGGCGATCCCTACAAGGACACGGCCGGCCCGGCGGTGAACCCGATGATCAAGATCACCAACATCGTCGCCTTGCTCCTCCTCGCCGCTCTCGCGGCGGGCGGCACCGCCGGCTGATCGTCGAACAGGAATCGCGTGAAACCCCGCCCGCTCCTTCGTGGCGGGGTTTCATTTTTTGAGGGTACTCGCTAAGGGCTGCCGGCCTTTTGAGAGCTAGGATTCGAATGGCGAAGGAAGAACTTCTCGAGATGCGGGGGCAGGTGGTCGAGCTGCTTCCCAATGCCATGTTCCGGGTGAAGCTGGAGAACGGGCACGAAATCCTTGGCCATACCGCCGGCAAGATGCGCAAGAACCGGATCCGAGTCCTCACCGGCGACGAAGTGCTGGTCGAGTTGACGCCTTATGATCTGACCAAGGGTCGGATTACCTACCGCTTCAAGTGACGCCGTCCGGCGAATATCCGGGCCGGACGCAGCGCCTCATCCTCGCCTCAGCTTCGCCGCGCCGCCTCGAACTGCTCGCCCGGATCGGGGTCACGCCGGACGACGTCATTCCCGCTTGTGTCGACGAGACACCGCGCAAGAGCGAGCGGCCGACGGATTATGCGCGGCGGGTGGCGGCGGAGAAAGCGGCGGCGATCGCCGCGCCCGATGCGCTTGTCCTCGCCGCCGACACGGTCGTCGCGGCCGGCCGCCGGATCCTTCCCAAGACCGAGAGCGAAGACGAAGCGCGCGCTGCTTTGTCGCTCCTTTCCGGCCGGCGCCACCAGGTCCTTTCCGCGGTGACCCTGATCGATTCGCACGGACAGGCTCGGCACCGGCTGAGCAACTCGACCGTCACCTTCAAGCGGCTCTCCGAGGACGAGCTCCAGGCCTATCTCGACAGCGGCGAATGGCGGGGAAAGGCCGGCGGCTACGCCATTCAGGGTCGCGCGGAGGCATTGATCCGGTCGATTTCGGGCAGCCATTCCGCGGTGATGGGATTGCCGCTTTTCGAAACTCGAGCGCTTCTTCGCGCCGCCGGCTATCCGCTTGGCTGAGTGGCTCTACGAGGAGGGGATCGGCGAGAACCGCGCCGCCCTCGTCGAAGGGGGACGGATTCTGGAGGCGGCGATCGAGCTCCCCGGCCAGACCCGGCTCGGGACGATCGTTCCGGCGCGGATGGTCCGCATCCTCGGCAATGGCAAACGCGGGCTCGTCCGCCTCGAGAGCGGCGAGGAGGCGATGATCGAGCCGGTGCCGGCGAGCCTCACCGAGGGTGCCGCTCTCACCGCCGAAATCGTCCGCGAAGCGATACCCGAAGCAGGCCGCCCGAAGTTGCCGAAGGTCGTCGCCAGCGATCAGCCGCCGAGAAGCGGACCGACCCTGAGCGAGCGGATCGGTTCGTTCGTCCGAATGCCGCCGATCGGGCCGGATCGGCTTGAGGAAGCGGGCTGGTCGGAGCTTCTCGAGGAAGCGCGGACCGGCGAGATCGGCTTCAGCGGCGGCGCCCTGAGGATGAGCCTGACCCCGGCAATGACCCTGTTCGACGTCGACGGCGACCTGGCCGCGCCGGCTCTTGCGGTAGCGGGGGCGGCCGCGGCGGCGCGGGCGATCCGCCGGTTCGGCCTCGGCGGATCGATCGGGATCGACCTTCCGACCCTGCCGGACCGCGCGGCGCGCCAGGCCGCTGCGGCGGCGGTCGACGAGTGTCTGCCGCAGCCGTTCGAGCGGACGGCGGTCAACGGCTTCGGCTTCCTCCAGATCGTCCGCCGGCGCGACCGCCCTTCGATCCCCGAAACGCTTCGCGAGGATCCGGCCGGGGCGGCGGCGCGGGCCTTACTCCGGCGCGCGGAGCGGAGCCCCGGTCATGGCCCGGCGATGATCGAGGCGGCGCCGATGGTCGTCGAGCGGCTCGAGCAGGAGCCGGCCTGGCTCGAAAAGCTTCGCCAGCGGCTCGGCGCCGAAGTCGCCTTGCAGGCCAAGCCCGGCCTCGCCATATCGGCTGGCCATGTCCACCGCCAAAACCTCTAACCGGCGCCAGGCCTGCACCTTGTGCGGCAAGCCCGCCTCGCCCGAGCACACGCCGTTCTGCAGCCAGGGCTGCCGCGACCGCGACCTTCTGAACTGGCTCGGCGACGCCTACAAGGTGCCCGGCGAGCCGGTCGATCCGCATGCCTTCGGGATCGAGGAAGACGGGCTGGACAGCGGCCGCTAAGCGCCTCTATAGGCGCTGCTTCGCTCAGGCAGCGCGATGCCCAGGTAGCTCAGTTGGTAGAGCACGTGACTGAAAATCACGGTGTCGGTGGTTCGATTCCGCCCCTGGGCACCACCCCCCGAAGGCGCCTCATCCCCTCATAGTCAATAAAGCACCCAGTCGGGGATCGGCGGGGCGATTCCGGCCATGATGAAGCCGACCGTCGGCTCTTTCGGCGGCTCATGACGATTGTAGCGCCGGGGCAGCCTGGCCGAGACGAGGAAACGCAAACCGTCGACCGGCGAGCTGGGAAACTCGATCTGGCAGCGGTCGAGGACGATCTGCTGGATCTCGTCGTCGAACCACACCGACCGGAAATCTCGTCCGGCAGCAAGGTTGCCGATGGCTATTTCGAACCTGACGAGACGATAGTCACCGTCCACCCCTTCCCACCCCATCGTCACCTGCGCCTGGTCACGCTGACTGGCCTGACTGGCATGCTCGACGAGAGTTGTCGGAGGACTCCACGGCTCGGTGCCGAAATTGCAGGCCATCAAGATCTTCCCGGGTGGGCCTGAATCGGGCCCAGCCCTGAAGCGCGACGGTTCAGGATCGCGCCAGACGCAAATGTAGGGCGTCCTGGGCGAGCGCGTATCGATGAAACCGTACAGCCGATTGGCCATGGCTTCGCCCGATCGAATCACCTCGGCCGGTGCCGGCTGGTAGGCGAACAGCGTTTCGGTGCCGCCGGAATCGTGCGTGAAGCTTGCGATCCGCTCCAGCTCGCCTCCCTCGGACCCCAGCGACATGACTCACTCCGTCGACAAGGAGGTGGGGATACCGCCAATCCGCCGATTCATGCTAGGCGTGGCAGCGATGACGCCGACAGGATCGACGATGCGAATGATGGTGACGTTCACGGCCCTGGCGGCCTGCTCGGCTTCTCCGGCGCCGCAGGCGACGGCGGCGGGGCCGCCCACCTATGGCTACAGCGTGGAGACCGTCTTCCCGCATGACCGGGCCGCCTTCACCCAGGGGTTGATCTTCCGCGACGGCCATCTCTACGAGAGCACCGGTCTTCACGGCCAGTCGACGATCCGCCAGGTCCGGCTCGAGGACGGCGCCGTGCTTCGCTCGGCCGCGCTTCCGCCGGAGCTGTTCGGGGAGGGCCTCGCTTCATGGGGCGGCGAGCTCGTCTCGATCACCTGGCGCGACGGCCTCGGATTCCGCTGGGACCGGGAGACGTTCCGGCGCACCGGCGAGTTCCGCTACCCGGGCGAGGGCTGGGGCCTGACCCAGGACGGGCGGCGGCTCATCATGAGCGACGGCACGCCGGTGCTCCGGTTCCTCGACCCGGCGACCTTTCGGGAGCTCGGCCGGGTCACCGTCACCGTCAACGGCCAGCCGCTCCGCAACCTGAACGAGCTCGAATGGGTGAAGGGCGAGATCTTCGCCAATGTCTGGCTGACCGATTATATCGCCCGGATCGACCCGGAAACCGGCGAGGTGAAGGGCTGGATCGACCTGTCGCGTCTCGTCGCCAGCGTCGATCGCCGCAGCGAGGAGAATGTCCTCAATGGAATCGCCTATGACGAGGCCGGCGACCGCCTGTTCGTCACCGGCAAGAACTGGCCGAGCCTGTACCAGATCAGGATCGAGCCGCCGCCCGGCCAGTCCTGATCGAGGCGGCGCAGCTTCCATGTTCGTCGCGGTCTATTGGTGGCGGGTCCACCCCGGCAAGGAAGCTCAGTTCAGGGAAGCCTGGCGCCGTGGCACGGCCGCGATCACGAGGATCTACGGAAGCTGTGGATCGCGGCTCCACCAGGACCGCGACGGCCGCTTCGTCGGCTACGCCGAATGGCCCGACGAGGCGACCTGGCAAAAAGCGTTCGATGCGAAGATGGTCTATGACGATCCGGAGGCGCGGGCGATGTTTGTCGACGCCATCGCCGAGACGCCGCCAGGAAACGCGCCGGTCTTCACCATGACGGTCACCGACGACCTTCTCCTTCGGAACCCAAACCTCTCCGATCAATAATCCTTCGAGTAGCGAAGGTTGACGTTGGTGGAATTGCTCGAGCCGAATTGGGAGAGAAGGCTCAAGGTGGGGGTCAGCGCGATTTCGATCTGGGTCGCGGTGAAGCCGCGGGCGTCGGTGATGATCTCGATATAGATGTCGTCGCTCAGATACATTCCGGCCGAGATGGCGGTGCCTCGACCGGTGGTTTCGTCCGCTCCGAGGATCCGGATCCGGTCGATCCCCGTGGCGGTACGAAGCTGGCCGAGCGGATTGAGGCCGCCGCTGCTTCCGCGGAGCGTGTTGAGTGAAGCGGCGAGCTGGACCGCCTGGAGCGCCGAAATCTCGGTCACCGAGCTGCCGAACAATATCCTCGACACGATCTCGTCCTGGGGCAGGCTCGGCGAGGAGGTGAAGGCGATCTGCGGATTGCTCGAGCTTCCGGAGACGTTGATCGCTACCTCGACGCCCTCGATCTCGTCCACCGCCTCAAGATCGATGCGCGGATTGGGCGGGCGGGATCCGCCGAAGACGACATGGCCGCGCCTGACGTCGAATCGGCGGCCGGCGAGGCTGAGGGTACCGCGGATCAGGTCGACCTCGCCGACGATCGTCGGAGTGGCGGTCGTCCCCTGCACCCTGAGATCGGCCGACCATTCGGATTCGAGCCCCATTCCGGAAACGAAGACCCGATTGTCGGCGCTTGCCCTGATGTCGAGGTTCCAGATGCTTGGGACGCTCGAATCCATCGTCTGGGCATCCGGCGGCGGAATCGGCTCGCCGCGTCGGCGGACTCCGGCCAGCTGGCGAACCTCGGCCGCGGCCTGGCGAACGATCTGGTAGCGCGCCTCGCCCAGTTCGAGCTCGCCCGCGATCAGGGCCGGCCGGTCGCGGCTGTTGGTGATCGACAGGGTCCCGGTCGCGGTGCCCGCCAGATCGTCGCTTCGCGCGAGCTGGGCGTTGTCGAACTGAAGCTGGATGTCCATCGGGAACCCGGCGGCGGATGCGAGGCCGATGGTGCCGCGGCCGGTGACCGTCCCCTCGCCGGCCCGTCCGGTCAGCCGGACGATCTCAAGCTGGGAGGCACTGAAGCGCCCATCCAGAGCGATGTTGGTCACCCGGGTCCCGAACTGCTCGTTGACGTAGGTGAGATTATTGGCCCGGACGACCCCGGTGAATTGCGGGTTCTGGACCCGGCCGCTGAAATCCGCGGCGACGCCGATCGGCCCCGACAGCTGGTGGCCGGGGAGATTGGCGAAGGAGGTCAGCACGTCGGCCGGCCCGTTATAGCGTATCCCCCCCGCCAGCGGCGCCGCCAGAAGCCGGGTCGTCCATGAGCCGGCCGCGGGCCCGAGCGGCTGCAGCCGCGCCTGAATGCGGCCGATGATGGCACCGCCGCGCCGAATGACGGCGGCGAGCTGGCCGCCCTCCGGCCGAAGCGCGCCGGCGACGGCGAGGTCCACCGGCACGGAACGGGTCGCGATTCCGGTCCGGGTGAAATCCGATATGTTGAGCCTCGCCTCGGCGCGCGGGAAGGAGCCATCGGACGGCTGGGCGAAGTCGAGGCTGCCGGTCGCCCGGCCGCCGAGCCCGAGGCCGGGCGAGAAGGGATTGAGGATCGACAGGTCGAGCTCGTCGAGCCGCGACTGGATGATCAGCCCGTCGCCATAGCGGCCGGCGAGCCGGACCCGACCCTGTTCGAGCAGCAACGTGACCGGATCCAGCACCCATTCGCTGCCGACGCGTCGGATCTCTGCCGGGCGGGCGAAGCGGAAGTCGATATTGTTGACGTGCCCCTGGGCGGCCGCGCGGATCAGCTCGGGGGCCAAGGCAAGGTTCGCGCCGACGCGGAACGGGACGCCGCGGCGGCCTTCGGCGAACAGCTGGGCGCTGCCATTGCCGCCGCGATAATCGATCCGGACCCGTGCCCGCTCGACGAACAGGTCGCCGCTGCTGAGACCGGCGAGCTGGGCATCGCCGACGATCTCCGGAGCGTCGGGATAGAGGATGACTCTCGCCCGAACGAAGCCCCGCTGGAGGATGATCGGAACGTCACCCGGCGTTCGCGCGCCACTGGCGTTGGCGGCGATGTCCAGGCGCTGATAGCGGCCTTCGGCGCTCAGCCGCACATTTCCCTCCAGCCCCTGGCCGACGAGGGTGAGGGTGCCGACGAACGGCCCTGCCCGGGACTGGACCAGCCGGCCCTGAAAATCGATCCCGGCGAAGGTGAGCCGGTTGACGAGGATGGTCATCGGGCCGCGCCCGCTCTGGATCACGACATCGGCGCTGAACGGCCCGTAGGCCGACTGGCCGGTCGCCTCGATCGCCCAGCCGCCCGCCGTCGCCCGGACATTCGCCTCCACGTCGCGAAGGCCGATCCCAAAGCCGGGATTGGCGGCGACGAGCTGGAGCTGCGGCCTCGAGGCGGTGCCGGTAATGCGGGCGTTCAGCGGCCCATAGCTCTCGCTCACCCCAGACAGCCGGAAGTCGATGGTTCCGTTCGGCCGGTAGACGCCCGATCCTGAAGTCACTCGAAGCAAGGGCGCCGAAAGGCGGATGTCGCCGACGCGGACGAGGCCCGATGGGTCCATGTCGATGTTGGCGCTCGCGGTCGCGGTGCCGCCGAGCAGATCGCGGATGGCGCTGTTGTCGATCCGGCGACTTCGCGCCGCCACCCGGCCGCTCAGCCCGAAGCCGCCGCGCCGGCTCGTCATGTCCAGGTCGAGGTTGAGGTCGAACAGGCCGACGCTCTGGACAAGATAATTGTTCACCCGCCCCTGGAGCGCCGCGAGATAGCGGCCGCTGTTGAAATCGAGCGCGAGCGCCAGCAAGGCGTCGACCCGGTCGGAGCGAAGCCGAAGATCGTCGGCGACGATCCGGGCGCCGGTCACCCCGAGCTCTCCGTCGAGCCGGACATTAGAGAGGGGCCCGCCGGCGACGGCGTCGAATCCAAGGATCCGGTCGGCCCGGGCCGAGATCGGGACGATGATGTCGTCCGCCCGGACCCGAGCGCGGCCGACCGCGCGAAGGCCCTGAACCGTCGTCCTGCCGAAGGTCAGCGACCGCGCCCGAAGATCATAAGCGACGGCGGGAGTGGCGAACGGTCCATCGAGGATCAGGGCGACCTGGAGATCTCGGCCGCCGAGATTGGGCGCGAGGGCGCCAGGCCGGCTGATCCGTGCGGCGACCTCCAGGCCTTCGAAGCGGCTCTGGCCGAGGTCGACGATCCCGTCGGCAGCAACCGCCACGGCACGGCTGCCGAGCCTCAGCCGCATGTCGGCACGGCGATTCTCGAACGTGCTGACGAGGTTCACCTGGACCTGGGGCTCGAGCAGTCGAGCCAGCGGTCCCTGGACGACGAGTGCCGGGCGCACCGGTCCACGGACGGTGAAGGTGCCTTCGCGGGCGGCGATCGAGAGATTGGCGAGGCCCTCGCCGCCGAGGGCGGCAAGAGCGCGGCCCTGCCAGCGGTTCCAGTCGCCACTGCCGGTCACTCGGGCGGCAACGGCCCGGTCGACTCCGATTAGGCCGGCGATGAAGCCGTCAGCCGGACCTTCAGCGACCAAAGCAATATCGAGCTGATTGTCCTCCGGCACGGCATCGAGCCGAAGCGCCAGCCGGTCGCCGCCGGGGAAACCCGGTGCTCGGATCGTTCGTGTGTCGAGGCCGATTTCGGCTCGTCCGTCTGCGATCTTGATCCGGCTGTCGAGCGCGAGCAGGTGACGGCGACCCGACACGGCCGGATCGACGAGCAGCCGTTCGATCCGGAGCCGGCCGACGTCGATGTCGATGTCGGGGAGTAAGGGTGCATTGGGATCGACGGTCCGCAGCTTGGGCAGGCGGTGAAGCCGGGCGATCGGGATCGTGAGCTCGCGAATGTCGATATGGTTCCGGAAATAGGCGAAGGGCCGATATTCGACCTCCGCTTCCGGCGCCCGGAAGAAGATTCCGTCAGGATCGCTGAGAGTCAGCCCGTGGAGGGTGAGCTGGCCGAAGACCGATCCCTCGATCCGTTCGACATTGACCTGGAGCCCGGAGGCGGCCTCGAAATTGTTGATCTGACGGACGATGAATCGCCGCCCGGGATCGGTGTTCAGCCAGACCAGGAAGGCCCCGATGAGGAGCAGTAGCCCGATCAGGCCGAAGCCGGCCCATTTCGCTGCCGTCCGGGTTCGGTGATAGCGGCGCACAGTGACCAGCCGAGGTTCGATCCGATCGGACACGGGCGGCTCGGTCGCCATCAGAAGGCCTGACCGATCGAAACGTAGACGGAAATCAGGGATTCGCCCGGGCGGCGGCCGATCGGGGTAGCGACGTCGACCCGGATCGGCCCGAAATTGGTGTAGAGCCGGCCGCCGACGCCCACGCCGAAGCGGAGGGAATCGAACGTCGGGAACTGGCTTTCATAGACCTGGCCGGCGTCGATGAAGCCGACCACGCCATAATTGCCGAACCGATAGCGGCCCTCGATCGCGAATTCGGCGAGGCTTCGGCCGCCCCTCGGGACCGAGATGGTCGGTTCGGAATCCTCGTCTTCGGGGTCGAAATCCGGATTGGGCAATATGTCCCGCGGTCCCAGTTCCTGGAATCCGAAGCCGCGGACCGAGCCGCCGCCGCCGGCATAGAAGCGCCGCGACGGCGCGAGCTCGTCGCGCGGGATTCCGTAGATCGATCCGAAGCGCGCCCGGCCGGCGATGACGAGCTGATCGCCCACCGGATAATAGGCGCTGCCGTCGAACTGGTTGCGGACGTAGTAGAAGGTGCCGTTGCCGAGCGACGCCTCCGGATTGACCCTTGCCTGGAGCCTGAACCCCTCGGTCGGATCGAGCAGGCTGTTGGAGCGATCATAGCCGAGCTGGCCGATCAGGCCGCCGATGAAATAGGCGTCGCTGAGGGACAATCGAGCCCGCCGATCCCGGGATTCGTTGGTGGCGAGGATCTCGGCGCCATAGGCATAGGTCCACCTCTTCTGCCAGATCGGCGTCGATTCGCGGGTGACGAGGCCGTGGAGCCGAGTCGTGTAGCCCTGGAACGCCTCATAGTCCCGCTGGCCCGCCTCGAGCTGGAGAAGAAGCGCTCGGTCGCGCTGGCCCCAATTGTTGCGTCGGAAGCGCACGCTGAGATTCTGTTCCGCGGTACCGGCCACGGCGGCGATCCGAAGGGCGCCTTCAGGACGGATCAGGTTGCGATGCTCCCAGGCGCCCTCGAGCCGGAACCCCTCGCCTGTATTGTAGCCGGCATTGGCGTCGATCGACCGGGCAGGGCCGGCATCCTGGCGTACCAGGATGTTCACATATTCCGAGCCGTCCGGAGCGAGCTGGCCGGTCAGAACCGGCTCGGCCGAGACGCTGTCGAACAGGCGCGTCGCCACCATCGCCTCGCGAAGATCGTCGACCTTGCGCCGATCATAGAGTTCACCGCGATCGAATCGGGAGAGGACCTCGACATGCTCCGCGTCGAAGGCCAGGTCGCCCTCCGTCGTGAACCCCGCGAACACGCCACGCGGCCCGGGCGTGAGCGGCAGGCTGTAATCGCCGACATGGGTGTCGGGATCGAGGACGATGTCGCGAAGGCCGATCTCGGGGAAGGGATAGCCCTGCTGCGGCAGCCGGAGCAGGACATTGGCCTCGGCGGCCTCGACCATTGCGGCGACGATCGGCTCGCCGGATTCGAGCTTCAGCGCTTCGCGCGCCAGGCCGGGCGGCCGGGTTTCCGGCCCGGCAATCGCGATCGCGCCGAGATTATAGCGCTCCCCGGGGGCGGCAATGAGGGTGATCCGGAGCTGGCCCGGCTCGGGCAATTGCTCGATCGATGAGCTGGCGACCGCATCATAATAGCCTTCGGAGCGAAGCAGCCTGACCGCCAGCTCTTCATCTTCCTCGGCACGGGCCTCGATCATCGCGCCGTTGACCGCTTCGCCGCGCGCGTCCTCGAGCGCCGAGAGATCGCGGAACCTGTCCTCCAGGCCGACCTCCTCGAGCCCTTCGACGACATAGGTGTAGCGGATCCGAAGCGCGGCCTCCTCTTCTTCGGTCAGCGCCGCTTCCTCGACCGGCTGGACGTCGAAGCTGGACAGGGGCGGAAGCGGCTCGGCGAGCGCCGGATCGCCCAGCGGGGCGTCCTCGACCGGGCCCGGCACCGGCGGGAAGGGCGGCGCCGCGGGATCGATCGGCTCGAGCGGCTCCAGCGGCGCGTTCAGTGCAGGGTCGAGCGGAGGCAATGCCTCCTCGAACGCTGAATCGGGGACGATCGGATCGTCCGCATTCTGCAGCGGCGGGGGAGCCTGGTCCTGCGGCTGTGCAGCCAGTGACGTCGCCATCACTCCGGCCAGGGCAGCCAAAAATATCCGCGCCTTCTTCAATAAACCCCGCTCAGCCGCCGGCAGGATGCGACGGCGGCGTAACAAACGTCCAAAGTGGAAGAAGGTTCAACGGCCTAGCCTGTTCCCGAAGTCGAGACTCCAGCCTGGGCTCCAGCACTGCCGGCCGGGAAATAAGCGGAACTAGCGCGAGGCGATGCGCGTGTCCGCGGGGCGGACGACCGGCGCCGTGCCGTCGCCGACGACCGCGAATCCCGACCAGTAATACGGATGGGAGGTCTGGGGATCGTCCATCAGGCTCTGCTGGGCGTTTCGCAGCGCGCCGGCGGTGCCGGTTCCCGGCGCCGCGCTGAACAGGCCGGAGATCAGCCGCCCGGTGGCGTTGAAATCATCGGGCACCGGCCAGTGGCTCGCAACGACCATCCGGCCGCCGGCGCCGACAAAGGCGCGGACGAGGCCGTCCAGGGCGAAGTCGCCGCCGCTGGTGAGGCCGGCCTCGCTCGTCGCTGCGCTGCTTGCCCGCCCGGCCGTATCGCAGGCGGACAGGATGATCAGGTCGGCATCGAGCTGGAGATCGAAAATCTCGGCAAAGGTGAGCAGCCCGTCCGACGCGCCGCCGCCGAAGCTGGTCAGAAGCGCCGGGCGGGCCGGGCATTCCGGCCGCGGCGGCGTGACGAGACCGTGAGTGGCGAAA
The DNA here is from genome assembly GCA_966193865.1 of uncultured Sphingosinicella sp. GTDB lineage: Bacteria > Pseudomonadota > Alphaproteobacteria > Sphingomonadales > Sphingomonadaceae > Allosphingosinicella. The sequence continues at coordinate 4,279 of CBIGXQ010000044.1, read as the reverse complement.
TGGAGGATCCGATATTCATCGAGATCGCTGCGTCGCTTGATCGCCGTGTCGGTGAAGGCGTCGCCAGTGACGATCTCCGTCTCGTCCGGCTTGCCCTCGGCTATGGCGCGGCTCGCGGTGAACAATTCGGCCGGCGAGATCGGGCGGTTCCACACCGAAAGCGACCAGTCGCAGCCATCGGCCACGGCGCCGCCGCGAGTCGATCCGGTCTGGACGCCGGCCTGGAAGAAGCCGCTGTTCGGGCTGTTCTGGCCGAAGCCGATATATTCGGCTCTGGCGTCCGACCTCGGCGCCTGGCGGACGTCCCGGAACGCGGCCGCCGAGACGGCCGTGCTGATGTCGCGGTCACGTCCCAGCCAGGGAATGCCGGTGAAGTCGAAGCCGTCGGCATTGGGTTGGGCCGCGCGTTGCCGATAGGCTTCCACCGCCGCTTCCTCGGTGACGAGCAGATTGGCCGGCAAGGTCAGCATCGCGCCGTCGGGTTCGAAGACGAGGTGGCGGGTCGCCGCGAGCTCGGCCGCGACCGGCGCGAACAGGGCCTGATAGAGCTGGTGCGAAAGAGCGACGTCGAAAGGATAGGTCATCTGCTGACCGTCCTCGACGACCGAGATCGTGTCCCTGAGGGCACCGACCTGGCGTTCCAGCTCGTCCGGCGGGACGGCGATCCGGAAGGCACGAGCCGTCGTCGGGGTCGCGAAGACGGCATAGGCGTCGTCCTCGAGCACCGTCATCTTGTAATAGGCCTCGCCTTCCCGAAGCAGCGCCTGCATCTCCGGCAGGGTCATGGCGCCGCCGGCGACGACCCGGTAGCGCGGATAAGCGGCAAGGCGCGCCTGGGTCGCGGCCTGGTCCTGCTGCATTTGTTCGAGCGAGGCGCGAAGAGTCTGCGCCCGCGCCCGTTCGGCGACGGTCGCCGTCTCGAGCGCATCCAGCCGGGCGATATCGACCCGGCTTCGTTCGATGTCGCGAGTGAGCGTTACCGACTGCCGGAACAGGCTGGCGGCCTCGTCGCTTCCGCCGGACAGCTCGCGCGCAAGCACCGCCTGGGTTTGCGCGACTCCGGGCCGAATCAGAACCTGGCTTGCCGTGAACAGCTCGGCGACGGCCGCAGGATCGTCGCCGCGCTGCGCCAGCAACGCGAAATAGGGGGCGAGGACGCCTCGAAGAATCGGCGAGCTCCGTCCGCTGTCGGCATTGGCCGCGACGATCTGGCGGAACAGCGCCGACGCCTCGTCGCTTCGGCCGTGCCGCGCCAGATAGGCCGCAAGGCGCCCCTGAGCGCTCAGGAGCGCCGCCGATCCAGGATAATCCGTCTCGAGCAGAGCCACCGCGGAACGGTGCTCACTTTCGGCCTCGGGGAGATTGCCGGCGGCCTCCGCAATGTCGGCCAGCTCGCCGCGGATCTGGGCCCGCATCCAGACGGTCGCGGCGATTCGGCCGCCGCGGATCGCGAACAACTCGCCGAGCGCCCGATTGAGGGGCCCGACAGCCTGCTCCGGCTGCCCCTGGAGTCGAAGCACCGTTCCGCGAAGCTGGAGCGCCTGGCCGTCGAGGATCTGCGCCTTGTCCGCCGCCGTGAGGCCGTCGGCGCCGCCGAGCCGGCGAGACCCGGGCGATTCGGCGGACAGCCGCGCCGCCGTCGGCCGATCGATGACGAGCGAGCGTAGCGAGCCGGCCACCCCCACTTCGGGGATCGGTCGCGAAAGCTCGGCCAGCGCCTCGTCGGGAAGACCCTGGTTGAGCAGGTGCATGGTCCTGTAGTTGCGAAGCCGGCGGGCAATGACCGGGTCGGTTCCGGCCAGAGCGGCGGCGCTTGCGAACAGGGCCTCGGCCTCGCCGAAGCGGCCGAGATTCGATTTCTGAAGCGCTTCGTTGACCAGCGCCTCGGCCCGGTTCTGCTCGGCGCCCTCGCTCGAAAGGACCGCTCCGAAGAATTCCGCCGCCTCGGCATAATTGCCGGCATTGTTGCGGCGATAGGCCTCGGCCAGCGCACGGTCCGGATCCAGCGTTCCCGCCTGGGCCCGGGCGAAGGCGGCCGAATCGCCGGCCCCGGTGGTCGCGACCGAGACCTCCCCTTCGGCGACCTGATCGGAGACGACGCTCCGGAGCGCCAGGCGAAGCGCGCTGTCATAACCGCCGAGCCCTTCCGCGACATAAAGCGTATCGCCGCGCCCGACGAGATAGACGTTGTAGGCGACGTCGCTGTCCCTGGTTCGGCAGGACAGGGTCGGGATGGAACCGAGATCCTCGACCTGGACCTCCGCGCCCGCACTGCATCCGACCCGGTCGGAACGGATCGCGGCGAGCCGTGCCGCCGGATCTCCGCCGCGGAGCCGAAGCGCATAGACATTGCCGATCGGGACCGCAGCGTCGCGGCAGATGATCGCGTAGCCGCGGTCGAACATGTCTTCCAGAGCGGGATCGACGACGAGCGACTGGGCCGCGCACAGCAAGCTGGCGCCGGTGCCGATCCGGAAGCTCTCCTGGAGACTGACCGGCTCAGCCGATGCGGGCTGGGCCAGGGCCGCGGCGAAAGCGAGGCCGAAATAGCGAAGACCGGTCATTGTAAATCCTCCGCATCGCAGTCGCCGTCATCGTCGCGGTCGCAGTCGCCGTCCCACAGGCTGCTGTCGCCGCCGCTGGTGACCGGCTCCTCGATCAGCGGATCGGAGCCGAACGTCGTGTCGACGAGCGTGTCGCTGTCCGAAGCCGGAGGCAGCACCCCGGTATCGGCACTGGTCGTCGGCTCCTCGTTGAAGATCGGCTCTTCGACGATGTCCTGACCGCCCGGAAGCGGCTCTCTCGGCGACGGCAAGCGGCAGGCGCCGCTGTTGATGAAGCAGAGATTGAACTGGGCGTCGCTCGCGTAGAGACTACCGCGGCCGACGAAATCGACCTCCCTGAAGAAGTCGTTGTTGGTGACGTAGCTGCCGTCCGGATTGACCCGCCGGCCGAACGCATAGGCCTGGATCGGCTGCGACCCGGTCGGGACGATCGTCAGCGTATTCTCGCGCACCGTGATTCCGGCGAAATCGAGGACCGAGCCGCTGTTCTGGACGAACAGGGTCGCGCCGACATGGAGCGTCACGTCGCCGGCCTCGATCGAACCGCGCGGGTTCACAGCACCGTCATTGACGAGCAAGGCGGCATCGCGTCCCGCGAAATCGGGATCCGAAGCGAGCTGTTGAAGCACTGCGGCGCTCGCCGCCCAGATATGGTTCGACCGCATTTCGAGCGAGCCGTCGGTCATTCCCGAGGAGTCCTGAACCCGAACCGCACCGGGAGTCGCGATCTGGAGCCGCTGCGTGGCTTCGAGCGCGAGGGCGTTGCCCGCTCCAGCGTCCGCCAACCGCAACTCGCCTTCCACCTGGGCGATTCCGGGTGTGACGATCTCGACCTGGCCCGTCCTCGATGCCGAGAAGGACAGATCACGAATGAGCAGATCGGGAGCGCGGTCCGGCGCGGTTCCGGCGGCGGGCGCCTCGATCGTCAGGCGCGCGGCGCGGATCCGATCCGCTTCCGGATCGGCGAGCGTATAGCCCGGCCCTTCCGAAGTCCCGCCGAGCACGGTCTGGCCGCTTCCGGGCTGAACGGTCAGCGAGACGAGCGACGTCTCCGATCCGCCGATCGACGCACCGGCGCCGATCTCGATGTCCGAGGACGCGACTGAGATGGTCGGCGAGACGACCGCGCCGGTGAAGGCGGCGGCACCGCCCAGATCTAGGTCGACCGAGGCGGCGGCGATATTGTTGAACTGGCCGCTGCCGGCGGCGCTCGCCACGAGGCTCGACCCGGTGTCGATCGATCCGCTGCTCGTCAGATTGCCTGTGATAGACGTCAATTCGACCGCGCCTGGCGCGACGATATTGTCGAGACGAAGGTTGCCGCCGGCGGTGGCCGTCACGGTTCCGCCGCTCGACGCGGATCCGAGGCCGATCTCCTGGCCGGCGTCGAGAAGGACGTCGCCATCGCTGCTGGTGAAGGCGTTGCCGGTGATCGAGCCGTTCGCCGCCTCGAGCGAAAGTTCCTCGACGACGATCACGTCGTTGAGCGCGATGTCCTCGCCTGCCTGGGCTTCGAGCCGATCGGCACGCAATGTCCCGCTGCTGGCGACGCTGCCGTTGGAGGAAACGAGCTGGATGGCCGAGCCTGCCTCGCCATCGGCGAGGGTGAGAGTGCCGACCGAGGCGATGGTCCCATTGTTGACGGCATCCAACTCCGCCGCCGTGAAGCCGCCGCCCGAGTCGGCGAGGAATTCGTTCCCCGCGGCCGCTGCGGC
>CBIGXQ010000043.1:0-17268 GCA_966193865.1 uncultured Sphingosinicella sp. | reverse complement strand
GCGATGGTGAAAGAGAGGTAAAGGCGGGGCTGCAATCCGCGGCGGACAGGGTAAAAGGCGCTCCTGACCGCCGTCGACGGGAATAGATGATCCTTCGCGCCTCAAAGCTTCTTCTTTGCGCTGCCTTCCTCGCCGTCTCGGCCGGCTGCGAGGACCCGCAGACCGGTCCGATCGAGGTGAGCGCGATCGGCCCGGCGCCGAAGATGGTGAACCCCAATCTCGAGCCGGTGCCGCCACCCACTGCCCTTCTCCTTCAGGCGACCGCCCAAGGCCTCGTCCGCTTCGATTCGGCGGGCGAGATCGAGCCTGCGCTCGCCCAGAGCTGGATCGTCTCGGACGACGGGCTTCGCTACACTTTCCGGCTGCGCCGGATCGACTGGCCGGACGGCAGCCGGGTCACCGCCGGACAGGTCTCCGCCCGGCTTCGGGCCGCCGTGAGCCGAGCCAGCCGCAATCCGCTCAAGCCCGTGCTCGGCGCGGTCACCGACATCGTCGCCATGACCGACGACGTGCTCGAAATCAGCCTTTCGGGGCCAAGACCCAATTTCCTCCAATTGCTCGCTCAGCCGCAGATGGGGATCATCCACAACGGCAGCGGCACCGGGCCCTATATTGTCTCTCATGAGGATGCGGCCGGGACCCTGCTGGTCCGGCGCTCACCCGAATCCGACGAGGAAACGGAGGAAAGCCCCGGCCCGCCAGGGCTCCTTCTGAGAGGGGAGCCGGCGGCGATGGCGATCGCCCGCTTCGTCCAGCAGGAGAGTGACTCCGTCCTCGGCGGCACCTTCGGCGATCTCCCGCTGGCGAGGGCAGCGAACGTCGCCGCCGCCCGCCTGCAGTTCGATCCGGTGTCGGGCCTGTTCGGGCTGGCTTTCGCGACCGTCGACGGTCCGCTCGCCGATCCCGAGATTCGTGCGGCACTCAGCATGGCGATCGATCGCCAGGCGCTTGCGCAGGCGATGGGCGTCGCCGGAATCGCTCCGCGGACGAGCCTGGTGCCGCCGGGTACCGTCGAGATTCCGGCGCCGAGCCAGCCGGTCTGGGCCGCGTCGCCGCTGCCGATGCGGCGCGAGCTCGCCGGCCGGCGCCTGGCCGAGCTGGAGCTGGAAGCGCCGTTGCGGCTCCGCGTCGCGATGCCGGATTCCCCCGGCTACCGGATCGTCTTCGCCCATCTCCGCCACGATTGGCGTCTGGTCGGAGTGGAGGCCGAGCGGGTCGCGCCCGGCGCCGCGGCGGAGCTTCGGCTGGTGGACCAGGTGGCGCCGTCGGTTCTGGCCGCCTGGTATCTTCGCCATTTCACCTGCGATTCCAGCCCGGTCTGCGATCCGGCGGCCGATCTCGCCCTGGAAGCGGCGCGAACGGCGCTCGCTCCGGCCGATCGACGGACCCAGCTCGCCACCGCCGACGGGATCCTCGCCGGCCTCGTGCCGTTCATCCCCTTGACGGCGCCGGTCCGCTGGTCGCTGGTGTCGCCGCGGCTGACGGGCTTCCGGACCAACCAGTTCGGCCGCCACCCGGTCGGCGAGCTCGTCGCGGAGACTGAATGATGCCGATCGATCAGCAGCAATTCGACCAGATGGCCGATCGGCTCCCGCTGGGGCGGGACCCGGCCTCGGTCCGCCGGCGCGTCGAAGCAATGGAGGGGCTGCTCGAACGCGCCTTCACCTTTCCGGGAACCCGGTTCAGGGTCGGAGTCGATTCCGTGGCCGGGCTCGTGCCCGTGCTCGGCGACGTCATCACGGCGGCTATGGGGGCGTGGCTGATCTGGGAAGCGCGCAATCTGGGCATGTCGAAATGGCATCTCGCCCGGATGACCGGCAACGTCGCCTTCGACACGGCCGTGGGCCTGATCCCATTCGTCGGCGACGCCTTCGACTTCCTGTTCAAGTCGAACTCGCGCAATTTGCGGATCATGAAGCGCTGGCTCGACAAGCACCATCCGGCCACCCGGACGATCGAGGGCGAGGTGATCGGCCGCCGCGAGGACTGAGTCCGCTAGATCGGCTCGAAATCGAGGCCGATATCGACCGCCGGCGCAGACTGGGTGATCCTTCCGACCGAGATGAAATCGACCCCGGTCTCCGCCGCGGTTCGGATCGTCTCCAGCGAGATCCCGCCGCTCGCCTCGGTCGGGACCCGGCCGGCGACCAGCGCCACCGCCTCGCGAAGCGCCGCCTCCCCCATATTGTCGAGAAGCAGATGGGTGGCCCCGGAGTCGATCGCCGGTCCGATCTGGTCGAGCCGGTCGACCTCGACGATGATCCGGCCGATGCCGGCGTCGCGCGCGCGCCGGACCGCTTCGCCGATGCCGCCGGCGACCGCGACATGATTGTCCTTGATCATCGCCGCGTCGTCGAGCCTCATCCGGTGGTTTCTGGCACCGCCCATTCGGGTCGCATATTTTTCGAGCACCCGAAGCCCCGGGAGCGTCTTGCGGGTATCGAGCAGGACGGCGCCGGTGCCGGCGATGGCGTCGACGTAGCGACGGGTCAGGGTCGCCACTCCCGACAAATGCTGGACGGTGTTGAGCGCCGACCGCTCCGCGGTCAGCATCGGCCGCGCCAGCCCGCGAAGGCGAAGCAATATGTCGCCTTGGCCGACGACTTCACCGTCCTCCGCTTCGCGCTCGATCTCGACCTCGGGATCGAGCGCCCGGAAGAAGGCCTCGGCGATCGGCAGCCCGGCGACGACGATCTGCTCGCGGCTTCGCATGACCCCGCCGAACCGTGCCTCGGCCGGTATCACCGCCGCCGAAGTGACGTCGCCATGATCGCCCAGATCCTCAGCCAGCGTCGCCGAGACGAAGGCGGAAAGATCGAAGCGGTCGAGGGCGAAGGTCATCGGCGCCCGCCGATCTCCCGCGTCAGGAAGGCCTGGAGAAGCGCTGCCCGGGTCGCGTCCTCGGTCCGGTCGGCGCCGACCGAATGGCCGCCCTCCCGATATTCCCGGAAGTAGAATTCGTGGCCGAGCTCGGCGTGGCGGGCGGCCATCTTGCGGGCGTGGCCGGGATGGACCCGATCGTCCAGGGTCGAGAGATAGTAGAAGGTTGCCGGATATTCGGGATCGGCCCGCAAATTCTGATAGGGCGAGTAGAGCGACATGAACGCCCAGTCCTCGGGCACGTCGGGATTGCCATATTCGCCCATCCAGGACGCCCCGGCGAGCAGGTGCGAATAGCGCTTCATGTCGGTGAGCGGCGAACCCGAGATGACGGCGCCGTAAAGGTCGGGCCGTTGGTTGGCCGCGGCGCCGACGAGCACTCCGCCATTGGACCGGCCGGAGATTCCGATCCGGTTCGGCTGCGTGAGGCCGGCCCGGATCAAATCCTCGGCAACCGCATGGAGATCGTCGAAGCTTCGCTGCCGGTTCTCGCGAAGCGCCGCCTCGTGCCAGGCAGGCCCATATTCGCCGCCGCCGCGGATGTTAGCGAGGACATAGGCGTTGCCGGCTTCGACCCAGAAGAGGCCGAGCGGCCCCGAGCGGTACGGCTGGCCGGTCAGATAGGTGGGAGTCTGCGCCGCCCGGAACCCGCCATAGGCATGGATCAAGGTCGGAACGGGGCCGTCGGTGCCCCGTCGGCGGACGAGGAAATAGGGCACCCTGGTGCCGTCCCTGGAGGTCGCGAAACGCTGCTCGACGGTGAAGTCGCTGGCGTCGAACTGCGGCGGAAGGCTCTGTACCAGCCGGGCCTCGCCGCTGGGACGGACCGCATGGAGCGAAGGCGGCGTGAGCATGTTCTCGACCGTGACGAAGGCGAGATCCTCGCTGCTGCCGCTGGTGAGCAGCTGGACGGTGCTGTTGCCCGGAAGGTCGATCGCCTCGCTGGTCCAGACCCCGTCGGCGCCGCGGCGGAGTGCGAACAGTCGTCCCGACACGTCCTCGAGCGCCTTTACCCACAAGGTGTCGCCGGAGGCAGACACTTCCTCGATCGCCTGGCGCGGCGAAGGCGCCATCACCAGTTCGGGGACCGTCGGCCGGCCGGCGGCGACCTCTTCGAGCGAGACGGCGACGAGGGAGCCGACCGGGAGGGACCGGCCCCCGCCCAATTCCATGGCGCTGTTGAGCTGGGCGACGAGGCGGCCGCCGATAACGTCCATCACCGAAGCGTCATTGGGCAAGGGCACCGACTTCAGTCCGGCATCGGTCACCAGCATGGTCTCGCCGGTCCAGAAGGTGAGGCCACGCCGGATCAGGGTCCAGCGGCGGTCGCCGTCGGCGAAGGCGAAGGGCGTCAGGCCGATATCGGCCGGCTGCGCCTCGATCACCGACTGCGCCTGAGCCAGCGGCGTTCCGCGCCGCCAGATCTTGGCGATCCGCGGATAGCCGGAAGTGGTGAGGCTGTCGGGCCCATAATCGGTGGCGACGACGAGCCGGTCCGAATCGAGCCAGGTGACGCTGGACTTGGCTTCGGGCAGGGTGAACCCGCCCTCGACGAAGCTGCCGCTGGCGAGGTCGAACTCGCGGACGACGTCGGCGTCGCCGCCGCCCGGGCTGAGCTGGACGAGGCACCGGCGATAATCGGGCGCGAGGCAATCGGCGCCGTGCCAGACCCAGCTTTGCCCCTCCGACCTGCCGAGCGCGTCGACGTCGATCAGGACCCGCCATTGCGGCCGCCCGGCGAGATAGGGCTCAAGCGGGGAGATACGCCACAACCCGCGCGGATTTTGGGCATCGCGCCAGAAATTGGTGACGAACCCGCCCATCACGTCGTCGGGCAGGCTGATCTGCCGCTCGTCGTTGAGGATGGCGAGCGCCCTCTCCCGCCAGGACTCGAAGCCCGGCTCCCGGCTGAGGTCGGCTTCAGTCCGCCGGGTCCACTGCTCGGCCTGGGCCAACGCCCGCTCGCCCTGAATCTCCTCGAGCCACAGATAGGGATCTTCCTCGGCCGAGGCAGCGGCCGCCGAGGGGGCGGCCGGCGCCGTCGCGGCCGGTTCCGGATCGGCGGTCGGAGTGGTCGCGCAGGCGGCAAGAGTGATGAGGGCGGACAAGAGAACGCGATTACGGGACAAGATCGTCTCCACTGATGGAATCGCCGCGGACGCTAGAGCCTGCGGTGTCACCCTGCAACCGGCCGGTGCGACGACACGTTACGACCTCCAAACGAAACGGAGGATGTGCAATGCGACGTTATGCCTATGGCTGGATCACTCTGGGCTTCTTCCTCGTCTCGATCACGCTTCACTGGCTGTTCGGCTGGTATGCCTTCGTCGAGGAATCGGCTCAGCACGGCCAGCAGCCCGAGCTTTCGTCCTACCTCACCGAAATGGGCCGGGACACGTTCGAGAATTGGCAGTCGGAGTTCCTGCAATTGCTCTGGCAGGTCGTCGGCCTCGCTTACTTCCTCTATATCGGCTCGCCTGCCTCGAAGGAGAATGACGACCGGATGGAGGCGAAGATCGACGCCTTGCTGCGGATCAATGGTGGCGATGCGGCCGATCCGCTGATCGATCGGCTGGACAGGCATTTCGAGCGGCACGAGGGCGTCGAGCCGCACCGCCACGACCACGACGTCGTTCATAATGCCGGCAAGGACGTGAAGCACGTCGCCGCCCGTTAGGGGGCGATCCGGTCCTCAGTCGCCGGAGATTTTCGGCCGGCCGACGTCGCCCTTGCCGACGCTCGAGCCGGCCATCTCCAGCATTCGGTCGAGCGATCGCTTGGCGCCGATCCGAAGGCTTTCCTCGATCTCGATCCTCGGCTGGAGGTCGCGAAGCGCGACGTAGAGCTTCTCCATCGTGTTGAGGGCCATGTACGGGCACATGTTGCAGTTGCAGTTCCCGTCCGCGCCCGGAGCGCCGATGAAGGTCTTTTCGGGCGCCGCCTTCTCCATCTGGTGGATGATGTGCGGCTCGGTCGCGACGATCACCTCCCGCGACGGCGAGGACAGGGCCACCTTCAGGATGTGCGACGTCGATCCGATCTCGTCGGCATGTTCGAGGATGTGCGGCGGGCATTCCGGATGGGCAAGCACCGGCGCGCCCGGATGCTTCGCCTTGAGCTTCAAAAGCTCGGTCTCGGAAAAGGCCTCGTGAACGATGCAGATGCCGGGCCAGAGAAGCATGTCACGCCCGAATTTCCGGTTCAGCCAGCCGCCGAGATTCTTGTCGGGGCCGAAGATGATCTTCTGGTCCTTCGGGATCTGGTTCAGGATGTGCTCGGCGGAGGAGCTGGTGACGATGATGTCCGAAAGCGCTTTCACCTCGGCCGAGCTGTTGATGTAGGTCAAGGCGATATGATCCGGGTGGAGCTCGCGGAACGCCTTGAACTGCTCGGGCGGACAGCTGTCCTCGAGGCTGCAGCCGGCGTCCATATCGGGCAGGACGACGATCTTGTCGGGCGACAGGATCTTCGCCGTCTCGGCCATGAACCGGACTCCGCAAAAGGCGATGACGTCCGCGTCCGTCGCCTGCGCCTTGCGCGACAGATCGAGGCTGTCGCCGACGAAATCGGCAATGTCCTGGATTTCGGGCGTCTGGTAATAATGGCCGAGGATGACGGCGTTGCGTTCCTTGCGCAGCCGGTCGATCTCGGCGCGCAGGTCGAGGCCCCGGAGGCTCTGATTGGGTGCGTTCATTCCTTTGTCCCCTGCGGCGTCACTGACCGGCCTGTCGGCCGCGGACGGCCTCGTCGATGCGCCTCGGACGATCGAGGAAATAGGCTTCCTCGCCGCCCGCCGGATCCACGAACCGTACCGCCACGCTGGCGTCAATCCCCGCTGAGCGAAGCGGCATGGCGAAGCTCCTCGCCACGTTGCGCATCGCCGCATTGCGCGCCTGGCTCGTCGGCGTCCGTGCACGGGCCTGGCGCATCAGTTCTTCCTGGGCGCTCCGGCGATTGGCCTGATCGAGCGTCCGTTCGGCATCGGTGAGCGCCATGACGATGCCGCCCTCCGAATATTCCTGAACCTCGTTGAGATCGATATCCGGACCCGAAATTTCAAGCGGCGGAAGGGTGACGCTGAGCGTGTTCGTCGGCTGGTCCCAGGCCAGGCTCTGCCGCCTCAGCCGGCCGAGATCGACGCTGTAGCGGACCGTCCCGGGCATGATCAGGGTCTTTCGGGCGTCGAGGCCGAACCGGCTCTCGCTCGCGGTGACGACCGCAACGAAGCGGCCAATGAACGGCGTCAGCCGCCCCTGGTCCCGGATCGACAGCAAGGCGGCGTTGGCGATCGCCTCCGGATCCGCTTCGGCCGCGACCGACTCCGGCCTCAACAGGAAGCCGGCCAGCGCCCCGAGCAGGAGCGCCGCGAGCGGCGGCGCGAGGAGCATGAGCTTCGGCTTCAGGAGGCGAGCGCCCATCTCTCCCCCTCCCCCTCGACCAGGCCGCGGCGCTCGAGATCGACGAGGTGCGCGAGGACCGAGCGACCGGCGGCCGGATGGAGGCGCGGATCGACGTCGCGGTACATCGCCCCGACCATGTCCCCGATCTCGCCTTTCCCTTCGCCGAGCAAGGCGAGGATCTGCTTCTCGCGCATGCGCCGGTGGGTGATGAGGGCGCGGACATGGGCGTGGGTCCGGTCCACCGCCGGGCCGTGGGCAGGCAGATAGAGGCGGTCGTCCCGCTCGAGCAGGTCTTTCAGGCTTCGCATGTAGAGGGTCATGTCGCCGTCAGGCGGCGAAACGACCGTCGTCGACCAGCCCATCACATGATCGCCGGTGAAGAGCAGGCCCTCGCCTTCGAGGGCGAAGCAGAGATGGTTCGAGGTATGGCCCGGCGTGGCGACGGCGCGAAGAGTCCAGCCCCTGGCTTCGAGAGTCTCGCCGTCGCCGAGCACCCGGTCCGGCGTATAGTCGAAATCGAACGCGGCGTCGGCGCGGGGGCCGTCATCCTCGATCGCCAGCGGCGGGCAGCCGACGATCGGCGCTCCGGTCGCGGCGGCGAGCATGCGGCTCGCCGGGCTATGGTCGCGGTGGGTGTGGGTGCACATGATCGCGACGATCCGCTCGCCCCGGGTCGCCGCCAGGATCGCCTCGACATGGCCGGGCAGGTCCGGCCCGGGATCGATCACCGCGACCTCGCCGGTGCCGACGATATAGGTCTGGGTGCCGGTGAAGGTGAAAGGCGACGGATTGTCCGCCAGCACCCGCCTTACCAGCGGATGGACCTGATCGACCTCGCCGGTGGGACCCTGCTCCATGAGATGCATGTGGCATCGGCGGCCGCCAAATTGAAGTCGCCCGATCTCCGGGCGCCAAAACGCGACCCTCGCGGACCGTGGAAAATGTCGGCAGCGTTTACACCCGCCGCTTCGGGTTAATTTCCGTTCACCGTCGCAAGGCGCGGTTTTCCGCCGTTCGCGCAAAGTGGCACGGAGCGTGAAAGCTTGTCCGCGTCCACAAATTCCCATTTCAAGGGCGGGCTTGGCGCTTCTTCCGGTCGCGCCGCCCGCCCTAAATTTTTTTCGCCATCGCCTGAAGCGCCTTCGCCGTCTCGCCGTCGGCCGGGAAGAAGGATTCGATGGCGATCTCCGACAGGGTCACTTCGGTCGGCGTGCCGAAGACGGTAGTCGTCGAAAAGAAGGAGAGCAGGCCTGCCGGCGATCTCAAGGTCATCGGCACGAGCAAAGGGGCGGGTTCGGCCGGCCCGGTCCTGGCCGGCGCTGGATAGGATTTGAGCTCGTCGAGGAGCCGCTCGAGGGCCGGGTCCCCGCTCGCCGCGATCTGGCCTCTCAACCGGTCGAGCAGATGCGACTTCCACTCGGCCAGGTTGACGATGTTCGGAGCGAGCCCTTCGGGATGAAGGCTGAGCCGGAGCACGTTGACCGGCGGCTCGAGCAAGGCAGGGGCGACTCCGCCGAGCAGAAGCGGCACCACCCGGTTCTGCATGACCAGGTTCCAGTGACGATCGACGGCGAGCGCCGGATAAGGGACATGAGCATCGATCAGCCGCTGAACCGCCCGCCGCGCCGGCTCCAGCTCCGGATCGTCGAGCCGCTTCGACTCGAAGGCCGGAGCGAAGCCGGCGGCGAGAAGCATCGCGTTTCGCTCCCGAAGCGGCACGCCGAGGCGTTCGGCGAGGCGAAGGACCATGTCGCGGGAGGGCCGCGAGCGGCCGGTCTCGACGAAGCTCAGGTGCCGGGCCGATATTTCGGCGTCGAGCGCGAGATCGAGCTGGCTGAGCCGGCGGCGCCGGCGCCAGTCACGCAGCTGATCGCCGAGGGCGTGTGTCGTTATGGCCATGTCCATCGTCTCCTCCTGCCCGATCCGGGCGCTGCCGCGCCATTACCTGCGAGGTAATCGACGCCACGACCTCCAGCAGACCATGATCGGTACGAAGCGGCAATCCGCCGCCGAAGAAGGAGGAAGACATGCCATTGACGAATTTTCTCAAGCGGGTCCTGATCCTCGACTCCGCCAGCTGCCTGTTCATGGGCGCGATTCTCCTGGCCGGCGGCGGCGACCTTTCGGACCTGCTCGGACTCTCCGGGTCACTCGTCTCCGGCGCCGGTTCCCTGCTCATCCCGCTCGGTCTCTTCATCCTCTGGCTCGGCACACGAAGCGCCGCGCATCCCGCGCTCGTCTGGCTGGTGATCGTCGGCAATGTCGGCTGGGCCGCGGAGAGCCTGATCGTCGCTTTCACGACCGCCGGGATCACCGGCCTCGGGACGCTCTTCGTCGCCGGCCAGGGCGCCGCGGTGGCGGCGCTCGCGGCGCTCGAATATGCCGGGCTGCAGCGCAGCCGGGCCGTGGCGGCCTAATGGGAGGGGCGCCGGATTCGCTCGGCGCCGAGGTCAGCGCTGTCCCTCGGCAGCGCTGACCCGCCGGCTGCCCGGCGCTTCGGCCTCGCTCAGGCGAGGAGGGCGATACCGGCCGCGACCAGGGCCGATCCCGCGACCCGCCGAAACAGCCGTCCCGGAATCAGCTTCTCGGCGAGGACGAGGGCGCCGATCGCCGCGATCCAGAGCAGGTTCATGACTCCGGCGACGAACAAGAGGACCATCAGCGCCGAGCAGCAGCCGAGGCAATAGGCGCCGTGGCGCAGCCCAAGCGCGATCGATGCGCCGCTTGTCCCGCGAAAGCCGCCGTGGCTCTGGATGAAGGCGAACGGGGACTGGCATTGGGACAGGCACGCCTCCTTCAGCGGAGTCCACTGATAGAGTCCGGCCGCGATCAGAAAGGCTCCGCCAAGCGACGATCCGACCTGCGCCGTCATCGGCGTCAGGAGCAAGGCCCGTTCCAGCGCCCACTGCAGCAGGGTCGCGAGCAAGGCGAAGAAAATCCAGGCAAGGAAATATCCCAGTGCGAACCAGCCCGATGAGGCGAAGGCGGCTCCGCTCGAGGACGCCTGCCGAGCCACACCCGAATAGACCAGGATCATCGGCGCCACGGACGGAGTCATCATCCCGATCATCATGACCGTCCACATCAGCAAGGTCGCGAGGAACTGCACTGCCGACCAGCGCCCGAAGCCCGCCGACGCCATCGCCATTTCGCCCGAGACGTCGACCGAGGCCTCATGGTCCATGGGCGACGCGGCCAGCCAGCCGATATAGGCCCAGCTCAGAAGCGCGAGGGCGGCGAGCGCTGCGATCACGACGAGGCGATCGCGGCGAAGAACGGCTTCGAGCGCGCTCCCCGCTGCCGGAATCCTAGTGGACGACGCCGCTCTCCGTGATGTGGAGCGGCGCGAATTGCGCATGCGAATCCGCCAGCGAGACCCTCAGCGGTCCCTGGGTCTCGGCCCAGCCGCGCCCGACTTCAGCAATGTCATATTCGAAGCCCTGCGGCAGGTTGATTCGCGCTCGGTGCTCCTCGCCGCTGACCGGGTTGCGGATCGGCTCGCCCCGCGCCTCGATCACACCCGGCACGACCAGTCGGGCCGTCCTGCCGTCCACATCCACGTCGAAATCGATCGGAGCGAAGACCGGATCGTGGACTTTGGAATAAGTGGTCGAGAAGACCTGGAAGAAGGTCGCGCCCGGGACCGTATCCTCGCCGCTCATGATCCGGAGCAAGGCGTTACGCTGCTCGTCGGAAGCGCGCTCGTCGACGATCGGCAACGCCTCGCCGCTGCCTTCGTGGATCGGCCCCGGCCACGCCAGCACGACAGCGATCCGAAGGCCGTCGAGCCTTGTGTCGCCATGATGGCCTTCTTCGATGTCGATCGCCGCCACCGCGCGGCAATCGCCGTTGGTCGGAAGCGCGTTGAACTGGCAAGGGCAGCCATAAGCGCAGTTGCAATGAACGAATTCGCGTCCCTTGATCGTCCACTTGGTGTCGGTCATTCGCGCCTCCTGCCTTCAGAGCCGAGCGGATTCGGACAAGGACAGGATACCCCTTTTTTGTCCTTCCGTCAGCACCAGTGGTCAGGACCGGGACCAGCTATCCCGCGGCAGGGAAGTAGCGGGCGAGCAATTCGGAATCGCGCTGATAGGGATCGTTCCGGAACACGGCTCCATCGGTCGTTCCGACGGCGGTGAGATAGGTGATGTAGACGGGAACCGGTTCCTCGAGATCGACCTGCTGCTCCGGCTGGTCCCCTCGCGGCATTTCCCCGAACAGCCAGCGGGCGAGACGCTCTGAATCCTCAAGTCGAACGCATCCATTGCTGATCCAGCGGTCCGACTTCCCGAACAGGGCGCGGTTGGGCGTGTCGTGCAGATAAATACCGAAATCGTTCGGCATCATGAACTTGATGTCACCCATGGAATTGCCACTACCCGGCAGCTGGCGGACCCGGATTATCTCGTCGCCGCGAGCCACCGCCTGCCAGTCTATCGTCGCGGGGTCGACCGCCGTCGCGGCATCGCTCCAGTCGGACAATATTTCGTAGCGCTCGTCATCGAGGTGGCCGAGCCCTTCGGACAATATTTTGGGCGCGACCAGTGACTGCGCCAGATCGGGGGGCACGTTCCAATAGGGGTTCACGCTCGCATGGCGAATCATGGCAGCCATCATCGGAGTCGGGCTGGCCTGCTTGCCGACGATCACCTTCATGCTGTCCTGGAGACGCCCGTCTTCGTACATGTAAAGCCGCGCCTCCCCCACATCGATGAGGATGTAGCGGCCCTGCTCGGATGGAGCCGGCAATTGTCTCGCCCGCTCCATGTTCAGCAACAGGACTCGCTCGAAATGCTCTGCGCCGAGATTCAGCGAGGCCAGAGTCGCGGGGCCGGCGGCTCCGTCGACCCCCAGGCCGTGCGCCTGCTGATAGCGTCGAAGCGCTCGCTCGAGGTCGTCGTCGAAGCGATCGCCGATCGGGAGGCCGAGGCGCTCCCGGAGCCGAGCGACACGCTCTCCGGTCGCGCCTTTCCTCAGCGTCGGGCCATCTTCGAGGCGAAGCTGCGGCAAATGCGACCAGGTCGATCGATAGCTGGCCAGCGCATGGCGAAGCTCGGTGTAGATCGGGCTGACGGGCGCGAAGAGATCGACTGCGGCACCCGGCTTGCCGGCAATTCCGAGCTGCTCCAGCAGCTCGTCGCGCTCCCTGATCGCCGGCGCCAGCCCCGGGTCGACATATAGGAGGTCGATTCCCTGCTGGATGCTGGGCGGGATCGCCACCGGCTCGATCGGGTAGGATCGCCGCGAGGCCATGGCGGTCGTTGCCCCTGCAAGGGCCAGGAAGAGTGCGAGGTGCCTGATCATCGACAGCAATGGCTAGCGGGTCGAAGATGAATCCAGCCCGAACTGACGGTGCCACTGTCTCGAGTGCCCTTCCACGCGAAGGAGGATCTGGAGCCGGGAGCCCTGCTCTGACGTTGTCGGATCGCATGGGTCACAATTGGTTCCTGATGCCTTTATTCCTCGCAGCCTGCGCGACGCCGCTGCCCGCGAGCCATCCGATCGTCGGCGAGTGGGGCGGCACTCACGTCGGCCTGAGCCTCACGCCGAATGGCGGCAGACTCGAATATGATTGCGCGTCGGGAACCCTGATCGGTCCACTGATGCCGCGTCCCGACGGCACATTCGAGGCGCAGGGAATCCACACCCCGGGTTGGGGCGGACCAGAGATCGAAGGACAGGTGCTGCCGTCCTATCCGGTGCGTTACAGCGGAAGCGTTCGCGGCGACGTCATGAACCTTCGGGGGCGCCTCGAGAACGGAGTCTCGCTCGGGCCCTTCGTCCTTCGGCGTGGAAGCGAGCCCATCATCTTCCGTTGCCTTTAGGGGGCGGTCGCGGCGCCGGACCGGGGCCGTCCGTCCTGGCGGAACGAGGCGCGGTGAACGTCCGCTTCGGGCCTCAAGAGACTCTTGCCGGGGATCGCCAACAGCCTTGTCGAAGCGGCTGAACTCTGAAACCGTCGGCGGCAACGGGAGAAGGACGATCGCGATGCCGAACGACGAAGATGGCCAATGACGGGCGGTCCAGGAAGAGTGCCTTGGCTGCGCATGAAGCCATGGCTGGCGGCCGCCGCGATCCTGATCATGGCCGCGCCTGCTGAAGCCCAGCGGCCGGGGCCGCGCGAAGCCGGGATCGAAATCGGCATTCTTCCGCCCGGGCCGCTCAACGCGATCACCGACGTCGAAGGCGTCGAGGTCGGCCATGTGACCCTGGTCGAGGGGCCGTCGATCCGCACCGGCGTCACGGCTGTCCTTCCGCACGGCGGCAATCTCTACCAGGACAAGGTGCCGGCCGGCTTCGTCGTCGGCAATGGCTACGGCAAGTTCATGGGCAGCACCCAGATCGAGGAGCTGGGCGAGATCGAAAGCCCGATCCTTCTGACCAACACGCTGTCCGTTCCCGAAGCGGCGTCCGCGGCGATCGACTGGACCTTGCGGCAGCCGGGCAATGAAGAGGTGCGATCGGTCAATGCCGTCGTCGGGGAAACCAACGACGGCGGTCTCAACGACATCCGGGCGCGCCGGGTCACCCGCGAGCATGGCCTTGCCGCGATCGAGGCGGCCCGCGGCGGCCCGGTCGCCCAGGGCAATGTCGGGGCCGGGACCGGAACCGTCGCCTTCGGCTGGAAGGGCGGCATCGGCACCAGCTCGCGCCGCCTCCCCGCTTCGCTCGGCGGCCACACCGTCGGAATCCTCGTCCAGACCAATTATGGCGGAGTCCTGAGCGTCGCCGGAATTCCGGTCGGCCAGAGGCTCGGCCGTTATTTCCTTCGCGACGAGCTCCAGTCGGCCTCGGGGGACGGATCGGTCATCATCGTGATCGCCACCGATGCGCCGCTTTCCGACCGCAATCTCGAGCGGCTGGCGCGGCGCGCCTTCCTCGGCATCGGCCGGACCGGATCGCCGATGACGAACGGCTCCGGCGACTATGCCGTGGCCTTCTCCACGCATCCGGGCGTTCGCCGGACGGCGCAGCGGCGCGGCGACGTCTCGCCGATCGAGGACCTGCCGAACGAGCGCCTGTCACCGCTCTTCCAGGCGGTCGTCGAGGCGACGGAGGAAGCGGTCCTCAATTCGCTGTTCGCGGCGGAGACGATGGAAGGGAATGGCAGGCGGATCGAAGCACTTCCCGTCGACGAGGTTCTTCGTCTCTACCGCCAGGAAAGAGGCGGCGGACCGACGGCAGGCGAATAGCCTTTTCCAGTCCCCAGCGGCTCGTTCAGGTCCAGCCTGGGTCAAGCTAGGGCTGGTACCGTCCGATACGCCCCGATCTGTCGACGGCGATCTGGCATCCCTCCAAGAAGCGGAGCAAGGGACGGCGTTCGTCTCCTGGATCTCGAAGCTCATCACCCTGCAGCAATGCTCGACCATGCCGCACTCTGTCATAGCCGCGGAAATGTCCGCAACGGCTTATACGCGGCTAGCGGGTGATGTGCGGCCTCAGGAAATCGGCCACCGCGGTGTCGGGCAGCGATGCGTAGGCGTCGACCACCTCCGAATCGTCGTCGAAGTTCATGAACATCGGGCAGTCGGAATCATTCGCCTCGACCGACGTCTCCGACAGCACCCTGCCCGTCCGGGCCTCCCTGACCGACAGATCGTAGGTGGCAGTATGCCAGCGGACCTTGTTCTGGGTTTCGCGGCCGTCATTCTGATAGCCGTCGCAGACCTTCACCTCGCGCGCCGCCGTGCGCCTGGCGCAGGCGACCAGATCGACGGCCCGCAACGCGTCGCCCTCGGGCGAGAATCGCACCGTCCAGTCGCCCGGCAGCGAGTGCGAGCGATCGGTCAGATCGTCTTCGTGAGACGCGAAGAACAGCGCCTTGTGAGCCGTGGCGGCCGAGTCATAGGCCGTCGCCGTCGAGACCGAAGCGCCAGAGCAGACGCCCTTGAAATTGTCCGGGAAGAGCGGGCTCGCTTCGGCTGTCTCGGTGCCCGCCCCGCTCTTGGAATTCCCTTCGGCACTGGCGCCCTCGTCTCCCCCGCAGGAGGCAAGGGCGACGAACGCCAGTAATGCCGGAAACGCGATGACTGCCCTGAATGTCCTTGCCACGCCGAGTCCCCCTTGCCGTAGCCGATGGCTCATCAAATGCCCGGCTCGAGCGCTTGTCAATGGAGTGGGGTTTTTCAGAGACGCGACGAACTTCGACGCGAACGGCTGAAGATCGGCCATTGAATGTAATTCCGGACGTCGGGTCCGACGCGGCTTCGGCGCGGGACGACTGCGATTTGGCATCCGCCCTTCATGGATTTTTCACTGAGCCGCTCCATTGTGAATTCGGGAGCAGGCGGCCGGGAGGGGGCAATGTTCAGCGGTTCGGAGGCATGGGCCTGGAAAATCCAGATGAGCCTGGGAAGTCTCCTCATGGTCACTTTCGCCGGATGCCTGCTGACGCGTTGAGCTGCGCGAAGCGACCAGTTCCCGCGGCCGTCTCGTGCTTCTCCCGACGGCCGGCGACCCGACGCTCGGGGCATTAGCCGAAGCCGAAGACTCCCGCCCACCAGCATGTTAGAATAAGGGGTGCGGCCCGCCTCGTATCGGCTCGGTCGGCAATGCCGTTGCAGTGCGTGAAACGCCATCTCCAGGGGGGACAGACAATGGTGAAGCCGGTGAAGTTCGCGCACGTGGTCTACATGACCCGGCGGTTCGACGAGATGATCGCCTGGTATCGCGACGTCTTCGAAGCGGAAATCGTCTATGAAAATCCGGCTCTGGCGTTCCTCACCTATGACGACGAGCATCATCGCTTCGCGTTCGCCAATCTCGATATCCTGAAACCCGGCGGGAAATCGGCGGACGACCGCGGCGAGATCGGCGTCAACCATGTCGCCTACACTTATGCCAGCACCGGTGACCTGCTCGCGACCTATGCGCGCCTGAAGAGCGCCGGAATCGAGCCTTATTGGCCCGTCCATCACGGCACCACCATGTCGCTTTATTATGCCGATCCGGACGGGAACCGCATGGAGTTCCAGGTCGACTGTGGGACGGTCGAGGAAGCGACTGCCCTGATGAAAAGCCCTGCTTATGCGGCAAATCCGGTCGGAGTCCTGTACGACCCCGATGAACTGCTCGCGCGCTACCAGGCCGGGGAGGACGAACTCAGCCTTCTGGGCCAGCCTGCCGGACCCCCTTCGCCGATACCGGCCGCCCATGGCATGACTTGAAGAGGTTAGTCCTCCGCGTTCGAAGGCCCAATGTCCTCATGGCGCGGCAAGCGGATCGCGCTGCTTTGTCCGGAAGAGCCGCTCTGGAAAAGATCCCGCATGGCTAAGCTCGTGTTCGGAATGAACCAGTCGCTGGACGGCTACGTCGATCACATGGCGTTCGCGCCGGATCCCATTCTCTTCCGACACTTCATCGAGGAGGCCCAGGGACAAGCGGGCAGCGTCTACGGCCGTCAGATGTATGAAATCATGCGCTATTGGGACGAGGATCATCCGGAGTGGGGCGAAGAGGAACAGGCGTTCGCCAACGCCTGGCGAAAGCAGCCGAAATGGGTCGTCTCGCGCTCGTCATATTCCCTTGGTCCGAATGCAACACTCGTCGAGGACGATCTCGAGGGGGCGATCCGCCAGTTGAAGGCCGCGGTGGAAGGAGAGATCGAGGTTGCCGGCCCCACCTTGGCCAAAAGCCTCACCGAGCTTGGTTTGATCGATGAGTATCGGATTTACCTTCACCCGGTCGTGCTCGGGCAAGGCACACCTTATTTCGCCGGGCCTCGGCCACCGCTCCGGCTCGTCACTCATGACCGCATCGGCGAGGACGTGATCAGGCTGACCTACGTTCCTGCGTGACCGGCGCAGCGATCGATTTGTCTGCCGCGAATGCCCGCCAGGGGTCGAACGCGGCCAGCGTTTGCGAGCCTCTTTCGCGGCGGCAATATGTCGGCTAGAGGGCGTCGGCTCAACGGCGGCCGCTCCTAGCTCAACCGGATAGAGCGCCGGGCTTCGAACCCGGAGGTTGGGGGTTCGAGCCCCTCGGAGCG
>CBIGXQ010000042.1:0-17905 GCA_966193865.1 uncultured Sphingosinicella sp. | reverse complement strand
CGAGCTTCGCTCCGTCCAGGCCCTGATGACCGCCGATCTCGCTCAGGCGCTGCCGAGGATCCACCGCGACAGGAACGGAATGGCCCTTGCCGCCGTTTCCGCCGCCGAGTCGGGCCAGCCCGCCTTGCTGAGGCTCGTCCGCGGCGGTGTCGAGGGCGGCGGCACTCGCCAGTCGACGCTCCAGCGGGTCGAATATCGTCTTCGCGACGGACGACTCGAACGACTGGCTTTCCCTCAGGTCGACGGCACCGAGCCCGAGGTCGCGATCACTTTGCTTGATGGTGTCCGCCAGCTTCGATTGCGGTATCGCGACGAGGAAGGGGTCTGGCACCGCCGCTGGGCGCCGACCGACGGGACCGATTTGCCGCTGGCGGTTGAGCTGGTGACCGACAGCGAGGCGCATGGACTGGTGCGCCAGCTCTTCCTCGTCGGGGCGGCGCTTTGAACCGGCGGCAGGTCAGGCCCAGGGAGAAGGGCGCGGCCCTGCTCGCGGTGCTTCTCCTCGTCGCGGTGACCGGCGCGATCGCTGCGGCGGCGATGGAGAAATTGCGGCTGTCGCGGGCGGTCGCGATGAACGCCGTCGCGATCGACCAGGCGCGGGCTTATGCGCACGGAATCGAGCAGATCGCGATCCTCATCATCGAGGACATGACGACCGAAAGTCCCAACCGGACCATCCTTGCGGGCGGATGGAACGGCGGGGTTCGCCGGGTGCCACTGCCCAATGGGGGAATCGCCGAGGCGAGGCTGACCGACGGCGGCAATTGCTTCAACATCAACAGCGTCGCCGAAGGCGATCCTCGAACCCGCCTGACCCGGCGCGAAGCGGGGGTCGGCCAGTTTGCCGGGCTCATGTCCGCGCTCGGCCTTCCCGAAGGCGAGGCCGTTCGGATCGCCGGCGCGGCGGCCGATTGGGTCGACAGCGATTCCGTTCCCGGATCGCTCGGCGCCGAGGACGGCTTCTACGCCTCCGCGGCTCTCCCCTATCGAACCGCCAACACCCTGTTTGCCGATATCGGCGAATTGCGGGCGGTCGCCGGGATGACCGAGGCTTATTATGATCGCCTCCGCCCCTGGCTGTGCGCGCTCCCCGTCGCCGAGCTGTCGCCGGTCAATCTCAACACTCTGCTTCCGGACCAGGCGCCCTTGCTGGCGATGCTGGCGCCCGGGCAGCTGAGCGTCGAGCAGGCGAGGCGGGTCCTTGCCTCGCGGCCGACCAATGGCTGGGCCAATCAGATCGCCTTCTGGCGGATCGAGGCGATGAGCGAGGTGAACGTGTCGCTCGACGTCCAGCTCCAGCCGCAATTGCGGACCGTCTGGTTCGCCATCGATACCCGGGTGGAGCTGGCCGGAAGCCTGTTCAGCGAGCGCGTTCTGGTCGACGCCCGGCTTCAGCCCTCACGCATCGTCCAGCGCCGCTGGAGCGACTGACGTCCGATCGAGCCGGCGCGCGAGAGCGACGAACAGATAGACGAGCGGAGCGACGAAGACCGCCGACAGGACGATCTTCGCCAGCATCTGGCCGACCAGCAGATTGGCGATCGGGAAGACGCCGTAGAAGGAGATGGTGATGAACAGCAGAGTGTCGACGATCTGGGACAGGATCGCGGCGATTCCCGCCCGCAGCCAGAGCAGCTGTCCGCCCTCGCGCCGAAGCCGGGTGAAGATGGTGACGTTGAGAAGCTGCGACGTGCCATAAGCGATGAGGCCGCCGATCCAGATCCGCGGAGTCGATCCCATGATCGTCTCGAACGCGGTCAGCCGGTCCGCCGGCATGTCGTCAGCCGCCGGCAAGGCGAGGACGAGGAAGGCGAGGAACATCGACAGGATCAGCGGCACGAATCCGATCAGGACGAGCTGATTGGCGAGTCGGCGCCCGAACAGCTCCGCCACCGCGCTCGACGTGACGACGAGAAGAAGGAAGGCGAAGATTCCCGCCTCGACCGCCAGCGGGCCGAGGGCCACCTGCTTGTTGGCGAGCACCCCGGCGATGCAGACCATGCCGCCGTAGAAGATCGAGAAGGCGAAGAGGGAGCGGGGGATGGCCGGTTCGGCGACAGGGTCTGTTCTCGTCATGAAACGGACCTAACCGGTTTGGAGCGGCGCAAAAAGGGCTTTCCGCGGGCCGGCAATCCGGCCATCAGGCCACAGCAGGAGGGCAGAGCCTAAGTGACTGACATGCGTCTGGATGTGCTGGCAATCGGCGACGCGGTGGTGGACGTGATCGCCACCGCCGACGATGCCTTTCTCGAGAAGGAAGGCCTGGTGAAGGGATCGATGCAGGTCCTCGACGCCGAGGGCGCGCGAAGGCTTTACGCCCAGATGAGCCAGGCCCGCGAGACGAGCGGCGGATCGGCTGCCAACACGATGGCCGGAGTCGCCGCGCTCGGCGGCCGCGCCGGCTTCGTCGGCCAGGTCGCCGCCGACCAGCTCGGCGAGATCTTCACTCATGACATCCGCGCTCTCGGCGTGGAATTCCTGACCCCGCCGAAATCGGGCGGCGAGCCCACCGGCCGCTGCCTGATCCTCGTCACTCCCGACGCCCAGCGGACGATGAACACGTTTCGCGGCGCCGCCCACGAGCTCACTTCGGCGGCGCTCGACCCGGACCAGATCCGGGGCTCGGCGATCCTCTATCTCGAAGCCTATCTGTGGCGCTCCGAAGGGCCTCGGGCGGCGATGAACGAAGCGATGGCGATCGCCCACCAGGCTGGACGCAAGGTCGCCTTCACTCTGTCGGACATTGCCTGCATCGCCCCTCACCGGGCCGAGATGATGGCGATGTTCGAGCAGGGCGCGATCGACCTGCTGTTCGCCAACGAGTCGGAGATCAAGTCGCTCGCCGACGTCGACGACCGCGACGAGGCGATCGCGGCGCTCCAGGACCTGGTCCCGCTGATCGTCGTCACCTGCGGCGAGGACGGCGCCATGGCGGTCGAGAAGGGCCGGGTGGCGAGAGTCCCGATCGCCCGGATCGGCCGCGGAGTCGTCGACACGACGGGGGCCGGTGATCTGTTCGCGGCGGGCTTCCTCGTCGGCCATTCGCGCGGCCGCTCGATCGAGGAGAGCCTTCGCATGGGCGCGATCGCGGCTGCCGAGGTGATCTCCCATTTCGGCGCCCGGCCGGAGGCCGATCTCAAGGCGCTGGTGGAGGCGGCATGAAGCGGCTCGCTGTTTATTGCGGCTCGAGCATGGGCTCGGATCCCGCCTTCGCCGAGACCGCTCGGGCGCTGGGCGAGGAGATGGCGAAGCGCGGCATCGGCCTGGTCTATGGCGGCGGCCGGCTCGGGCTCATGGGCGTCGTCGCCGATTCCGTCCTCCGCTCGGGCGGCGAAGCTTATGGAGTCATCCCCCAGGCCCTGATCGATCTCGAGGTCGCCCATACCGGCCTGACCGAGCTCCACATCGTCGGGACGATGCACGAGCGAAAGGCGTTGATGACCGATCTCACCGACGCCTTCGTCGCCATTCCTGGCGGCATCGGCACTCTCGACGAATTGTTCGAAGCCTGGAGCTGGAACGCTCTCGGCTACCACGCCAAGCCGTTCGCCTTGCTCAACGTCCACCGCTTCTGGGACGGCATGATCCATTTCCTCGATCATGTGACGGAGAGCGGCTTCATGTCGCCGGCGCGGCGATCGCAGCTGCTCGTCGCCGACTCGATCGGCGAGGTGATCGACATGCTGGACAGCGCCGCCGGGACGCGGGAAAGACGGATGGTCTGGTAAGGGATTGGTTGAAGGGCGGGGGCCGGTAATGAGCAATATGTTGATGAGCGTCGCCGGAATCCTGGTGATCCTGGCGATCGCGTTTCTGCTGTCGTCCAACCGCCGGGCGATCCGGCTTCGGGTCGTTGGCGCCGCCTTCGCGCTCCAGGCGATGATCGCCTTCCTCGTTCTCTATACCGATTGGGGCAGGGCGGCGATCCAGTGGATGTCGAACGGAGTCGCCAACCTGCTCGGCTATGCGAACGAAGGCACCGAGTTCCTGTTCGGACCGTCCGAGACCAATCCCCTCGCCAACACCTTCGCTCTCGGCGCTTTGCCGGTGATCATCTTCTTCGCCGCGATGGTCGCCATCCTCTACCATCTCGGAATCATGCAGCGGATCGTCCGCTGGGTCGGCGGAGCGATCGGCTGGATCACCGGCATCAGCCGGGTCGAATCCCTGAGCTCGGCCGCCAACATCTTCGTCGGCCAGAGCGAATCGCCGCTCGTCATCCGTCCCTATCTGGCGGCGCTGCTTCCCGCCCAATTGTTCACCGTGATGACGGTCGGCATGGCCGGGGTCGCGGGCACGATCCTTGCCGCTTATGCCAGCCTGCTGGGAACGGAATATCTGCCTTATCTCCTCGCCGCCGCCTTCATGTCGGCGCCGGGCGGGATCCTGATGGCCAAGATCATCATGCCCGACGAGCCGAAGAAGCAGGAAGAGCTTCCGCTCGAGGGGCAGAGCGACGTCGCCGAGGAAAAGGTCGAGGTGGCCGAGACGTTCGAGGAGGGGGAACGGCCGGCCAACGTCATCATGGCCGCGGCGCAGGGCGCCCAGACCGGTGTCCGGCTCGCCGTCGCGGTCGGCGCGATGGTCCTCGCCTTCGTCGCTCTGGTCGCCCTCGCCAACGGGCTTCTCGGCGGCTTCGGCAACATGGTCGGCCTTCCCGATCTGAGCTTCCAGCGGCTCGTCGGCTATATCTTCCAGCCGATCATGTTCCTGATCGGCGTGCCGTGGCAGGAAGCGGGCACCGCCGGCGGCCTGTTCGGGACCAAGATCGTCCTCAACGAATTCGTCGCCTTCCTCGATCTCGGCGCGATGCAGGGCGCCGAGCTCAGTGCCCGAAGCCGCGCCATCGTCATCTTCGCCTTGTGCGGCTTCGCCAATTTCAGCTCGATCGCGATCCAGATGGCGGTCACCGGCGGACTTGCCCCCAACCAGCGGCCGATGATCGCCAAATTGGGGATCAAGGCGCTGATCGCCGGCAGCCTCGCCAATCTGATGAGCGCCGCTCTGGCCGGGATGATGATCCCCTAGCCGGGGCAAGCAGGCGCTCGTTCGCAAGGCGCGACTCCGCCGTCGAAAACGCGCCGAGCCGCTCGCCAGGCCATAGTGACGGGCGAGCGGGATGGCGATAAAGCGGCGGCATGAATATGCTCACTCAAGACCGTCCCGCCATCGCCTCCGTCTCGCTCGTCGAATCCGATCGCGATCCGCAAGGTTTCGCCAACGAGCTCGGCCGAAGCTTCGAGGATTATGGCTTCGCCATCATCGCCGATCACGGCATCCCCGACGAGCTGATCCACCGCGCCGAGGAGAAGGCAAAGGCCTTCTTCGCTTTGCCCGACGAGGTGAAGCGCCGATACCATATCCCCGGCGGCGGCGGCGCGCGTGGCTACACGCCGTTCGGAATCGAGACCGCCAAGGGTCAAAAGGCCCACGACCTCAAGGAATTCTGGCATGTCGGCCGCGACCTTCCGCCCGGCCACAAGTTTCGCGGCCACATGCCCGACAATGTCTGGCCGGAAGAGGTCGAGAGCTTCCGCGACACCTTCACCGAGCTCTACGCCACCTTCGACCGGACCGGCCTCAAGATCCTCAAGGCGATCGCCCGCTATCTCGGCGTCGACGAGGATTATTTCGCCGACACGGTGAGGGACGGAAACTCCGTCATGCGGCTGCTCCACTATCCGCCGATCGAGGGCGAGCCGGGAAGCCATGTCCGCGCCGGCGCCCACGAGGACATCAATACCATCACTCTCCTGCTCGGCGCCGAGGAAGCCGGGCTCGAGCTTCTCACCAAAGAAGGCGAGTGGATTCCGGTCGCGCCCAGGCCGGGCGAGCTCGTCGTCAATATCGGCGACATGCTCCAGCGCCTGACCAACGGCCGGCTCCGCTCGACGTCGCACCGGGTGGTCAATCCGCCGGCCGAGCGGCGCGGCCATTCGCGCTACTCGATGCCCTTCTTCCTCCACTTCCGGTCGGATTTTCTCATCGAGGCGCTTCCCGGGACGGTGCCCGCCGGCGAGCAGCCGAAATGGCCGCCGATCACCGCCGACGACTATCTCCAGGAGCGGCTTCGCGAGATCAAGCTGGCCTGAGCGGAGGCGGCGCGGAGGCTTTCCGCGAAGTGAGAGCCGGTCAGCCGGCGTCGGCCAGGTTCGCCGGCCCGAAACCCTTCGGCAGCAGAGCATCGATCGAAGTCGTCTCCACGTCGGTGCCGCTGCCGTTGGCGGTGACGATCTCGATATCCCGGCCGGACAGGCAGGCCGCTTCGTAAATGGCCTGGCGGCACCCCCCGCAGGGCGTGACCACGGCTTCTCCGGCCAGGCCGCCGTCGGCGACGTGGCCGCCGGCGACCGCCACTCGAGCGATCTTGTCGAGCCCGAACGCAGCCTGGGCCGCGGTCAGAGCGGAGATCTCGGCGCAGACGCCGAGCCGGTAGCAGGCATTCTCCATATTGGCGCCGAGCACGATCGCGCCGTCGACCGATTCGATCGCGCAGCCGACGCTGAACCGGGAATAAGGGGCATAGGCCTTGAGCGCCGCTTCGCGCGCCCGCTGGATGAGGGAATCGCTGGTCATGGCCGACGATAGCCTGTCGCTCGCCGAGGTCCAAGCATGCCCCCGGCAGGACGTTCCCGGGGACGAATCGTGAACATCGCCGGCCGGCGCATGCGCCGGCCAAATGCGGGTCCGAAGCCATTTTCGGGCCGCCCTAACAGCCTGCGGTGTCTGCGAAATCGAGCGAAGATCAAAAAACTGTGGGTAATCTGCCACGGCGGCCGGACGGAAGCGATCGGCTTGCCGTGCCAGTCTTGAAGTCGTCATCGAATCGCCGTTAAAGGCTCTCTATCAGGTTCGCAGCACCGCTTGTGTCGGCGCTCGCGGCCGGGGGTCGGCGTCTACCGCCTTGGGGAATCGAGGACATCATCATGAGATTTTTTCCGCTTCTGTGCGCGAGCACCGCGCTTGTCACGCCTGTCGTCATGCCGGTCTCTGCCTATGCGCAGCAGATCACCTCTCAGATCGAGGGTGAAGTCACCGATTCCGCCGGCGCTCCGATCGCCGGCGCGGCGGTCGTCATCACCGACGTCCGAACCGGAGTCACCCGCACCCTCGAGACCGACAATGGCGGCCGTTTCGTCGCTCGCAGCCTCACCGTCGGCGGCCCTTATTCGGTGACCGCCTCGGCGGCCGGCTACCAGGGCCAGACGGTCGAGGATATCACGATCAGCCTTCAGGGCGCGACCGCGCTCAGCTTCAATCTCGAATCCTCGGGCACCGCCGCCGACGAGACGATCGTCATTACCGGCCAGCGCGCGAACATTCAGCTCCGCGCCATCGGTCCGGGCACATCCTTCGGCCAGGAAGTTCTCCAGAACGCGCCGACCTTCAACCGCGACATCCGCGACATCATCCGAGTCGATCCGCGAGTCAGCCTCGACCGCGACGATGGCGGCTCGGGCGTCGACCGAATCTCCTGCCTCGGCGGCAATGACCGCGGCAACGCCTTCACCGTCGATGGCGTCTTCCAGGGCGACGTCTACGGCCTCAACGATACCGGTTTCTCGTCGCGCAGCTCGACTCCGCTGCCTTATGACGCGGTCCGCGAGACCCAGGTCCAGTTCGCGCCGTTCGACGTCGAATATGGCAACTTCACCGGCTGCGCCGTCAACGTCGTCACCCGGTCGGGCAGCAACCGCGTCCAGGCCGGCGCCTTCTTCGAATATTCGGGCGACGGCATGCGCGGCAAGAATGTCGCCGACCGCTCCGTTGCTCCGGTCGAGGCCGAGAAGCGCTGGGGCGCCTATCTCGGCGGCCCGATCATTCCGGATCGCCTCTGGTTCTTCGGTGCCTATGAGCATCATGAGGCCGGTCAGTCGCAGGACGACGGTCCCGCCGGCGCCGGCTATCCGAACGAGCTGGCGGGCGTTCCGGTCGCCGAGTTCAACCGGATCTCCGAGATCCTTAGCCGCGTCTACGGAATCGACACCGGACCGCTGGTGACGAGCCGCCCGTTCGACAATGACCGCTATTTCGGTCGCGTCGACTGGCAGATCAACGACGACCACCGGCTCGAAGTCACCTATCAGCGGCTCGAGGAAGGCACCGTTCGTGCCGACGACTTCTTCAACAGCCAGGGCTCTCCGCAGGTTACCGGTCTCAACACCTTCCTCGTCAGCGGGACCTTCTCGGATTATTATTCGGCCCGCCTCTACTCGCAGATCACGGATTCGATCTCGACCGAGCTTCGCTATTCGCGTTCGAAGATTACCGATCGGCAGGATCCGGTCGGCGGCGGCGAGGCTCAGTCGGCCAATCCGATTCCGCGGATCATCGTCGGCATCGACAATCCCGGCGACGTTCCGAGCGGTACCGTTCTCGCCGGCCCGGGCAATTCGCGCTCGGCCAACGATCTTCGGACCTCGCTCGAGCAATATCGCGCGCTCCTGAACCTCGATGCCGGCAATCACCAGTTCAAGGCCGGCTTCGAGCTCAATCGCGCCGATTTGTTCAACCTGTTCGTCCAGAACGCCACCGGCACCCTGGTCTTCCGCAATGCGGAAGATCTCGAGGCGGGTCTGCTTTCCCCGGGGACCGGGAACAATCAAACGAGCACCTTCCCGAACACTGTCGTCAGCGGTCAGACCGAAGGCGCGTTCGGCAACTTCTCGCGCACCGGCGACGTTACCGACGCTGCCGACGAATTCCGGCGCGACACCTATTCCTTCTATCTTCAGGACGATTGGCGCCTGAACGATCAGCTCAACGTCGTGCTCGGCGTGCGCACCGATTTTTACGACGGTGACAATCCGGACATCAATCCGCTGTTCCTTCAGCGCTACGGCTTCCCAAACACGACCGGGTTCAACGATCTCGATCCGGTGATCATGCCGAGGCTCGGCTTCACTTATGATTTCGACGATTTCAGCGTCTTCTCCCGCGCCCAGCTGCGCGGCGGCGTCGGCCGGTTCGCAGGCGGCGATCCCCTGGTCTGGTTCGGCAACGCCTTCCAGAATAACGGCTTCGGTTTCGCGGAAGGCACGAGCCAGTCGTCCGGCTGCCCGAGCGGTCAGATCGACGTCGTCGTTGGCGGCAGCTTCACCGGAGTCCCGTCCTGTATCCAGGCGAATGGCATTTCGCGCGCCGCTCGCGGCGAGGGCGATACCCAGTCGATCGATCCGGACATCCAGATGCCGACGGTGCTTCGCGCCAATATCGGCTTTCAGTCGGAATTGGACTTCGCTCCGACCGGCTTCTTCAGCGGCTGGCGCCTCAACCTCGATTATATCTACAGCAAGTACCAGAATCCGTTCACGATCGTGGATCTGTCGCAGACGATCAATCCGGCTCTCGGCCTGAGCGGCTCGACCATCGACGGGCGTCCGATCTACCGCGCGATCGATCCCAACGTCGCCGGCTGCAACGCCGAGCTGGTCGATATCAATCCGGTGCCGGTCTATACTGGGGTCACCTCGGTCTGCTTCAACACCAGCCGCGACGACGAGCTGATGCTGACCAATTCGGACGGCTATCGTAGCCACATCGCCTCGTTCATCCTGTCCAAGGATTTCGACGGCGGGTTCCTGACCCCGGGCGGCGGCCTGTTCTTCAGCCTGGGCTATGCCTACACCGACGCTCAGGATCGTCGGAACCTGTACAATTCCACGGCGGGTTCGAACTATGATCTGAGCGCGGCTTTCGATCGCCAGAATCCGGATGCCTCTCGCGGCTTCTACGAGAGCCGCCACAATCTGACCCTCCAAGGCCGGTGGCGCGAGCAGTTCTTCGGAGAATTGGATTCGACCTTCTCGTTCACCTACGTCGCCAGGTCGGGCCGTCCCTACAGCCTCACCTTCGGAGGCGGTGGCGTGTTCAACGACAGCGCGTCGGGCAACAACAATGCGCTGGCCTACATTCCCACGGGAATCACCGATCCGAACATCTCACCTCTGTCGAACATGACGGCGGTCCAGCAGCTGGCAGATTATGCCGCGTCGCTTGGCTGCGCCCGCGACTTCGCCGGCCGGACGATCGAGCGGAACAGCTGCACCAACGACTGGTATCACGACCTCGATCTCAGCTTCTCTCAGGAGCTTCCGGGGCCGGGCCGCTTCTTCGGCCGCGACGACAAGATCCGGGTGTTCGCGATGGTGGACAATTTCCTGAACCTGCTCGACAGCGACTGGAACGTTCACCGCCGCCGCAACTTCTCGGGGCTTCAGGATGTCGCCTCTCTCGGCAGTACCGGCCCGGGAAACACCGGTGTGGACGCCCAGGGCCGCTACATCATCAGCGGCTTCAACGGGCTCGAGTCGATCGAGAACGACAATCAGATCAACGTCAGCTCGTCGGTCTGGCGCCTGAAGGTCGGAATCAGCTACGACTTCTGATCCGGTCTGAAATTCGCAAAACGCCGGTGGCCTCGCGGCTGCCGGCGTTTTCGATTCCGGCGAAGGCGCACTCGCGTGGTCACTCCGGCGAAAGCCGGAATCCAGGAACACGAAGCTTTGAGAAATCGAGCGCGGCCCGCGATCCGCGCGGGCCTGACGTCGCTCGACCCCCCGCCTAGCGGAAGGGCGGCTCGTCGAAGCTTCGCAATTTGCGCGAATGGAGCTGGGCACCGTCGCGCTTCAGGATTCGAAGGGTCTCGATTCCGATCCTGAGATGCTGGCTGATCGCCCGCTCGTAGAAGGCGTTGGCCTGGCCCGGCAGCTTGATCTCGCCGTGGAGAGGCTTGTCGGAGACGCACAACAAGGTCCCGTAAGGGACACGGAAGCGATAGCCCTGGGCAGCGACCGTCGCCGATTCCATGTCGATCGCCACCGCCCGCGACTGATTGAAGCGAAGCGCCGACAATGTGTAGCGAAGCTCCCAGTTGCGGTCGTCGGTTGTGACGACGGTGCCGGTTCGAAGCCTGTGCTTGAGCTCGTGCGGTTCCTCGCCGGTGACGACGACGGCGGCGTCAAACAGGGCCTGCTGGATCTCCGCCATGGCGGGCAGCGGGATCTCGATCGGAAGCACGTCGTCCAGGACATGGTCGTCGCGAAGATAAGCATGGGCGAGGACATAGTCCCCGATCGACTGGCTCGGCCTCAACCCCCCGCAATGGCCGATCATCAGCCAGGCTTCGGGACGCATCACCGCGAGATGGTCGCAGATCGTCTTCGCGTTGGACGGCCCGACCCCGATATTGACCAGGGTGATCCCGCCGCCGTTAGGCGCGATCAGATGGTAGGCGGGCATCTGGTGCTTGCGCCATCCGCCTTCCGACACCGCCGCGACCGCATTCTCCATGCCGCGGGTGACATAGACTCCGCCGGCCGCCGAAAGCGCTTCGAACGGGCTGTCCTCGCGGTTCAGCTCGTCCACCGCCCAGCGGACGAACTCGTCGACATAGCGGACATAATTGGTGAACAGCAGATAGCGCTGGGTGTGCTCCGACGGCGTGCCGGTATAGTGGCGCAGGCGGGCGAGGCTGAAATCGACCCTCGGCCCGTCGAACATCGACAGGGGCCGCGCTCCGCCCGAAGGCTGGGTCCAGACGCCGTCGACGATCTCGTCGCCGATGTGGGACAGCTCGGTGGTCGGGAACCAGCGGGACAGATCGGCCGCCTTGACCTCGTCGAGCCGGAGGTCTTCGGAACCGTCGAGAACGTAGGGGAAGGGGATTTCGCTCGGGCTCCTGGCAACCGACAGCTCCACCTCATAATCGTTGACGAGATAATGGAGCTGCTCGCTCAGATATTTGCGGAACAGCCGCGGCCGGGTGATGCTGATCGCATAGCGGCCGGGCTGGTTGAGCCGGCCGAAGGCGCGCGGCGGAAACTGGATCGGCGCGCCGTGCGGATAATCGAGCCGAAGTTCCGGATAGGCGAAGATCCCCTTGGCCCGCTTGCGCGGCGAGGGCGGTTCGCCGGTCTTGAGATAATGGGCGAGCGCACTTCGCAGGCCGCCGACCGATTCCTCGTAGATTTCGCAGAGCCGGTCGATCAGATCCGGTATTTCGTCGGCTTTTGTCGCCAAGCCTTTCCTCCTGTTTCGTCCGCCATATCCATGACCCGTCAAGGAATCCACCTTGGGACCCGTGGGCGCCGATCCGCGTTGGGGGCAGATGACCGACAAGGCCGTCTCGCGCTGGCAGATCTGGACGGGCCTGCTCGTCGCCGTCGGCTCCCTCGCGACCATCGCCTACGCCGTCGTCGAGACCTTCTGGGGCTAGACCCTTTTGCGAGCGAGAATGCTGTCGGCTCTCCTCCTCAGTCGTCGTCCTCGACCGGCGGCGGCGCCTCGACGAGCGGGACGCCATAATCGGCGAGGATCTGCCGGATCGCGCCCCGGCGCTCCGCAAGAGCCCGTTCCACCTCAGACTTGAGCGCCTCGTCGCGCCGCCGGACGCC
The DNA here is from genome assembly GCA_966193865.1 of uncultured Sphingosinicella sp. Lineage (GTDB taxonomy): Bacteria > Pseudomonadota > Alphaproteobacteria > Sphingomonadales > Sphingomonadaceae > Allosphingosinicella. The sequence continues at coordinate 5,510 of CBIGXQ010000042.1, read as the reverse complement.
CATCGCGACACCGAAGGCCATCGGCATCTCGCTGATCCGGTCCTCGCTCGCGAGCGGCCGGATCCTCAGCTCGGCCGGCGCCCGGCGCGCGAAATAGCCGACCACCGGCCCCCACACGAAAGCGACGTCGACGGCGCCGGAGGACACGGCCGACAGGATGTCGGCCTGGGGCGCGGCGTTCGAATAGTCGCCGTAGATCATATAGCCGCGGACATTGTCGATCAGCCCCCGTCGCGACAATGCGTGGGCGGGCGGCGTATTGGCGAAATCGTCGCCGATCATCTGCACCCCGATCTTCAGGCCGGCGAGGCGCGGGTCGTCGAACGAGGCGATGTCGAGCGCGCGGTCGGCTCGGGTCACGGCGACATAGGCGCTGGCATAATAAGGCGAAGTCGTCGCAAGCGTCTCGAGGCCGGCGCCGACCCCGGGGATGAGGTCGCAGAGGCCGGCGTTGAGGGTCTCGCGCACATTGCCGCGCCGCTGCGCCCACCACACCCACTCGACATCTCGGCCGAGCTCGGCGGCGACGAGCTCGGCGATGCGGTTCTCGAACCCCTGTCCGGCCTGGTTGGAGAAGGGCAGGTTGTTGGGATCGGCGCAGACCCTGAGCACTTTCGGCGCCTCCGTACAGGAACCGAGCATCAGGCAGAGGAAGGCGAGAAGCCTGGTCATGATCGGTCGTAGAGGAAGGCGGCGATGTCGCGCGCGTCGGCGGCACCGACATCGAGGTCGGGCATCGCCGTCCCCGGGGCGACCGACTGGGGATCCCGGATCCAGCGGACGAGATTGTCCGGCTTGTTCTCGAGCCGGCCGGCAAGCACCGCCCGGCTGCCGATTCCATCGAGGGTCGGACCGACCAGGCCGCGCGCCTGAGGAACGCCGGTGAGGCTATGGCAGCCGCCGCAGCCATAAGCCGAGAATTTGTGCCGGCCCGTTTCGACGTTGCCGCCGGTGATCGCTTCGGCCCGGCTTCGGCGATCCTGCTCTTCCTTCAGTTGCTCGACCATCACCGCGGCGCCGATCCCGACGACGAGCAAGGCGGGCGCGGCGAAGGCAGCGACCCGGCGCCAGCTCCAGGGCCTAGCGGGCGACGGCATGATCGCTCTCCTCGTCCCCCAGGCCGCGAAGGAGGAACCACAAGGCCGCGACGAGATGGTAGAGGCCGCCTGGAACCCACATGATGAGTCCGGCGAGCTGCTGGTCTTCCTCGGGAGTCAATCCGAACGGGGTCAGCCCGAGCTCGGCATAGCCCTGGTACCAGGGGCTTGCCGAGAAGGCCATGAGAGCGCCCAGCCCGCCGCCGATCATCGAGGTGACGAACAGGCACAAGGCGGCGATGAGGGCGCCGGCGCGCCCGGACCGGGTGTTCGCCATCGCCCACCAGAAGAGGAGGGCGCTGCCGATGAAGGAGAGATGCTGGGCGATGTGCCAGGCTTCGCTTCTCAGGGTCAGCTCGAACAGCCACGGCACGTGCCAGACGATGATGACGACCGCCTGGATCGCGGTCGCCACGAACGGATCGGCGAGGATCCGCCACGGCCTCCAGCGCGAAACGGCGCCGAGCGGGCGCCGAAGGCGGGCCGGGAAGGCCCACATCAAGGCTGCCCCTGGACGTGACAGGACGATGAGGAGCGCGGACACCAGCATGATGATCTCGTGCTCGATCATGTGCATGGTGAAGCTCAGCTCGCCTGCCTCGTGGAGCGGCGACACCAGCGCCCCGGCAAGCGTGATCCAGCCGAGAGCGAACAGGATCGCTTCGCCGCGCAAGACTGGCCGGCCGAGATCGGACCGGCGCCACAGCCGGCCGAAGCCGATCGCGTAGAGCAAGGCCATGATCAGCAGCGGGACGAGGACGATGGGCGAGGTCGTCCAGCCGATCTCGTGGCGCTCGCCGCCATGGGCGAGCGCCGGCGAAGCGGACAGGATCAGGGCCGCGACGAGCAGGCGCTTCATGCCAGGCACCTCGGCAGGATGATCGCGGAGATCGCCTGAAGGAGGACGGCGAAGGCGGCGAGCGCCGCGAGCAGGGCGCCGATCAGGCCGATGAAGCGCCGGCCCTCGCTCTCCTCTCGCTTTCGCCAGATGTCGAACGAGAACCAGCCGCCGGCGGCGACGATGATCAGCCCGGCGAGGCAGATGATCAGGACGAAGCCGTTGCCCGCCACCCGGCAATCGTCGAACACGGCATTGCTTCCGATCTGGTGCGACAGGCCCCAGCCGAGCCCGGCAGCGACGAGCCCGAGCCAGGGCGCGAAATGCTCGATCGTGCTTCGCGGCCTCATCACGACACCCACCGCGGCAGCCAGTAGATCAGCACGTAGATCGGCAGCCAGACCAGCCAGACGAAGCGCCAATAGAGGCAATTCTCGCTGGCATCGACGAAACGCCGCCCTTCGAGGCCATGATTGCCGTGGATCAGGCCGGCGAGGACGATGGTGTCGACCCAGTCGGTGATGAAATGGACGGCGTGGAGGAGGAGAAGGGCCCAGATGATCGAGCCATAGGCATTGTCGTACCAGAGGACGTTGAGCGAGGCGAACTCCCACGCCCGAAGCCCGATCAACACCGCCCCGATCGCGACGTCGACCAGCATCAGCCGCCGAAGCAGCCGAAGCTTGCCCTTCTCGGCCGCATGCTTCGCCGCCGTGTTGGGAATCTCGCTGAGCAGCATGACGATCGTGAACAGGGTTCCCGCGAGCAGGTCGGGCGGCTCGAACGGCGGCGGCGGCCAGGCCTGCTCCTGGTTCATCAGGAAGAAATAGGAGGCGATCGCCATCAGGAAGGCGGTGCCCTCGATGAGGAAGAAGGCCATCACCCCCCACCAGGTCAGCGCGCGGTGGCTGAAGCCGTGGGTGTGGAGCCTGGCGAGATCGCCGCTGAAGCGGGGCTGCAGCATCAGTCGATCACCGGTTCGGGATGGAGGGTCGGATCCTTGGGCCAGAACCAGGCGGTGAGCGCCGCGCCGACCGGGATCGCGCCGATCGCCACCGCCCAGGGCGTAAACATCGACGAGACGAACACCGCCGCCACTGCCAGCGAGGCGATGAAGGGCCAGGGGCTGGGCTCGGCGGAGGGTTCGCGAAGGTCGGGGCTGGCGTCGATCACCGTGGTGAGAAGAAGCTCGCGGTCGTCGACCCGAAGCCCTTTCATCACCGGCAGATGGACCCGGTCTTCCCAAAGCGGGGTCCGGCCCGTCGAGACGGGAATGTGGGCATGGTTATAGCTCGGCGGCGGCGACGAGGTCGCCCATTCGAGGCCCGGCGCGTCCCAGGGATTCGGGCCCGCCACCTTGCCCCGGCGCATCGACACCAATGCGTTGACCAGGAACAGGCCGAGGCTGAGCGCGAAGATGGCGGCGCCGAGCGAGGAGACCCGGTTCAGAGTCTCCCAGCCGAGCCCTTCCGGATAGGTGTAGACCCGTCTCGGCATGCCCATCACGCCGAGGATGTGCATCGGGAAGAAGGCGATCTGGAAGCCGACGAAGCTCATCCAGAAGGTCAGCTTGCCCAACCCGTCCGACATCATCCTGCCGGTCATCTTCGGGAACCAGTAGGTGATCGCTCCGAGCAACGGGAAGACGGCGCCGCCGATCAGCACATAGTGGAAGTGGGCGACGACGAAATAGGTGTCATGAAGCTGGAGGTCGATCGGAACGCTCGCCAGCATGACTCCGGTGAGGCCGCCGATGACGAAGGTGACGATGAACCCGATCACCCACAGGAGGGGCACCTGGAATCGGGGCCGGCCGTCCCACATCGTCGCGATCCAGCAGAAGATCTGGATCCCGGTCGGGATCGAAACCGCCATGCTGGCGGCGGTGTAGAAGGCGAAGCCCAGCCTCGGCAGTCCGGTCGCGAACATGTGGTGGACCCACAGGCCGAAGGCGAGCAGCCCGGTGCCGACCAGGGCGGCGACGATGGCGGTATAGCCGAAGGTCGGGCGCCGGCTGAACGTCTGGACGATCTCGCTGACGAAGCCGGTCGCCGGAAGGAAGATGATATAGACTTCCGGGTGGCCGAAGAACCAGAACAGGTGCTGCCACAGCAGGCTGTCGCCATTCTCGAAGCTGTTGAAGAACTGGGTCCCGACCAGCCGGTCCGAAAGCAGCATTCCGGACGCCAGCGTCACCGAAGGCATCGACATGATGATCATCAGCGAGACGACGAGCATCGCCCAGGCGAAGAGCGGCATCTTCGCCAGGCTCATTCCCGGCGCTCTCTGCTTGAGGATGGTGGCGACGATCTCCACCGCGACGGCCAGTGCCGCGACCTCGGTGAAAGTCACCATCTGCGCCCAGACGTCGACCCGCTTGCCGGGCGAATATTCCGGACCCGCCAGCGGCACGTAGGAGAACCAGCCGGCGTCGGGGCCGACATCCATGACGAAGGCGACCCAAAGCAGGGTTCCGCCGCTCAGATAGACGAAATAGCTGAACGCGTTGAGCCGGGGGAAGGCGATGTTGCGCGTGCCGAGCATCAGCGGGATCAGGTAGACCGCCATCGCCTCCATCACCGGCACCGCGAACAGGAACATCATCGTCGTTCCGTGCATGGTGAAGATCTGGTTGTAGCGGTCGGGGTCGATCAGGCCGCTCTCCGGCCGGGCGAGCTGGAGCCGGATCAGGGCGGCGAGGATCCCGCCGAGGATCATGAAGACGAAGGCGGTGATCAGGTAGCGACGGGCCACTTCCTTGTGGTCGACCGTGCTGAGCCATCCCCACAGTCCCGGTTGCCGTCCCCAGGTCTTTTCGAGTCTTGCGTGCAGCGCCTCGCCGGTCAGATCGTGGCCGTCCCGGTCATGATCGTAGGGGTTCGTCCGCACCTTCACCGGAGCGTCTCCAGATAGGCGACGATGGCGTGAAGCTCGTTCGGCTCGAGCCCGACATAGGGCATGTTGTTGCCGGGCTTCGCGCTCTGCGGGTCGGCGATCCAGGCGTAGAGATGGCCGCGGCTCATCGGGAAGGTGCCGGCGCCGATCGACCGCCGGCTGGCGAAATGGGTGAGGTCAGGCGCGACCTGCCCCGATGCCGGAGTGCCGGCGATATTGTGGCACGAGGCGCATTCGCGGGTCGTCACATAGTTGAAGCCGGCCAGTTGAAGCGGCGTTCGCGGCGGCGGCGCAGGCCGGCTCTGCCGCTGCCTCCAGGCGGCGAAGGCGGCCGGCGATTCCACCGTCACGTCGAGCGCCATATGGGCATGCTGGAGCCCGCAAAATTCGGCGCACTGGCCGCGATATCGGCCTTCGCGAAGCGGCCGCACGCTGAGATCGCTGACCCGGCCGGGGATCAGGTCCTGCTTGCCCGCCAGATTGGGCACCCAGAAGCTGTGGATGACGTCGTTCGACTTGAGGCTGATTCTCGCCGTCACTCCGGCCGGCAAATGAAGCTCGTTCGCGGTCTGGATGATCCGGCTGGGATCGTCGCTCAGATAGCGCACGTCCCACCACCATTGATTGGCGGTGATCTCGATATCGAGCTCGGGCGCCGCTGCCGCCCTGGCGATCCGCCG
>CBIGXQ010000041.1:0-17923 GCA_966193865.1 uncultured Sphingosinicella sp. | reverse complement strand
TCGCGGGTCACGACCCGCTCGCTGATCTCCGCCTTGCCGAACAGATGGTCGACGACCTTGTCCTCGAACAAGGGCGCGCGCAGCTGGGCGGCAGCCATCGGATCCTGGCGGACATAATCGGCGAAGCGCTGGCGGTCCTCGGCCTTATATTGCTGGGCGGCCTGGGCGATCAGCTGGTTCATCTCCTGCTGGCTCACCTGCACTCCGGCCTTCTGGCCGATTTCAGACAGAAGCAAACCGAGTCGGACCCGGCGCTCGGCGATGGAGCGATATTCCTCGCGGTCCTTCTCCATCTCCGCACGGGCAGCTTCCGGATCGGATTCATGGCTGGCTTCATGATCGAGCTGGCGCCAGATCTGGTCGAATTCGGCGTCGACCATCGATTGGGGCACCGGGAAATCGTAGGAAGCGGCGAGCTGATCGAGCAGCTGGCGCTTCATGTGGGTCCGGGTCAGGCCGCCGAGCTCCTGCTCGACCTGGCTCTTCAAGAGGCCGCGAAGCTGATCGATCCCTTCGAGTCCCATGGACTGGGCGAAGGCGTCGTCGGCCTTCACCTCGCGCGGCACCTGAACTTCGTTGACGGTGACGTCGAAGGTGGCGTCACGACCCTTGAGATAGGCGACCGGATAATCTTCCGGGAAAGCGACCTTGACGACCAGCTGATCGTTCGCCTTCGTGCCGACAAGCTGATCCTCGAAACCGGGGATGAGACGGCCGGAGCCGATCTCGATCGACATGCCTTCGCCCTTGCCGCCCTCGAACGGCTCGCCGTCGACCTTGCCTTCGAAATCGATGATCAGGAGATCGCCCTTGCGCGCGACCTGCTTGGCCGGCGCCGGATCGAAGCTCTTCTGCCCTTCGGCGAGCCTCATTACCGCCTCGTCGAGCATCTCGTCGGACGGCTCGACCCGAAGCCGCTCGATCTTGAGGCCTTCGAGCTCGGTCTCGGGGACCTCCGGAAGGGCCTCGACCTCGACCTTCACAACCGCGTCCTTGCCGATGCCGCCTTCTTCGAGCTCGACGCTCGGCTGCATCGCTGGACGGATCTTCTGCTCGTCCATCAGCTTCTGGACGCCTTCCTGGACGGCGGTCTGGAGCGCCTGCTGCTCGAGCGCCGGGCCATGCATCTTGCGGACGAGATTGGCCGGCACCTTGCCCGGGCGAAAACCGGGCATGCGCACCTGCGGCGCGATCGACTTCAGCTCCTGGTCGACGCGGGCGTCGATGTCCTTCGCGGGAATGGTGATGCGAAAGGCGCGCTTGAGGCCCTCGTTCAACGTCTCAACGGTCTGCATGGATGATCGAACCTTATTCCGGATGGGTAGCACGTCGCGAGAGGCCGCGAAGCTGGTGCGGGCGGAGGGACTCGAACCCCCACGGTTGCCCACTGGAACCTAAATCCAGCGCGTCTACCAGTTCCGCCACGCCCGCTTCGGCCGGCAAGGCGGCGTCTATAGGTTGAGGCGCCAATCCCGGCAAGGGGATAGCGGTCGCCCGCCGGTACTCGGCGGTCGAGGATCGTGCGATGGAGCGGCCGCTCGGCCGCCTTGCTGACGAATTGGAGAAATGGCAGCCGCTTGAAGGCCGACCGCCAGCCTTGGCCTGGCCATGCCGGCCGGCGCCGTTCGACGGCGCCGGCATGAGCGTCAGGCGGCGACCGGAAGGTCGACCGGACGGGATCCGCGGGAGACGAAAAGACCGGCGCCCGTTGTCAGTCGATCGACGAGCGGAAGCGCGGTCCCGCAGAATCCGCATTCGGCCGAGACCCGGCCGACATACCAGTGGGAGCGTCCGCAGCCCGGGCAGTGGTTCACTTCATTCTCACGATAGACGACGTGATAGCCCCTGTGAGCGGGGTCGTGAGGAAAGCTCCTGCCCTGCTTGCCAAAGATCGATCCGTGCATCTTCTTCACTCCTCTATCGCCAGAACTCTGCGACGAAATGTTCTGTTCCATAGACGAGCGGATTAAGCCATGACTGTTTCTCGGCTGTGTCATCCGCGCACAGTCCCGGTTTCAAATGTTGCAGGCCGGCTCCAGCTGAAATAGCGTGCGCCAGCCCCTCGGGAGATTGACTTTCCTCATGAGATTCAAAATGTTGGCCGCGGCCGTGATGATGTCGACGGCTTCGGCCGCGCCGGCGCAGCCCGAAGCGCCGCCGGAATTCAGGCCCGAAGCGTTCCGCGCCCACGTCGCCTTCCTCGCCGATGATCTGGTGGAAGGCAGAAAGCCCGGGACTCGCGGCTACGACATCGCCGCCCGCTACGTCGCGGCCCAGTTCGAGGCGCTGGGGCTGACTCCCGGCAATGGCGACAACTGGTATCAGCCGGTGGATTTCGTCCGCTACTCGGTCAACGGCACCCCCGCTCTGACGATCGGGCCCGACAGGTTCGAACATGGCCGCGACGCCGTCTTCCGCCCGTCGCCGGAAACGGAGAGGCTGACGATGAGCGCCCCGCTCGTCTTCGTCGGTTATGGGCTCGACATGCCCAGCCACGGCTTCGACGATTATTCGGGGCTGGACGTCCGCGGCAAGATCGTCGTCGTCCTCAGCGGCATTCCGGAAGGCGTCGCCAGCGACGTCGCCGCCCACCTCAGCTCGGACAAGCGAGTCATGGCGGCTCGGCGCGGGGCCGTGGGCCTGATCCAGGTCCTGAGCCCAGCGGATTCGGAGGGCATAGAATGGACGGCATTTGCGAGCGGCGCGGCTGGTCGGAGTAGCCACGCCTGGGTCGGCGAGGACGGTGTCGCGTTCGATCTTGCCGGGGGCCTGCGTTTCAACGCGACCGTCGGCCCGGTCGCGGCGGAAAGATTGTTTGCGGGATCGCCGCGCTCCCTTCGCCAGTTGTTCGAGGAAGCGGCTCGACCGGGCAGCCGGCCCCAGGGCTTCGACATCGGCAAGACCGTCCGGGTCGAACGGGAAGCTGCCGTCGTCGAGCGATTCACCAGCTCCAACGTCGTCGCGGTGTTGCCGGGGTCGGATCCCGAACTCGCTGACGAATTTGTGGCGATCACCGCCCATCTCGACCATTTCGGGGTCAGCGAGGGCGAAGGCGACCAGATCCGGAACGGTGCACTCGACAATGCCACCGGAGTCGCGACCCTGATCGAAGTGGCCAGGCAGATGGTTCAGTCGGGCCAGCGGCCGCGCCGGTCGCTTCTTCTGGCGGCGGTGACGGCCGAAGAGATGGGGCTGCTCGGCGCCGAATATCTCGCCAGCCACCCGGTCGTCGACGGCCGGATCGTCTCGCTGGTCAATCTCGACATGCCGATCCTCACTTATGACTTCCAGGACGTGATCGCCTTCGGCGCCGAGCATTCGACGATGGGACCGATCGTCGCTCGCGCCGGAGCGCGAATGGGCGTGTCGCTCACCCCCGATCCGCTGCCGGAGGAAGGGCTGTTCACCCGCTCGGACCATTACAAGTTCGTTCGCGAGGGTGTCCCCTCGGTGTTCCTGATGACGGGGTTCGCAGGCGAGGGCCGCGAGCGCTTCACGGATTTCCTTCGCAACCACTATCACAGCACGCATGACGACCTGAATCTGCCGATCAACTGGCAGGCGGGCGCCAAATTCGCGCGTCTCAACTATCTGATCGCCCGCGAGCTTGCCGACGGCTCTGAAGCGCCGCTCTGGTATGCAGGAAGCTTCTTCGGCGATCTGTTCGCCGGTCAGCAGCAGCGCGCGGAGCAGCCCGACGGCACAAGCCGGGCGGCGTCACAGGGCGAGTAGAAGGGCCCCGGCTCGGGGGGCGCCGGGTCGAGCGAGTCAGGCCGAAAATGGGTCGCCCGACCGGCTCAAACCGGGATGTTCGAACCGGCTGCGGCCAATGGCGGCGCCGCCGCGTCGGGAAGCCGGTAATCGCGATATTGCTCGCGAAGCGCCGTCTTGAGCAACTTGCCGGTCGCGGTGTGAGGCAGGCTGTCGACGAAGAGGATCTCGTCGGGAAGCCACCATTTGGCGACATGGCGGCTGAGGTGATCGCGAATCTGCGCCGCGGACACGTCTGATCCCTCCCTGCGGACGATCAGGAGCAGCGGGCGCTCGTCCCATCGCGGGTGATGGATTCCGATCGCCGCCGCTTCGGCGACCCCGTGGCAGCCGACCGCGGCATTTTCCAGGTCGACCGAGCTGATCCACTCGCCCCCGGACTTGATGACATCCTTCGAGCGGTCGGTGATCTGCATCGTGCCGTCGGGGTGAAGGACGGCGACATCGCCGGTATCGAACCAATTGTCCGGTCCGGTCGAGTCCTCCTCCGCCTTGAAATAGCGCTTGATCACCCATGGACCGCGGATCTGGAGACGCCCGGAGCTCTGGCCGTCGCGAGGCTGGACCTCGCCTTCGTCGTTCACCACCCGCAATTCCACTCCGAACGGAACCCGGCCCTGGCGCGCCACGAGCGACACCTGTTGTTCGAAGCTGAGCTCGTCCCAATCGGCCGGCGGGGCGCCGATCGTTCCGATCGGCGAGGTTTCGGTCATCCCCCAGGCATGGCCGACCCGGACGCCCATCTTCATCAACCGCTCGATCATCGCCCGCGGCGCGGCCGATCCGCCGATCGTCACCATCTTCAGATACTCGGGCTTCTCTCCGGTCGAGTCCATGTGAGCGAACATGGCAAGCCAGACCGTGGGCACGCCGGCGGAATGAGTGACCTTCTCCTCGTTCATGAGGCGGCACAGCACCTTGCCGTCATTGACCGCGGAATAGACGAACTTGATCCCCGAAATGGCGCCCGCGAAGGGCAGGCCCCAGGCCGCGGCGTGAAACATCGGCACGATCGGCAGAGCCACTGCCCCGGCCGCAAGATCGAAGACCGCCGGCTGGACCTCCGCCATGGCGTGAATCACCGAAGAGCGATGCTCGTACAGCACCCCCTTCGGATTGCCGGTCGTGCCCGATGTGTAGCAGAGCATGCATGGCTCGCGTTCGGAGCCCTCCACCCATTGGTAGTCGCCGTCCTCGGCGGCGATCAGCGCCTCGAATCCGGCACCATCTGCCGCGGCCTCCGATCCTGGGTCGAAGCACACATAGTGGCGGATGCTGGTCCATTGCGGCTTCAGCCGGTCGACGATCGGTTGAAACATCCTGTCGTAGAACAGCACCTGATCCTCGGCATGGTTGGCGATATAGACCAGCTGCTCATCGAACAGGCGCGGATTGATGGTGTGGATTACACCGCCCATGCCGATCACGCCGTACCAGCTGACGAGATGGCGGCTGTGGTTCATGGCGAGCGTCGCGACCCGGTCGCCCTTCTTCACGCCGAGCTTCTCGAGCGCCTGCGCGAGCTTGCGCGAATCCCGCGCGACGCCGGCCCAATTGGTCCGCGTGGTCGTCCCGTCCGCCCAGTAGCTGACGATCTCTCGGCTTCCATGCTCGCGCTCGGCATGTTCGATCAGCCGCGGCACGCGCAGCTCGAAATCCTGCATCCCGCCAAGCATCGCTCTCTCCCGCAGACTGTTGCGGGAAGTCTATCCTGTCAGGAGACGAGCGCAAGGCGTGGCGCTTCGACCACGGAAAGGTGGACGGCGCCGATTCCTTCGATCCGTTCCAGCCGAGCGGCAAGCTCGGCATCGACGACGAAATCGCGGCCGAGAACGAGATCGGCTTCGCCTCCGGCCAGCCGCGCCTTGAGCCGAAGCTGGCCGTTGCCGCCGCGGGCGCCGGCAACGGCTTCGGCGAGCGACGCCACCGCCGACTCCGTCTCGACCTCGATCTGGATCTGGAGACGGCTGCGAAGCGACAGGCTCTCGAACGACTGGAGCGACTTGATCGTCACCCTCGGCGTTTCCTCGCCGGGCCGCCGGTCGAGCTCGACGGCCAGCAGGGCGCAGGCGCCGATCTTGGCGGCGTTCGCCACCTGCTCGGCGACCATGTCGTCGAAGATCGTGGCTTCGAACTGCCCTGACGAATCCGACAAGGTCGCCATCATGTAGCGGCGGCCCTTTGCCGAGGTGCGCCATCTCGTATCCTCGACGAGCGCCGCCATCACCGCGCCGCTCCGGCCGCCGTCGGCCGGCACCGGCACGGTGGCGAGCTGGGCGAAGCTTCGGGCGCCATGCGCCTCGACGAGGTGGCGGAAATTGTCGACCGGGTGGGCGGAGAAATAGAAGCCGAAGCTCTCCTTCTCCTGGGCCATGCGCTGGGCCAGGCTCCAGCTCTCGCTTGTCGGCATCCGGATCGGCACCACGTTGGCCGGCCCTTCGCCGAACAATCCCCCCTGCCCGCTCGTCCGTGCGTCGGCGGCGCTCGAAGCCGCGGCGAGGATCGTTTCCGCGGCCGCGAAGGCAGCGGAGCGCTCGGCCAGGCCGTCGAAGGCGCCGCCGCCGGCAAGGCTTTCGATCTGGCGGCGATTGAGCAGGCGCGGGTCGATCCGGGCGGCGAAATCGTCGAGGCTGCGGAACGGCCCATTGGCGCCGCGTTCTTCGACGAGCTGCTCCATCGCCTTCTCGCCGACGCCCTTGAGCGCTCCGAGTGCGTATCGGACGGCGAGGTCCTCGCCGATCGTCTCGACCGAATATTCCGCCTCGCTCGCGTTGATCGAGGGCGGCAGGCACTCAAGCCCCATCCGCCTCATGTCCTCGACGAAGATGGCCAGCTTGTCGGTCTGGGCCATGTCGAAGCACATCGAGGCGGCGTAGAATTCATGGCGATGATGCGCCTTCAGCCAGGCCGTCTGATAGGCGACGAGAGCGTAGGCCGCGGCGTGGCTCTTGTTGAAGCCGTAGCCGGCGAACTTGTCGATCAAGTCGAACAGCTCGTTGGCCTTCGCCGCCGGGATCTTGTTGACCCGCTCACAGCCAGCGACGAAGCCGGCGCGCTGGGCGTCCATCTCCGACTTGATCTTCTTGCCCATGGCTCGCCGCAGCAGGTCGGCCTCGCCGAGGCTGAAACCGGCCAGGACCTTTGCCGCCTCCATCACCTGTTCCTGGTAGACGAAGATCCCGTACGTCTCCCTGAGCACGTCCTCGAGCAGCGGGTGGGGATAGGAGATCGGCTCGCGCCCATTCTTTCGCGCGCCGAACATCGGGATATTGTCCATCGGTCCCGGCCGGTAGAGCGAGACGAGCGCGATGATGTCGCCGAAATTGTCCGGCTTCACGGCCGCCAGAGTGCGGCGCATGCCTTCCGATTCGAGCTGGAACACGCCGACCGTCTCGCCGCGCTGGAGGAGCCGGTAGACTTCGGGATCGTCCCAGGGGATCCGATCGAGATCGATGGCGACGCCGCGCCTGGCCAGCATCTCGACAGCCTTGCGGAGCACGGACAGGGTCTTGAGGCCGAGGAAGTCGAACTTCACCAGCCCCGCCGCCTCGACATATTTCATGTCGAACTGGGTGACCGGCATGTCCGAACGGGGATCGCGGTAGAGCGGCACAAGCTGATCGAGAGGGCGATCGCCGATGACGACGCCGGCCGCGTGAGTCGAGCTGTGCCTGGGGAGGCCTTCGAGCTTCATCGCCAGATCGAACAGCCGGCGGACCTGGGCATCGTTGCGATATTCGGCGGCGAGCTCCGTTACGCCGTTCAACGCCCGCTCCAGGGTCCAGGGGTCGGTCGGATGATTGGGGATCAGCTTGGCGAGCCGATCGACCTGGCCATACGGCATCTGGAGGACCCGGCCCGTATCCTTGAGGACGGCGCGGGCCTTGAGCTTTCCGAAGGTGATGATCTGGGCGACCCGGTCGGCGCCCCAGCGCTGCTGGACGTAGCGGATCACCTCGCCGCGCCGGGTTTCGCAGAAATCGATGTCGAAGTCCGGCATCGAAACGCGCTCGGGATTCAGGAACCGTTCGAACAGGAGGCCGAGCCGGATCGGATCGAGATCGGTGATGGTGAGAGCCCAGGCGACGACCGAGCCCGCTCCGGAACCGCGGCCCGGGCCGACCGGAATGCCCTGCTCCTTGGCCCATTTGATGAAGTCCGCGACGATCAGGAAATAGCCGGGAAAGCCCATCCCGGTGATGATCTCGACCTCGAAGTCGAGCCGGTCGTGATAGACCTTCCGCTCCGGTTCGGTCAGGCCCTCATAGGCTTCGAGCCTCCGGTCGAGGCCTTCGCGCGCGTCACGGCGAAGCTGCTCGGCCTCGGCATCGAGATCCGGCGCCGAACGGGGAAGGATCGGCTTTCGCTTCGGTGCGGCGAAGGCGCAGCGGCGGGCGACGACGGCGCTGTTCTCGATCGCCTCCGGCAGATCCGCGAACAAGGCGCGCATGTCGGCCGCCGGCTTCATCCAGGCCTCGGGCGACGATCGGGTGCGGTCGTCGCGGTCGATCTGGCTCGACTGGGCGATGCACAGCATCGCGTCGTGCGCCTTGTGGAAATGGCCGTCGACATAAGCCGCCGGATTGGTGGCCACGATCGGCAGATCCTGTTCGAAGGCGATGTCGATCAATCCCGCCTCGGCAGCCTGCTCCACCGGATCGCCGCGCCGGCTCAGCTCGATATAGAGCCGGTTCGGGAACAGCCCTTTCAGCCGCTCAAGGATCGCCGCGGCGGCCGGTTCCTGACCGGCGGCGACGAGCCGAGCAAGCGCCCCCTCTCCTCCTGCGGTAAGAGCGATCAGACCGTCGGTTCGACCTTCCAGGGCGGCAAAGGTGACATGGGGATCCTGCTCGAGCGGTCGCCCGAGATGCGCCTCGGAGACGAGCGCGCAGAGATTGGAGTAGCCGCGTTCGTCCTGCGCATAGAGGGCCAGCCAGTCGATGATCGGCTGATCCGGCCGGGCGATTCCGAGCATTGCGCCGACGATCGGCTGGACGCCCTCGGCGAGGCAGGCGTCGCTGAACGGCATGACGCCGTACAGGCCGTTGCGGTCGGTCACCGCCGCGGCCGGGAAATCGAGCCTCCGTGCCTGCTTGGCAATCGCCTTGGGGTCGATCGCGCCTTCGAGCATCGAGTAACAGGAGAAGATTCGCAGCGGGACGTAAGGCGCGGCCATTTGCCGACTATGGGCAGCCGAAACGCGGAAGGGAACCGGTGCGCTGGCCTTTTCCACAGCTTTGATGAAGGTCAACGGCCTGCCGCTATATCCCTTATCTCGTCGATCCGATCCTCATAAGCTTGGGCGATACAGGCAGGGCTCGGACAGCCTTCCCGATAGCGCAGGAAGCGATCGCGCGACGCTCGGAGCCGCCTTCGGGTAGCGCCGTCGGATTCGGCCAAAGCGGAATAATAGATCGACGACATGCGACGGTCCCGCTCCGCCAGATCGGGGCTGGAGCAGACCATCCGTTCGCTCCTGCTCCGGCCACGAGCGCAATTGAAACTCGGGCTTGCGCTGGTCCGCCTTTCCGGCTCCGCCGTCGCTGCTGGCGGTGCCGCCTCCGCCACTCTCGGCGCCGGATCCGCGGGCGGCGGAGATGCCGTGGCCGGGACTGGCCGGGGAAGGCCACCGACGGTGGCGAGCCGGTAGATGATCGGCTCGGCTCCTTCCATGTGATAGACGAGACCACTGCCATCGGCCGCCGCCTGAGCCGCATATTCGATGTCGGCGGTAAGCCGCCGCTCGCCGTCAAAGGCATTTTCCGCCCCCGGCGGCAGCTCGAGGATGAAACGCCCGGTGCAGACCGTGACGTTGAGCGCTTCGTCACGGGACTTCGCAACCGGCTGCTCCATCCGGACCACCGCCGCCTCTGCCAGAGCGTCGAGAGCCCGCGGATCCTGGCGGCGAATCCGCGCTGCCTCGTCGAAGGCGAGTTCCTTGAGCCGATCATAAGTGGCTTCGGACGCGCAAGCGCGGCGGATTCGCTCGGTCAGCTCCGCTTTCACCTCAGCCGCACTTTTCTGTCCGGGCGGATCCTTCTTGTTCATCCAGTCACAGCCGCCCAGCGTGACGATCATCAGCACCGCCATCAGGGCAAGTTCACGCTTTGAGCACATGGATCGCCCAACGCATCAAAGGATGCGAATATTCCGCCGGGACCGGCAGTTACCCGCTCCCCGCACTCAGGCCACCGGTTCTTGCGTATGAGGTTTCAGTCCGTGGTTACGGACGTCGAGGGACGATAGGTGAGATCGAAGGACGGCACCCAGGTCTGGCCACCATCGGTCGACATCTGACCCGCCTGGCGGACCGCGCCGCCCTCCTCCCGACTGTAACTTATCCGCACGAGCGGCTCCGATCCCGGTCCAGCCGCTCCCGGCCAGACGCCGCTGATGACCATCGCGCCCTGATCGATCCCGCCTTCGAAGATGGCCCAGCTGTTCGATGAATCGACCCAGGCCTGGCGCCAGACACCCTGCTGCGGAAGCCAGGCATTGAGGCTGCCGCCGCCTGCGCCTTGAAGCGGCATCCAGTTCTCGCGGATCGCGCATCCGCCATAGAGCGATTCGATCAGGCTATGGGCGACGAGATTCTCCGATCCTGTTCGATAGACGTCCCAGCGGCCGAGCCAGAAGTCGAACTGGCGATGCCCGGAGCTCGTGCAGCCCGCTGGCGGCTGAGTGGGAGCCGCGGACGGGCTTGCGGTCTGAGCCGCCCACGATTCGGATGAGATGGCGGCAGCGAAGAGCGCCAGGTAGCTCGCCGGCTTGATCAATCTCGATCTCCCGCTTCGTATCGGCCCTGGAAGCGAAATGTCCCTGATGGTCCATCCATTGCCGGGAGACCGGTTTAGCCCGCAATCGTGCGGGCAATTCCCATGCTTTCGGCGAACCGCTCAGTCGATTCGATCAAGCGCTTCAGGATCGAGTCACTCCAGCACGCCCTCGTGGAGTCGCAGGACACGATCCATCTTGGCGGCAATTCGCTCATTGTGGGTCGCGACCAGAGCGGCGCTGCCCTCGCCTCGGACGAGGCTGAGGAACTCGGCGAAGACGATGTCGGCGGTGCTCTCGTCGAGATTGCCGGTCGGCTCGTCCGCGAGCACCAGTGCCGGCCGGTTCGCCAGGGCACGGGCGACCGCGACACGCTGCTGCTCGCCGCCCGAAAGCTTGCTCGGCCGATGGGTCAACCGCTCGCCGAGTCCCAGCGACGTCAGCAGGCTTTCCGCCCGCTGGCGCGCCTGTTCGTGGGTCGCGTCGCGCACGAGCTGCGGGATGACGACATTCTCGACGGCGTTGAAATCGGGCAGCAGGTGATGGAATTGGTAGACGAAGCCGAGGCCGTCGCGGCGCACCCGCGTGCGATGGGAATCGTCAAGCTCCGCCACTTCCTCGCCCGCGATCCGGATCGACCCCTCGAACCCGCCCTCGAGCAGCCCGACCGCCTGAAGCAAAGTCGATTTGCCCGAGCCGGACGGACCGAGCAGAGCGACGATCTCGCCCTTCCCGACGGTCAGATCGATTCCGCGAAGGACGTCGATCCGGACGCCCGCTTGTTCGAAGCTTCGCTTGAGGCCGCGGACCTCGAGAACGCCGTCACTCATAGCGAAGCACCTGCACCGGATCGGTCTTGGAGGCGCGCCACGCCGGGATCAGGGTGGCGAGAAAACTGAGCAGCAGGGCCATGACGACGATGACCGTGACCTCGACCGGGTCGGTCTTCGCCGGCAGCTCGGTGAGGAAGCGGATCTCCGGATCCCACAAATTCTGGCCCGTCGCCCATTGGGCGAAGCTGACCACCGCCTGGCGATAGAAGAGGAAGATGGCGGCAAGCAGCATTCCCGCTGCGATTCCGAGGACTCCGATCGTCACGCCGACGGTCATGAAAACCTTGAGCAGGCCGCTTCGGGTCGCGCCCATCGTCCGGAGGATGGCGATGTCGCGCCTTTTCGCTCGAACCAGCATGATCAGCGACGACAAGATGTTGAACACGGCGACGAGGATGATGATCGAGAAGAGCACGAACATGACCACGCGTTCGACCTGAAGCGCCTCGAACAGAGCGGAGTTCATCGATCGCCAGTCTCTGACCACGGCCCGGTTCCCGACCGATGCGGCCAGCGGCGCCATGATTTCCCCGACCCGATCGGCGTCGACGGTGTCGACCTCGATCATTCCGACGGCGTCACCCATCATCAGGAAATTCTGGGCCTCCTCCATCGGCATGATCACGAAGGTCTTGTCGAAATCGTAGAGTCCGACCTCGAAGATCGCGGCGACTTCATAGTCGACGATCCGCGGCACCGTTCCGAACGGCGTCGTCCGGCCTTGCGGGCTGATGATCGTGATCGACCCGCCGACCGTCACTCCCAGAAGCTCGGCCAGGCGATAGCCGATCGCCACATTGGTCCGGTCCGGCTGGAGCGCCGCCATCGATCCGGAGAGCACCTCCAGAGTCGGATTGTTGACGAGATCCTCGCGAGGCATTCCGCGCAGCAGGATCGCCTCGACCCGGCCTTCATGGCTGGCCATGAGCGGCTGCTCGATGAGAGCGGAGGCGGAGGTGACTCCCGGCGTCCGGCGCGCCTCTTCGAGGATCGGGCGCCAGTTTTCGAGTCGGTTGCCATAGCCCTGGATGACGGCATGTCCGTTGAGCCCGACCACTTTGTCGAACAGCTCGGCACGAAAGCCGTTCATTACGCTCATCACCACAATCAGGGCGGCGACTCCGAGCATGACCGCCACCAGGCTGATGCTGGCGACGAGAAAGATGAAGCCCTCGCCCTTGCCCGGAAGCAGATAGCGTCGAGCGATCATCCGTTCGTAGCGGGAAAGGATCATGACGGCTCCTTCACGCTGAGTGGCGGAGAGGCTGGGAGATCGCCATGCCGGCCCGAGCCGACACGACCGGAGACTTGGCTCATGCGGTCAATCTCGCCAGGGCGCTTTCGATCGACAATTCCTCGCGCTCGTCGGTCGCGCGACGCTTGAGCTCGACGACGCCCTTCTCGAGACCCCTCGGTCCGACGATCAGCTGCCAGGGAAGGCCGATCAGGTCCATCGTCGCGAACTTGGCGCCTCCGCGTTCGTCCCGATCGTCGTAGAGCGTGTCGATCCCGGCCTGACGGAGCTGGCCGTAAATCTCGTCCGAAGCGCTGGTGACGTTGCCGTCGTCGGCGCGCATGTTGATCAGGCCCACCTGATAGGGAGCGACGCTTTCCGGCCAGATGATGCCCTTGTCGTCGTGGCTCGCCTCGATGATGGCCCCCATCAGTCGCGACACGCCGACGCCGTAGCTGCCCATTTGCGGGTGGACCTGACCGCCGTCGGCGGTTTGCACCGAAAGGCCCATCGAGGCGCTGTACTTGGTGCCGAAGGCGAAGATGTGCCCAACCTCGATGCCGCGGCGGCTGCGCAGACGATCGGCCGGCACCGGACACTCGGCCACCTTGGCATGCTCCTCCTCTTCCATCGCATAGAGCCCGGTAAGGCGCTTGATCGTCGAGGAGTCGGCCGAAAGCAGTTCGTCGCGCGAAATGTCCTCGATGGAGGCATCATAGAACAGGGCGCTTTCGCCGGTATCGGCGAGGATGTGGAATTCATGGCTGAGATCGCCGCCGATCGGTCCGGTCGGCGCCCGCACCGGCACCGCCTGGAGACCCAGTCGGGCGAAGGTGCGAAGATAGGCGACGAACATCGCCTCGTAACTCGCCTTTAAGCCCTCTTCGTCGAGGTCGAAGCTGTAGGCGTCCTTCATCAGGAATTCGCGCCCACGCATGACCCCGAATCGGGGCCTCACCTCGTCGCGGAACTTCCACTGGATATGGTAGAGCGTGCGCGGCAGATCGCGATAGGATTTCACCGAGTCGCGGAACAAGGCGGTGATCACCTCCTCGTTGGTTGGCCCATAGAGCATTTCGCGGCCGTGACGGTCGGCAAATCGGAGCATCTCCGGTCCATAGGCGTCGTAGCGGCCGGACTGCCGCCACAGGTCCGCCGACTGGATCGTCGGCATGAGCAACTCGATCGCGCCCGCTCGGTCCTGCTCCTCGCGGACGATCTGCTCGATCCTGTTGAGGACCCGAAAGCCCAATGGAAGCCAGGCATAGATCCCCGACGCCGTCTGACGCACCAGCCCGGCGCGAAGCATCAGCTTGTGGCTGACGATCTGCGCGTCGGCAGGCGTTTCCCGGGCGACCGGCAGGAAGTAATGGGACAGGCGCATCGGCTGAAGAACGTTCCTTTCGCGAAGGTGTGGCTCCTCTAGGGCCTGTCCTGCCCAAGTGGAAGCATCGTGATCGGGCGACCGCTTGGGCAGGACAGGCCCTGGGGCGTGTACTCGGGGCCCGCAACGGCCCTGATCACACATCGCTATGTGCAGCCTCTGGAACCGGCGCTTACGCCTGTGGCCGACTCGCCACAGCGGATCGGCAAACTTGTCACGCCGACATTCAGGCCATGACAATCGACGCCGCGAGGCATACCGTCCTTTCCACGCAACCAAGGACTTAGGCCTGGTTCGGGGAGGCTTCGGCCCCGCCATTCTCTTGCGAGGTGAGGGTGGCGTGCGGGCCGAAGCGTCGAAAAGGGGGTAGGCGGCGCGAGCCGTCTTACGGGTGCCCGGGCGGAAACGCTCGGGCACTTGCCGTTTCTGGCAGTTTGCCCGGATCGTCCACCTCGAACTCCCGATCGACCTCTCCGACGAACATGTCGTCGCAACCTGTCCACAAGCCGTCCTGCCAAGCTGAACCCCCGCTGACTCCCGCGGAACGCCGCCGCGCGCTCGTCATTGAGCGGTCCTGATGGGGGAATGCGCCCGTCCCTACGGGACCGTCGGCGCACGATCGCAAGGAGCAGGATAATGAACAGCAGACACATCTTGACCGCGCTCGCAACGGCCAGCCTGGTCGTCGGCAGCCAGGCCCTCGCTCAGGGCCGCGGCGGCGGACATGGCGGCGGACATGGTGGTGGCCACGGCGGGGGACATGGCGGTGGCATGGGCGGCGGCGTTGGCGTCGGCCTTGGTGGCAGCACGCGCGGTGGCCTCGACCTGGACGTCGGACGGAATCTGGACGTCAATCAGGGCAGAGAGACTCGCATCGATGCCCGCTCGAACAGCCGGGGTCCGGTCCGGGCCAATAGCCGTGCTCGAGTCCGGGCGAACGAGAATAGCGTGCTTCGCACCAATCCGGTCACCCTGCCGGATCTCAGCGGACTTCGGACCGGCCTCGTCGTCCAGAATCGCAGCGGAGTCACGATCGGCACCGTGAGTCGGATCGTCCGATCCGACGACGGGACGATTCGGACCGTCCTGGTGACCGGCGCCGACGGTCAGCGCAGGCGAATCCGCCTCGCGCCGAACAGCCTTAGCGTCAACGGCGACATCGTCACGACGACGGCTCTCCGCCTCGACGATTAAGCACCGATCGACCCGGCCTCGCCCTTCCACGGGCTAGAGTCGGGCAAGGCGGGCGGCGCGGCGATCCCGCGCCGCCTTCCCATATCGGGACGGATGTTTCGTTCCGGAACGGTTTCCGATTGCCCTTCCCAGCGATTCCTGTAGCTTAGATCGGATAGCTGAGCCGGGGGGCAAATGATCCAGCCGACGTTCCGGCATCGTTCCGGGCGAGTGATTGCGTTGGGCCGTTTGGTGCTCGCCGCAGTCTTCCTGCTCGCCGTCTATCTGGATCCCAGCCAACCCAGTCAAAATCCCGGGGCTGCCTATGCCTTGATGGGGGCCTACGTGATCTGGTCGGCGGGGCTGCTTGTCCTCACCTGGACCAATTGGTGGCTGGACCATCGGCTTTCCGCCTTCGCCCACCTCGTCGACATCGCGGCGTTCGGCATCCTCGTCTTCTTCACGGAGGGCTATACCAGCCCCTTCTACACCTTCTTCGTCTTCCTGCTTCTGTCATCGGCGATCCGTTGGAGCTGGCGCGAAACCGCACTGACCGCTGCTGCGGTGGCCTTGCTCTTCTTCGCGGCCGGCGCCGCGGCGCTGGCGATAGAAACCGCCGAATTCGACCTTCAGCGGCTTCTGATCCGGCTCACCCACCTCATCGTCCTCTCGCTCCTGTTCATCTGGTTCGGCGTCAACCAGCAAGGCGGGACCGGCGAAGCGACGTCGGCGATGCTCGAGCTCCAACCGGAAGCGGAAGGGCCACCGATCCGGCTCGCCATGCAGCACGCCGCCGATCAGACGAAGGCGGGGAGGATCGTCTTCGCCTGGTGGCAAAGGGAGGAGCCCTGGGTTCACATTGCCGAGCTGGACGAAACCAGCTTCGCCAGCCAGCGCGCCGGGCCGGAAGAGCATGATCGCTTCTTCTCCGACGAGGCCGAGGGCTGCGCGTTCCTGTTCGATCGCAAGCGGCAGCGCGCCGTCTATCGCAGCGAAGACGGATCCCATCGGCTTCATGGTTTGCGCCAGACGTTCCAGGCGGTTTTCGCCGAGCGCTACCGGCTCGACAAGGGGCTCGCGATCCGGATCCGGGCCGAGGATTACCAGGGCGAATTGCTTGCGCTCGAGATCGACGGGCTGTGCACGGATGATCTGAGGATCGGCCAGAGACTGGGCATGGAAATCTCGGCCCTGTTCGACCGTTCGACCATGCTCGCCGTTTCGGAAGAGGCAGCCTTCACCCGGGCCAGGATGTCGCTTGCCCGCGATCTCCACGACAGCGTCGTTCAGGTCCTTGCGGGCGCGTCGTTCCGGCTCGAGGCGCTGAAATCGTGGGTCAGAGCTGGACGTGACCCCGAGCCCGAGATCGAGACGATCAAGGCCGATCTGACGGCCGAGCAGCGCAATGTCAGGGCCTTCATCGGCGCCCTTCGAAGCGGCCGCGGCTCGATGCGGCAGACCGATCTGGCGGCCGGTCTCCCCGACCTCATCCACCAGATCGAGCGCCGCTGGAACCTCGCCTGCGACCTCTCCCGGCCACGCCGCGAGATCGCCGCGCCGATCTGGGTCGAGCACGAGCTTCACCAGATCATCCGCGAGGCCGCAGCCAACGCCGCTCGCCACGGACGCGCAAGCGCCCTTCACGTCGCCCTCAGCGACGGCGGGGGCGATATCGAGCTCAGCATTACCGACAACGGCATCGGCTTCCCCTCGACCGGTGAGGATGGCGGCACGACAGCTTCCCCATGGACGGTTCACGAGCGGGTAAAAGGGCTTGGCGGAACCTTGTCGCTCTTTTCCGGCGGCGAAGGATCTCGGCTCCAGATCCGGGTGCCGATCGGCTCCAACCCGTGACTCGAGTCCTTCTCGCCGACGATCATCCGCTGATGCTTTCAGGGATCGAGGCGATGCTTTGCGGTACCAATTATGAGGTCGTCGCCAAGGCTCGAGACGGCGCAGCAGCGCTCGAATTGCTGCCTTCTGCGCGCCCGGACGTGCTCGTGCTCGATCTGAAGATGCCCGAACGCAGCGGCCTCGACGTGCTCAGAACGCTTCGGGCGCGCGGCGATCAGAGAGCGATCGTTATACTCACCGCCGATCTCGACGACCAGAGCCTGATGGAGGCGATCCAGCTCGGCGTGAACGGAATCATCCTCAAGGAGGGCGCGGAGAATCTCATCGTCACCTGTCTCGACAATGTCTGCCGGGGCGAAAGGTGGATCGAGCGGTCGGTGCTCCAGCGCGCGCTCGACATCACGATGCGCAACGGCGCCGAGCCGAAGGGACCGCTTGGCGCACTGGCGCCCCGCGAACGCGCCATTTCCCGCCTCGTCGGGTCCGGCCTTCGAAACCGCGAGATCGCAGAGGAACTTGGGCTCACCGAGGGAACGGTGAAGGTCTGTCTGCATCGGATCTACGAGAAGCTGGATATCTCCAACCGCACAGAGCTCGCCATGCTCGCGCGCGAGTTGACCGACGGATCCCCCTGACGTGCATGTCGATACGGATGGTTAACGAAGGTAAACTTTCGTTTGGTGACGTTACCCTCCGGTAGCTGCGGATTTCACCGTCAGGCAAATGTCTTAAATTTAAGATTTTATTAAACACGTCCAGGCCGTCGGACTTGTCGGGCGGGGGGATTCATCGATTCGGTGCTGGAGTCGCGTTTCGCGCGCGGCGGCCGGCGTGCCATCGGGAGGGCACTCAGGACATGGCTACTCAGACCACTGGCGGTGGAAGCACCACGTCGTTCAC
>CBIGXQ010000040.1:0-17931 GCA_966193865.1 uncultured Sphingosinicella sp. | reverse complement strand
ATCGTTCCGTCGGACGTGAGCGCTCCCGCGTCGAGCGAACCGCTGCTCGCCGACAGGTCGATAAAGGCCACGGCATCGGCATTGTTGATGTCGATGTTGTTGGCGGCCGACGCGGTAAGGAAACTGCCGGCATCGAGCAGGCCGGCGCTGAGGACGCTGCCGCCGGTCGAGCTGAGCTGGATGGCGGCGACGGCATCGGCATTGGCGAGCGCGAGGTCGCCGGCCGCCGTCACTGTGATGTTGTTGCCCGCGGTGACGTTCGCCGCGCCGAATGCTCCACCCGCGTCGGCGAGGAAGTCGTTCCCCGCGTCGGCATCGGCGATCAACGTGTCGTCAGCGCTGTCGAGCTCGATATTGCCGCCCGCGGCGAGCAGGGTGGAGCTGAGGACCTGGCCGCCGGTCGAGGTCAGGCGCAATGCATCGGCGGCGTCGCCATTGTCGAGCCGGAGGTCGCCCGCCGCCTCGACGACGATGTTGCTTCCGAGGCCGCCGCTGACCGGGCCTTCGGAGAAGATGTCGTTGTCGAAGCCGAGCCCGGTCGTGGTGACGTCCGTGCCGGTGAAGGTCCCGCCTGCTGACGCCACGAAGTCGTCGCCCGCCTGGGCGAAGGTGACCGCAATGTCACCGTCGGCGCTCAGGTCCACATCCTCGTCGGCGGTGGCGCTGGCGAGCTGGATGGCGGCCCCCGAGACGAAAATCGAGCCGTTTGCGACAAGCGTGCCGAGGTCGGACGTACCTCCGCTGGAGACGAAGATGCTGTCGCCGCTGTTCGCAGAGGCAAGGGTGACATCGGTGCCAGCCGAGGCGAAGATCGTTCCGTCGGAGGTGAGCGATCCGGCGTCGAGCGAGCCGGCGCCCGCCGACAGATCTATGAAGGCGATGGACGTCGCGTCGTTGAAGTCGATATTGTCGGCCGCCGAGACGGTCAGGAAGCTTCCGGCATCGAGCAGGCCGGTGCTGAGCACGCTGCCGCCGGTCGAGCTGAGCTGGATGGCGGCCACGGCATCGGCATTGGCGAGCGCCAGGTCGCCGGCCGAGGTCACCGTGATGTTGTCGCCGGCCGTGACGTCCGCCGCGCTGAACGCTCCACCCGAATCGGCGAGGAAGTCGTTTCCTGCCTCGGCGGAGGCGATCGTCGTATCGCCAAAGCTGTCGAGGTCGATCGTTCCGACCGCCTCGAGAAGGGTGCTGCTGGTTATCGCTCCGGCATTGGAAAGAAGCTCGATGAAGCCGGCGGAATCGCCGCTGGCCAGGCTGACGTCATTATCGGCATGGACGATGATGTTGCTGCCGAGTCCGCCCGAGCCGCCCTCGATTCCGCCGATCGTCTCGCCGTCGAAGCCGAGGCCGGTGGTGACGATAGTCCCGCCGGTAAAGGCGCCGCCCGTCGCAGTGAAATCGTCGCCCGCCTGGGCAAAGGTGACCGCGATGTCGCCCGTCGCCGAAAGATCGACGTCGTCGACTGCAGTGCCGCTGTCGAGCAATATGTCGTCGGCCGATACCCGTATCTCTAGGCTCGAGGCGAGGGTGCCGAGATCGGCCGTGCCTGACGCCGAGACCAGTATTCCCGCGGCGTCGGCAGAGGCGATCGTCGCGTCCGTATCGGCGAAGGCGAGGAGCGAGCCGACCGCGGAAAGATCGCCGGCGTCGAGCGAACCTGTCTCGGCTTCGAGCTGCATGAAACCGCCGGCCGTACCGTCATTGATGTCGACATTGTCCGCCGCGAGCACCACGAAATTGCCGGCAGCTTCGAGAAGCCCGTCGCTCAGCACGTCGCCGTTGAGCGAATTGATATCCAGCGACCCAACGGTGTTGCCATTGTCGAGGCGCGCATCGGCGATCGTGTCGATCTCGATATTGCTTCCGACGCCGCCGAACGTGCTCTCGGACGACTGAGTCTCGCTGTCGAAGCCGAGACCGGTGGTGACGACGTTGCTGCCCGTGAAGGCGCCGCCGGCATTGGCCGTGAAGTCATCGCCCGCCTGAGCGAACGTCACCGCGATGTCGCCGCCGGCGCGGAGATCGACATCGTCCGCGGCAATGCCGCTGTCCAGCTGGATCGAACCGGCGGACACGATGAGGGAGCCGCCCGCGTCGAAAAGGCCGAGTTGGGCCGCTCCGGAGGCGAAGACGAAGATGGAGGCGCCGCTCGTCGCGGACGCGATCGTCGCAGTTCCGCTCGACGAGGCGAATATATCCTGACCCGAGGTGAGATCGCCGGCATCAAGCGAGGTTCCGCTTGCCGACAGGCTGATCGAGGTGCCGGCGATCCCATCGTTCATGTCCACATTGGCGGCGGCGGCGAGATCGAGCGAGGTCCCCGCGTCCAACAGGCCGGCGCTGAAAATGCTTCCTCCGGTCGACTGGAGCTGGATCAGGCCGACGGCCTCGGCATTGTCGAGGCTCAGATCCCCGGCCGACGTGACGATGATGTCGCTACCGACGAGCGCGGTCACGTTCGAAGCGGTGAAGGCGCCGCCGGCGTCGGCGAGGAAATCGTCGCCTGACGCGGCGCTGGCGATGATCGTGTCGCCGGCGCTGTCCAGCTCGATATTGGCCCCCGACTGAAGGAGGGTGCTGCTGAATATTCTGCCTTGGGACGATGCGAGCAGAAGCGCCGTCGCCGAATTGCCGTTGTCGAGCCTGAGGTCACCGACGGCGAACATGAAGATGTTCGACCCGAGCAAGGGGTTCAGCGGCACTTCGGAGAAGATCTCGTCATCGAAGCCGAGGCCCGTGCTGACCGCATTGCTGCCGGTGATGGTGCCTCCGGCGTTGGCCGTGACGTCGTCGCCGGCCTGAAGCGAGCCGAAGCCGATGTCGCCGCCCGCCGACAGATTCAGGTCTGTCCCGGCAACGATGCTGGTGAGCTGGAGATCGTCTCCCGAAAGCGAGACGGACCCGCCGGCGGTGAGAGTCCCGAGGGTCGTCAATCCTGCCGAGGAAATGAAGACCGAGCCGGTGGTGGTGACGGCGTCGGCGTCGACTCCGCCCGCGCTCGAGGAAAGATCGACGAAGCCGGCCGCATCGACGGCGTTGAGGTCGATGCCGTTCGCCGCCGTCACCTGAAGCGACGTGCCGGCATCGAGCAGGCCGTCGCTGAGCACGGACCCGCCGGTGGACGCGAGCGCGATGCTGGTGCCGGTGACGGCATTGTCGATCCGGACGTCGCCTCCCGCATCGGCGGTAAGGGCGCCGCCGGCATTGACGCTCGCCACGTCTATCGTCGTCGCCGAATCGAGATCGACATCGCCATCGCTATTGAAACTGTTGCCGTCGATCGATCCGCCGGTGGCGGACAAGAGGAGACTGCTCGTCACGAAGACGTCGTTGAGGTCGAGGTCGAGCGCCGCATTGGCGGTGAGGCCGGCTGCGCTGAGCGTGTCGCCGCTCACGATGCTGCCACCGGTCGATTCGAGAAAGATGAGGTCGGGCGCCTCGCCATTGTCGAGCTGAAGCTGCCCGGCGGATTGAACCGCGATATTGCTTCCGTTGCCGACCCGCAGATCGTCGTCCAGCCCAAGCCCGGTCGTCACGATCGTTCCGCCGGTGAAGGTTCCGCCGGCGCTTGCGACGAAGTCGTCGCCCGCCTGCGCGAAGCCGACATCGATATCGCTATCGGCGCCGAGCCGGATGTCGGTGCCCGCCACCGCGGAATCGATGGCAATGCTGCCGACCGGGACGATCGCCTCGGTGGCCGCCACGGCGAGGACCGGGAGTCCCGCGCTGACGAAGATATTGCCCGCGGCACTGAGCGCGCCGACATCGACCGAAAGGGCCCTGATCGAGAGGTCGACGGCCGTCGCCGCGACAAGGCTTCCCGCCCCGGCGAAGACGTCGACGCCGGCGTCGATGTCGACATCGCTGCCGGACAAGGTTGCTCCGGCGTCACGGGACTGATGATCGATCGCGATCGAGCCGGAACTGAAGATATCGAGGAGTCCGGCGGCAATGAGTCCGCCGGTGCCGGTTGCATTGACCGTGACATCGCCGCTCACGTCGACGAGCACGTCGCCGGTCACCTGCACCGCACCGCCGCTGCTGGTGAAGGCGAAGGCCGGACCCGCCGTCGAAGCCGCGCCATCGGCCAGGGCCGTCAAAGCGGCGAGGCTGATCGCCCCCGTCGCCATATCGTCGAAGGCGGTTTGGCCCGCGCCATCGAGGAAGCTCGTGAAGCCGTCCCCGCCGATCCCGCTCGAACGGAGCGTGACGAAGCCGAGCGACGCCGATCCCGCGGCGCCATTGCCGTCGGCGATCGAGATTCGGCTGAGACCGCCGGCGCCATTACCGCTCGCGCCCGCCGGGCCCAGGTTGAAGGCCGATCCGCCGGCCCCGCCGACTCCGCCGAAGCCATTGCTGTCCAGAGTCGCCGAAGCGCCGGACGGACTGGTGATCGAGCCGCCGGCGACATCCGTCTCGGCCGTTCCACCTTTGCCGTCGCCCGCATTGCCGCCGGTGCCGCCGGTCGCGCCCTCGAGAGGATTGTCGCCGCCGGCTCCGCCGTCGCCGCCGACACCCTGCGCCTGAAGGAAGAGGCCGTCGGAGTTGACGACCTGGACCTGGCCGCCGGTCGTCCCAAGGGTGACGACTCCGCCCAGTCCGCTGCCGCCTGTGCCGCCGGTGCCGGCAAAATCGGAGCCGTCGCCGCCAGTGCCGCCATCGGCGCCGAGGCCGCGCACGCTGAGGTCATAAGTATCGAGCACGATGATCCCGCCGACGCCCGCAACGAGCTCGGCCGAGCCCCCGGATCCGCTCCCGCCCGTGCCGCCTGCGCCACCGATCCCGCCCGGGACGTTGAATCGGACATCGCTCCCGCCGTTCCCGCCTGGACCGCCATAGCCGCCCGCTGCGATCGTGAGCTGACCGAGGGCTGGCTGCCCGTTATTGACCGTCAGGGTGGCGCTGCCGCCCAGGCCTGCGCCGCCGTTGCCGCCGGCGCCCCCTGACGCTTCGAGTGCACTTCCGCCAAGGCCGCCGCCGCCGCGGACATCGACCATGAGGCTGTCGAGAGAAGAGGCTCCAGCCGAACTGAACTCGATCGTCGCGTCGCCGCCCGTCCCGGCGAAACCGCTGGTTCCGGCGCCGGTAGCGTCCTGGCTACCGCCGCCGCCGACTCCGGTGACGCTGGCGAACAGGTCGGTCGTGGTGAGAACGCTGTCGCGGATCGTCACGTCGACCTTGCCACCTGCGCCCGCGCCCGCGGGGCCGACGTCGAAGAAGAAGAAGCTCGGCGACGGGACCGAGAAGAGCTCGCATCCCGATGCCGGACAGGACAGGCCGGTGCCGCCGTTGATGAAGATGGTACCACTGCCGCCGTCGGCATACATCTCGATGCCGAAGGCGGCATCGATCGTGGACCCGTTCGACGCAAGCAGGCTTGCGGTGCCGCCCGTTCCGGAGCCGGGCGCATAATCGCTCTCGCCGACCTCGAAATCGCCGCCGCCATAACCGTTCGCGACCATGAGCAGATCGCCGCTGATGTCGATCGTCGCGCCGTCCGCGGAAAGAAGGGCGGTGTTGCCGGTGCCGTTTCCGCCGCTTATGCCGGAGCCGCCCCGGCCGTCGGCAAAGATCTCGACGTCGCCTGACCCCTCGCCCTCGACGTCTATCGTGAACGTCGCGCCCGGGCTCGCGATGATGCTCGCCGCACCGCCCGTTCCCGAGCCTCCCGAAGAGCCAAGTCCGGAGCCGCCGACGCCTTCGGCGAAGACTCCCGCATAGCCGACATTGACATTGCTATCCCCGGTCAGGGTCGCTGTCCCGCCGACTCCGTCTCCGCCCGCGTCGGTCCCATTGGCACCGTAGCCGCTTGCATCGAGGAACAGGGAGTTCGCGTTCAGGGTGGATCCGCCCTGGACCCCGGCGAAAGCGGTTCCGCCGGTGCCGTCACCGGCGGTGACGGGGTCGCTGCACTCCTTCAGGCCGCAGAAGAAATTCGCGTTGCCGACACCATAAGCATAAACATCCAAAGCACCGGCAACGGAAATCAGTCCGAAATTGGACGCCGACACGAAAGCGGTGCCGCCTTGGCCATTGCCGCTGACGAGCAAACCAGAGCCGCCAAAGCCGGTTGAATCGAGCTCGGCGTTGCCGCCGACGAAGACCGCTCCTCCGGGGGCGGAGATCGAGGCCGTCCCGCCCACGGCATTACCGCCGGTATTCGATCCCTGCTCACCGGTTGCGGTTGCCGACAGCGTGGCGTCACCGGCGATCGAGACGATTCCGAAAGCGTTGATGGCAGCCGTGCCGCCCCTGCTCGAAGCCCCGACACCGTCGGCGATCGAATCATAGGCCGAATCGGCGCTCAGCGAGGCATCGCCGCCCACGGTGATCGACCCGCCGGAGCTCGCCTGCATCTGCGCCGTTCCGGGCGCGCCCGTCGCAAGATCGTCGGCGATGAGATCGAGGTCGCCGCCGACCGAGACGATGCCGCGAAGACCGGCTTCGACGCTGGCGAAATTGCCCGCCTGAAGTGACAGCGAGCCGGTGAAAGTGAGGGGGTTCTCCGAATCGGCGGTGGCGACGGCGTTATGAGTGGCTCGGCCGGTCACGTCGGATGAATAGGTGCCGCCGTTGATGGCGATGTCGGCATCGAGCGGGGAACCGGCGTCGCTGCCGATGTTCCCGGCCGTCACGTTATGACCCGCCGACAGGATGATTTCCCCGTTGACGACGTTGACGTCGGTGGCGGCGTCGAATCCGGCGCTGCCCGACAGCAGCATCGTCACTGCCTGATTCTTGGGTACCGCGACCATGTAGATGCCGTGATTGTCGCCGGTGATACCGGTGCTCGAGGGGCCGCCAGTCGAGCCGGTGTGGACGATCGGCTGGGCATTGTCGCTGCCGGCGCCGACGACGATGTCGAAAAGGCCCTGGTTGACGCTGAAGCTGACCTGTTCGCCCGCAATATAGGCCACGGAGCCGTTGACGCGGGTCGAGCCGCCGTGATTGATCACCGGGGAGACGAGCGCGACGTAGCTGTTCTCGCTGTTCGCGACGATGGACGAGCCGGCTTCGGTAATGATGCTGGAATTGGGATTCGCGGCGCCGCCATCGAACTGGAACAGGCCGTTCGGATCGATGAAATTGCCTTTGCCGTCGTCGACGACATTGAGCGTCGTCAGAACGAGGTTGCCGACGTCGAACGAAGCCGTCGAGCCGATGATGATCCCGCCGGGGCTCGAAAAGAGGACGGTCCCGCCGGGAACGACAGCGCCCTGCGCGTCCCTGGCCCGGCTGATCACGCTTCCGTCGAAGCGCGACGGCACGGTGGTGATGATCCGGTTGAGGACCGCGAAGGTGAGCTGCTCGCCGCCGACCTGGAAGGTGAGCGTATGATCCTTCGGAAGGAAATCGAACGTTCCGGACGGTGTCGTCGTTGGAGTCCAGTTGATGATCGCGCTCGGCGTGTTGACGGTGATGGTCTCGGCCATCGGCGTCGGGGTCGAATCGCGTGAATAAGTGACGTCTCCCGCCGTCGTCGCCGGAGTCGCATTGGGCACGGCTTGCGCGTGGGCCGTTCCCGAATAGCCCGCCAGCGGCAGCCAACTGCCGAGGGCGCAGCCGAGAAGGAGGCTTTTTCGCCGCGCGCGCAGCCGCTTCAGTGGGCGGGGCGGATGGCGAGGAAAATGGGCCGTCATCTGAAGCTCCATGGCCAGAGTCGGGTGGTCAGACTGACAAGAATGCGCGGACTACCATCGGATCGAAGAAGCGTTCGGTCGAGCGGCAGCGCGAGCATCGCCTCGATCCTCAGGCGGTCCCCCCAGGCGGCGCGAAAGCCGCCGCCGACCGACGTCAGCTCCTGGCGGCCGACGGCGAGGACGACGTCCTCGTTCCACACCCAGGCCTGATCGGCGAACAGGAAGGGCTGGATTGCCCATTCGCGCGGGCCGCGCGGGAAAGCCGAACCGAAGCGAAGCTCGGCCGAGGCCGCAAGGCCGCTGTCGCCGAGGATCGTGCCGGGATCATAGCCGCGCCCGATCGTGTAGTTGCCGGCAGCGAATTCCTCGAAGCTGAACAGCGGGTCGTCGCTATATTGCCCCCGCGCCGACGCCGCGATCGAGAAGCGCGGATCGGGCCGGAACTCGCCTTCGAGTCCGCCGCGGAACAAGGTCGCGGTCGGATTGCCCTCGATCCGGGTCGGCGGCACCGCGCCTGGAAGAAGGCATTCCGTCAGCGGCCGGCAGGGCTCGCTCGCACCGAGCACGTCGAGACCCTGACGGATCTCGGCAAGCCCGCTCAATCGCCAGGCCGGCTCGGCCGGAGTGAACCGAGGATCGCCGACCGGGAGACCGATCTGGTCGAAGGTCAGCCGAGCGAAGGCCACTCGGAGCCGATCGCGGCTGAACTCGAAGTCGTTGAAATCGACGTCCTGGTTGACGAAGTCGATCCCGACCTGGCCGCGCACGGTCCGCTCCTGGCGCCGAATGAACGGATAGCTCGCGTCGATCGTGGCGAACAGGGTTCGCGACCGGATGTCGACCAAAGGATCGCCGAGATCGGGCTCGGCCCAGGCATGGGTGATCTGGCCACCGATCGCCAGGCCTTCGCTTCCGAGCCTGAAATCATGGGCGAGCTGGATCGTCTGCTGTTCCTGGAAGTCGAGCGTGCTGAACAGGGCCAGGGTCGTCCGGTCACCGAGACCGGTGAGTCCGAAGACCTGCCCGCGCAGAAGAGCGCCCCATCGCCCGAGCTCTTCCGAGCCGAGATTCTGGACGGTGAAATCGACCAGGGCCGGAGTGCGCAGGACCGTGACTTCGCCGATCACCTCTCCCCGGGCACCGCCGGCTGACCGAAGCGCGAGCCGGACATCATAGCCTGGAAGGTCACCCGCGAGGAGCAGATAGCGTTCCGCATCATAGCGATTGAACACCTCCTGCTCGGTCAGTCGCTCGAGATAGCCGGCGATCGTCCGTTCGGCCCGTCCGGCATCGCCGCGCACCCGGAGCCCGACCAGCTTCGCCATCAACACCTGGAAGCGGACGTTGCCGTCGGCGATCCGTTGTTCGGGCACTTCGATCGAGGCGACGTAACCCGCCTCGCGAAGGATGGTCGCGGCGCGATCGCGTATCTCGCAGATCACGGAGACCGGCTGCTCCTGGCCGACGAAGGCGGCATAAGCCGGCCGAAGCGAGTCAGCCGGGAGTCCGCGCAGATCATCGAACTGCACCGAAGCGAGGGTGAACCTGATGTCGCGATATTCGGGCCGGTCGAGCGCGCAGGGCGCCCGCTCGACTCCGCCTTCGACGGTCAGTCGAGATCGAGGTGCCTGAGTCCGGTCGGGCGCGGTGCGTTCAATCTGCTCGCGGGTTGGCGCCAGTGGCTGCTGCGGCGGAGTCACCTGCGCAAGGACCGGGCTCGTCGCCAGCGCCGCCGCTGCAAGAGTTCCGAGTCGCAAGCTGCCGTGAAGGCCGATTCGACGGCCCCCCTTGCTCGGTTTCTCTCTCCTGTGAGGAGCCCGAATAGTAAATTTTCTGGTCACGCCTTCGAGCTCCCCCCTGGAGTTCTGGCCTTGCCCTTCTTACCAGATTTGGACGCTTCACCAACAGCATGCCTCGCTTAGTTGACTCTCAGTCGGGGATTCAGCGCCACGATATGTTGGAGAAAGGATCGCGGACGCTTCATCAGTCGCCGCGGATATTCGACTTCGAGCCCGATCGCCTCGGCAATCTCGCCGACGAAATGGACGCAATTGCGCCGGTTCATGTTGTAGGAAGGCTGCCGCCTGTTGCGCCAGCGCTCGACCACCGCAAGCGCCGCTCCATATTGCTCATCGGTCAGCGTGACTGCGAACTGGCGATCGCTCCGCCGGATCTGCCTCTCGCCTTCGACGACCACCTCGCCGCCGACGGATCCGACCAGGATGGCCGGAGTGATCGCCTTGGCTGTGAAGCCGAAGCTGGCGTCCACGACCGCGCCGGTGCCGTCGACGGTGCCGCGAAGAACGACGAAGGCGTGCGGGAAATTGTCGCCCTGCATCTCGCGCGAATAGAAGCTGATCTCGACCGCAGCGGAAGCGGGGACATGAGCACCGATCAGGAGGAAAGCGAGAAGGAGCAGCCGGCGGAGGATGGCCGAGACGGGAAGACGTGTCGATTTCACAGGCGCTCCTCGGCAGGATCTGCGGCGATTTGAGCAGGCACGGACGGCTGCAGGAAGTCCGGCATCGGCCGAAGGCCGGCGGCCTCGGCCGATCGGATCGCGCGGATCTCCTGCTCGAACAAGGCGATCCGACGGCGCCAGCTCGGATGGGTCGGGCTCTTCAGGAAGTTGAGGCCGCGTCGCCCGAAATGGGTCCAGAAGCGGACCGCCGCCTCGGGATCGAAGCCGGCGCGGTGGAGCAGGTAGACGCTGAGCCGCTCGGCCTCCACCTCCGTCTCGCGGATTAGCACCGCGTTGCGCCCGAAATTGCCGGACGCGCCGCGCCTCACCTCGAGCGCGTCCAGCCTCGCCTTGTGGCGAAGGACGTTGTGCGCGAACTCGTGGGCGATGACGGCGGCGAGCTCGGAATCGTCGCGGACATAGCGGGCGAGGCCGTCGTGTAGCTGGACATAGACGCCGTCGGCCCGGGCATCGGGGCTACGTGCCGGGATCGCCTGGAAGCGGGTGGCGCAGCCTTGCTCGGCCGCGACGGTGATCCTCAAAGTCTGTCCGGCGCGAAATATGTCGAGTGTTGCGGCGCCGTCGGCAAAGGCGGCCTCGAAGGCGTCGAGCAGCGGCTCCATCGCCTCGAAGGACCGCCCCTCGGGAGTCGGCAGCGCGGCGCCGTCGACAGCGAGGAGGATATCGTCGACCCTGACTCCGGCCCGTTCGGCCGGACCGGCGGCGGCCAGCGCAAGCACCCCCGGCCCGCGATCGAGCCCGAAGTCGCGCGCCGCGGCTTCGCGCGAGCGGCCGGAATATTGCGAAAGATGATGAAGGGCGACACCCGGCCGCCACTGGAGCTGCGAACACAGATCGAGGCTCGCCACGGCGATTCGATGGCCGATCGTCGCCACCCGGGCGTCGAACGCCCGAAGCGCAAGCATCTGATCGGCCGCAGAGTCACTCTGCGCCCGAACTGGAGTCGAAGCCACCATGAGGCAAGCGGCAACCAGGAGTGTTGCAAAAAAGCGGCTGATCAAAAACTTCTCACTTCCAGACCGGGCAAGCTTGCGCAGATCAGGAACTTTTAAGGCCCCGGGCAATATAGTCCAAGTCGGAACAGGCCGATCTTCCGGTTGGTCTGCCGTTCCTTCGGCGATCATGCTTCAAGGGTTGCCGGTGGCGGCGGCAGCACCAAATTGGGGGTTGTCATCCAACTATCACTGTGGCAGTGGCTTCGGTGAACAGCTCAACAGGGAGTTCGAGATGAGTCTACGGAAGGCATCTTTGGCTGCGGCACTCGCGGTCTCTATGGTCGGAGCGCCCGTTTTGGCGCAGACCCAGGCGGCGCCGGTGCAGCGCAGCGGCGCAGCAATGGAAGACGCCAACGAGCTCCGTGGCGGCTTCATCATTCCGCTGATCGCCATCATCGCCATCATTCTCGGCATCCTCGCCGCGACCGGTGGGGACGACGATCGTCCGACCAGCCCGTAAGGCGCGGTCGGAGCTGAAAAAGGATAGCGGCCTTCGGGCCGCTATTTTTTTGCCTGCGGAGCAACGGCATTTGTCGAAAGCTTGCTTCGCGGCCAGTTGATGGAGACTGGCCCGACGGCCGACGCCGGCGGGATCGACGCCGCTTCAGCCGACGAGGATCATGTCGAACCCGGCGAGCCGCTCGCCGCCGCACCAGATCTCGCCGCGAGGATAAGGCGGCACCCCGGTTCGCTCGTAACGGAGCTCGTCGCTGACTCCGGCATTGGCTTGGGGGACCAGAGCCAGGTCGAGCGCGAGCGTCCCCGAGCTTCCCGGACGCGGCGTGAGTTGCGGCCTGAATCCGGCCATCATCAGGTCGACCCGTCCGGTCACCAGCAGCCGGCCGCCTTCGATCGAACCCTTCAGCTCCTTCACCTCCTGGAACGGACAGGACGGAAGCGCCGCCTTGGCCTCGACCTGATTCGCGGATGTCGCGTTTGTCTCGTTCGCTTCCTCCGCCTGCGGCTGCGATCCGCAGGCGGCCAGCGCCAGCGTCGCGGCGGCCGCGATCGAACCGGCAAATCTCATCGTCAATTCTCCAAGCTCTCGAAACGCAGCGGTCGTCCGGCCGCCGGTCCGGTCAGTTCCGATTCCCACATTACACGCCGGCCGCGAATGATGGTTCCAACCGGCCTCCCGCGAAGCCTCATCCCTTCGAAAGGGGACCAGCCGCATTTCGAGGCGAGCCACTCGCCTTCGACCGTCCATTCGGCCTTGAGATCGACGATCGTGAAATCGCCGTCCCA
Organism: uncultured Sphingosinicella sp.; assembly: GCA_966193865.1. Taxonomy (GTDB): domain Bacteria; phylum Pseudomonadota; class Alphaproteobacteria; order Sphingomonadales; family Sphingomonadaceae; genus Allosphingosinicella. The sequence goes on along the minus strand of CBIGXQ010000040.1, from coordinate 5,569 downwards.
GCCGGCGGCGATCCGGCCCTTGCCGATGAGCCCGAAGACGCGCTGGGCGCCGGCCGAGGTGAGATCGACGAGGCGCGCCAGGCTGGTTCGGCCATGGGCGACATGGTCAAGCATCAGGGGCAGCAAGGTCTGGACGCCGGGCATTCCGCTCGGGCTCGCCGGATAAGGCTTCGCCTTCTCCTCCTTGCTGTGAGGCGCGTGATCGGATCCGATCACGTCCGGGACCCCCTGGTTGAGCCAGCGCCACAGGCCGTCGCGATGAGCGGCGGAGCGGATCGGCGGGTTCATCTGCGCGTAGGTGCCGAGGTTCGGATAGGCTTCCTCGCCGGCGAGCGTCAGGTGCTGCGGAGTGACCTCGCAGGAGGCGATGTCCTTGTTCTGGGCGATCAGCTCGAGCTCGGCCGGAGTCGTGACGTGGAGGATGTGGATCCGCCGCCCCGCTTCCCGGGCGAGGTTCAGGATCCGCCGGGTGGCGAGCAAGGCGCTTTCATCGTCGCGCCAGACGGGGTGACTGGAAGGATCGCCCTCGACCCGCTCGTCGAGGCGCGCATTCATCCGGTCCTCGTCCTCGGCATGGACGGCGACCCGGCGGCGACCGGAAGCGAGCACTCGGCGAAGATCCGAATCGCCGGCGACGAGCAGGCTCCCGGTCGAGGCGCCCATGAAGATCTTGACGCCGGCGCAGCCCGGATGCCGTTCAAGCTCGCCGAGGCGATCGGCATTTTCGGCAGTAGCGCCGACGTAGAAGGCATGATCGCACCACATCCGGCCTTCCGCCCGGCTCAGCTTGTCGGCGAGCGCTTCGTTGCTGTCGGTATTGGGCTTCGTGTTCGGCATCTCGAACACGGCCGTCACTCCGCCGAGAACGGCCGCCCGGCTGCCGCTTTCGAGATCCTCCTTATATTCCAGTCCGGGCTCGCGGAAATGGACCTGGGTGTCGATCACTCCGGGAAGGATGGTAAGGCCGGTGCAGTCGATCGCTTCCGCGGCGTCGCCGCCGGCGCCGATCGCCGCTATCTTCCCCTCGCGGACCGCGACATCGACTTTCTCCGGACCGCCCGGAGTCCAGACCGTGCCGTTTCGAAGAATGAGATCGAACATGCCCATGTCGCCGCTTCCCTTCGCGTGAGCGCGTCACTAACTCACCTCCATGGCCGCGACCACCCTCATCGACCGTGCCCTGGTGCGGCTGTCCGGAGAGGACGTGCGCGGCTTCCTCCAGGGCCTCGTCACCAACGATCTCGGAACGCTCGCTCCGGACCGGCCGCTCTGGGCGGGGCTTCTCAGCCCGCAGGGCAAGGCCCTGTTCGACTTCATCCTCTGGGCCGACGGCGAGGATGTGCTGATCGATTGCGAGCGCGAAGCGGCGGAGACTCTGGCACGGCGCCTCATTCTCTATCGGCTGCGCCGGCCGATCGCGATCGGCCGCGAGGAGTCGCTCGCGGTCCACTGGTCGACGATCGGGGATGGCCCAGGCGATCCACGGCTGGCCGAGCTCGGCCGCCGTTGGCTGGCGCCCGGCGGCGACGGCGCCGACGGCGGCTGGCTCCGGCACCGCCTGCTCTTGGGGGTGACCGAGGGCCAGGCCGAGCTCGGCCACGACAAGAGTCTCTGGCTCGAGTGCAACGCCGCCGAGCTGAACGGGGTCAGCTTCGCCAAGGGTTGCTATGTCGGCCAGGAGAATACGGCGCGAATGAACTGGCGCAACAAGGTCAACCGCCGGCTTGTCGTCGTCCCGACCGATTCACCAGGTCCGCGAGCGCGGATCCACTATCCCGAGCTCGGCCTCGCCGTGGAGCATCGCCGGGTCGACGACCTCGAAGGCGCAATCATTCCCGATTGGCTGAAACCCGCTCTCGCCTGACCGCCGAAATGCGGGCCGAGACCGGCTTTAGCCGCCGACGAAGCTGTTGGTGAGCTCCCTCAGCAGCCTTCCGCGATGGTTGCGCGCCTCGCGGTCCATCGTCAGCCGGTAGAGAGCGCGAAGGAAGACGGCGTCATGCTCGGTGAATTCCTGGGTCGAGCTGGCCGGCTCGAACAGTCCGAGGATCGAATCGGACGGCGCCGAGACGCCCGCCTGAATCTCGGCGAAAGCGACCATGGCGGCATAAGCGGCGATCGAATCGAGCGGACGGCCGGCCACCAGGTCGGCGTCGACGATGACTGTCGCGCTCGTCAGGAACCGATTGGCCTGGGTGCTGATCATGCTCGAATCGTAGTGAAGGATGCTCGGGACGCTTGCCGGGATTCCCGAGCCGCCGCCGGCACCGCCGTCGATCTTCGCGAAGAGAGGGGGATTGCCCCGGCCGGGCGTTCCGTGCCGGCTGCGCGTATCGCTCGTGTACCACCAGCGCACCGGGGCCGAGCCGTTGAGCAGCGCATCGCGCGTATCACTTGGGACTTCATTGAAACGGGTCGGCGAGCGAGTCGCGATATCGCGAACGGTCGCCCCGGCATCGGCGACGAAATGGACGATGAGGTTCGTCCGGCATTCGCCGCTGGCGACAGGAACATCGGCCGCTTGCGCGATCCTTCGCATCTCGGCCTCGACCAGCTGCGCCTGCGAAGGCACCAGGCCGGACACGCGAAGACAGGCCGGATCGAGCCAGCGCGCCGCCGGGCGGTGACCCGCGGCGACTCCGGTCAATCTGACGAATTCGGCGGCTCGGCTGCGCGCCTGTTCCGGGGTCAGGCGCGTGCCGGTGATGACGATCTGCTCGTCGGGACCTGGACCGGGTGCCGGCGCCTGGGCGCCGCAAAGCGCGACCGCGGCGGCCGCGAGGGCCACTCGCCTGGCGGAGGCCGCCGACCATCGAAAGTCCCTCAAGCGCTGAACCATCAAGTGACTGTAACACACTGGCGCGGAGCCACCAATGATCTCGGCCGGCGCCGCTCAGCCGAGCTCGGCGAAAGCGCGCACCGGGAAGGTCCCCATCCCCGCCACTTTCGGCGGCACCGCCGTGAACCGGAAGCCGGTTTCGGGAAGCGCTTCGAGTCCGGTCATATGCTCGCAGATCGGAATTCCGGCGCCGAGCAGGATAGTGTGAACCGGCCGCGAGCGGCCGCTCGTGTCGTCGATATTATAGCTGTCGATTCCGACCAGCCGGGCGCCTTGCTCGGCGAGCAGCCGGGCCGCGGCTTCGGTCAGAAACGGGTGGCCGGCAAAATAGGCGTCGGTACGCCAGTGCCGGTCCCAGCCGGTATGGACGAGCACCGCCTTGCCGGCGACGTCGAGCGCGTCGAAGGCGCCGGCGTCGATCGCCGGCGCGCGTGTGCGGACAAGGAGCCCGGGCAAAGCCGCCAATTGAGTCAGTTCCAGCTCGGCAAGGTCGGCGCCGTCGGCGAAGCGGTGGAAGGGGGCATCGACATAGGTGCCGGTATTGGCGACCATGTCGATCCGGCCGATCTGGAAGGTGGCGCCGTCATCATAAGAGGCGGCCGATCCCTCGCGGGTCCAATAGTCACAGATCTGCGGCGCCGGCAGGCCCTTATAGGTGACCATATCGTGCTCGATCACGTGGCTGAGGTCGACGAGCCTCTGTTTCGACGGCTGATCCGCCATAAGGTCAATGCTCCGATCATCATCCAGATCACGTTCAAGGCCGCGGAGGGAATGGCACCGTGCCACCATCCGTTGATGATGAAGCCGGCCGCGCCGGCGACGTTCATTCCCTGATAGAGGGGCGACTGGCCGGTCACCTTCCCGAGCGACAGAAGAAGATAGGCGAGCAGGATCAGGCTTGCGCCCGCCCAGCCCGCCACTTCGACGAAGATGAGCTCCCAGCTCAGGAGGCCAGGTTCCGAAGCACGTAATGGAGGATTCCGCCGTGACGGAAATATTCCAGCTCGTTGGCGGTGTCGATCCGGACCCGGGCGGGGAAGCTGGAGCGGGTCCCGTCCGCTTTCGTCACCTGGACGTCGATCTCCTGTCGCGGCTTCAGCTCCGCGACGCCGGTGATGGTGAAGGTCTCGCTGCCGTCGAATTCGGGCGGCGTTTCGACGAACTGCAGCGGCACCACGCCCATTCCGACGAGGTTGGAACGGTGAATCCGTTCATAGGTCTCGGCGATGACCGCCCGGACTCCGAGCAGGTTGGTGCCCTTGGCCGCCCAGTCACGCGACGAGCCGGTGCCATATTCCTTGCCGGCGATGACCACCAGCGGCGTGCCTTCCGCCTTGTAGCGCATCGCGGCGTCGTAGATCGCCATCTCCTCCCCGGTCGGAACGTGGCGGGTGACGCCTCCTTCGGTCCCGGGGACCATCCGATTCTTGATCCGGATATTGGCGAAGGTGCCGCGCATCATCACTTCGTGATTGCCGCGGCGGGCACCGTAGGAATTGAAGTCGGGACGGGCGACGCCATGCTCGGTCAGATAGCGGCCGGCGGGGCTGTCCAGCTTGATCGCCCCGGCCGGTGAGATGTGGTCGGTCGTGATCGAATCGGCGAGGATGGCGAGCGGACGCGCATCGATGATGTCGCCCGGCGCCGTCGGGGTCATCGACATGCCTTCGAAATAAGGCGGGTTGGCGATGTAGGTCGATCCGGCCGGCCAAGCATAGGTGGCGCCGCCGCTGACCGGGATGCCGCGCCAGCGTTCGTCGCCCTTGTAGACGTCGGCATAGCGGGTCCGGAACATCTCGCCGTGGACATAGGTGTCGATGAGCCGGCGGACCTCGTCGTTCGACGGCCAGATGTCCTTCAGATAGACGTGCTTGCCGTCGCTTCCGGTGCCGATCGGGGAGGAGATCATGTCCTCCACCACGGTGCCCTTGATCGCATAGGCGACGACCAGAGGCGGCGAGGCGAGATAATTGGCGCGAACGTCGGGCGAGACCCGGCCTTCGAAGTTGCGGTTGCCCGACAGGACCGACGCGGCGACGATGTCGTTCTTGTGGATCGCCTGGCTGATCGGCTCGGGAAGCGGCCCGGAATTGCCGATGCAGGTGGTGCAGCCATAGCCGACCAGGTCGAAGCCGAGCGCGTTGAGATCCTCCGAGAGACCGGAGCGGTCGAGATAGTCGGTGACGACCTGCGAACCGGGCGCGAGGCTGGTCTTCACCCACGGCTTGGCGGTGAGGCCCTTTTCGCGCGCCTTTCGGGCGACGAGTCCGGCGGCGATGAGGACGGCCGGATTCGAAGTGTTGGTGCAGCTCGTGATGGCGGCGATGACGACGTCGCCATGGCCGAGCGTCTCGGTCGTCTCGACGTCGCCGTCATTGTCGGTGTCGACCGGGCAGCGGGTCTTCAGCTTGCCGATGTCCTGGCCATATTCGGTGGTGAAATTCTCGACGAACTCCTCGTCGACGCGGCTCAGCAGCACCTTGTCCTGGGGCCGCTTCGGCCCGGCCAGGCTCGGCTCGACGCTGGCCATGTCAAGCTGGAGGGTTTCGGTGAAGATCGGATCGACACTGTCTGGCTCGAGCCACAGCCCCTGAGCCCGGCAATAGGCTTCGGTGAGGGCGATCTGCGATTCCGGCCGACCGGTGAGGCGCATATAATCAAGGGTCTTGGAATCGATCGGGAAGAAGCCGCAGGTGGCGCCATATTCCGGCGCCATGTTGGCGATCG
>CBIGXQ010000039.1:0-18673 GCA_966193865.1 uncultured Sphingosinicella sp. | reverse complement strand
TCGATCGGGCGCTTGCAACCAATTGGTAAATGGAATCTTAATGGCGGCATGAACCGTCTGTCGCCCATGATTGCCCGCCGCCCCGGCGCCGCCATTGCGAGCCGGGCCGCTCCGAGAATTTCCGCTGCGGCCACCTGGCAAAGCCCTGAATTGTTCGAGGGCGCCGAACCGGCGAGGTGGCTCGAGGAGCTGAAGCTGTTCGCAACCGGCTGGATCGGCGGCCTGATCTTCTTCGGCACCTATCTGGGCTGAGCCCGCTTCGGGATCAGACGTCCGCCGGCAGGATTTCCTTGTCGGTGCAGACGACGTCGTCGCAGGCCTTGTGAAGCTTCCACGCGAGCCAGGCCGAAATCAGGCACATCGCCGCCGCCAGCAGCAGCTGATCCTCGACCGCGACTCCGGCCAGCGAAAGACCGATCGCGATCAGTGATCCGATCACCATCGCCCCCGAATTGACGATGTTGTTGGCGGCAACCGTCCGAGCCGCCTGCGATTTCGGCACCGTCGTCGTCAGGAAGGCATAGAGCGGCACGACGAACATGCCGCCCGAAATGGCGATCCCGAACAAAGATCCGACGAGCAGCCAATTGCCGTCGTGGCGCATGAAATCGCCAATGTCGTAGAAGCTGCCGTCGGCGGTGCCCGTCCAGTTGGCCGACACCAGGTGGAAGGCGACCACGAACAGCCCCATGACGATCACCGACGGAGCGGCGTAGCGCGCCGACACTTCGCCCTTGAGAAGGCGGTTGACGAGAACCGAGCCGATGGCGACGCCGACGGAGAAGATCGCCAGGAACAGGCTTGCGACCGCCCGGTCGGCGGTCAGCACGTTCTTCACCAGCGGCGGGAACTGGATGAACAGGACCGCGCCGATCGTCCAGAAGAAGCTGATCGAGACGATGGCGAGGAACAGGCGCGGAATGTGCAGGGTCGCGTCGATCAATCGGTAGGAGGAGCGAAAGACGTTGAGATCGATCCGATGCCCTTCTTCGAGCGCCGGCGCCGGCGGCACCTGCCGCCCCGCGGCATAGCCCACCAAGGCGAGCAGGATGACGGCCGCGGCGGACGCCTGGACCGAGATGACTCCGGCGAGAAGGGTGCCGCCGAGGATGGCGACATAGGTTCCGGCCTCGACGAGGCCGGTTCCGCCCAGCACTTCGTCGGACCGAAGATGCTGAGGCAGGATCGCATATTTGATCGGCCCGAAGAAAGTCGAATGGACGCCCATCGCGAACAAGGCGAGCAGGAGCAACGGGATCGCGACGGCGGACACCGCGAAGCCGAGCCAGGCCATGGCGAGGCCGGCGGCGCCGACCAGCATGATCAGGATCTCGAAAAATTTGACGATCCGGATGATCCGCGCCTTGTCCCGCGCATCGGCGAGCTGTCCGGACAGTGCCGAGAAAAGAAAGAAGGGGAGGATGAAGACGCCGGTGGTGAGCGCGCTGAACCAGGTCTCCGATCGTTCATCGTTATAGACCTGGTAGACGACGAACAGGACCATCGCGTTCTTGAACAGATTGTCGTTGAACGCGCCCAGCATCTGGGTCGTGAAGAGCGGCAGGAACCGCCGGGTACGCAGCAAATGGAGAGAGTCGGTCATTTTGCCCCGTGGATTCGGGCACGGCTTGAGCGCGGTTCTGCCAGTCTCGATCGGGGCATTCGGCTTGTCTCGTGTGTCGCTCGGTCGTGCCGGCCAGGTGGCAAGGTCATAGGCGGACCTTTTGGCCCGGCACAAGCCCGACTCGACCGGCCCTCGCCGCCTCGTTCGGGCCAAATGGGCGAATTGGTCGCGGGCGTTGCGGCCTGAGGGTACAAATCCTAAGGCGGCTCTACATGCTGACGCTGCCGAACCTGCTGACGCTGTCCCGGATCCTGGCGGTGCCGATCCTGGTCTTCCTGCTGTGGAAGCCGAGCTGGTGGGATTATGCCATCACCTTCGTGCTCTACTGCCTGGTCGGAATCACCGATTATTTCGACGGCTATGTCGCCCGGACCCAGGGGACGGTGTCGCGACTCGGCATCTTCCTCGACCCCATCGCCGACAAGATCATGGTCGCGGCCGTGATCGTCATGCTGGTGGCCCGGCCGCCGATCGATGCGCCGCCGATCATTGCCGACTGGCACCTGATTCCCGCGCTCGTCATCCTGCTTCGGGAGATCATCGTTTCGGGCCTTCGCGAATTCCTGGCGGGGCTCCAGGTCTCGGTTCCGGTCAGCCAGCTCGCCAAGTGGAAGACGACCCTTCAGCTGGTCGCGCTCGGGGCTTTGATCCTTGCCGGCGCCATTCCGCAATGGCCGTGGGTCCATGTCGTCGGGCTGTTCAGCCTCTGGGCCGCTGCGGCGCTCACCATCGTCACCGGCTGGGATTATCTGAGGGTCGGACTGAAGCATATGGACTGATCGGATTTCCGACTTTCACTGACGAGCTTAACTCGTTTCCGCCGTCGAACGGGGCGGACTAGCTTGAAGGGCTGAGAACAGGAAAGGCAGGAGAGAGACATGGACGCGAAGACCGGTGGATCGATGGGCTGTCCAGTGGATCGGCCAAGCACTCTGCGCTCATTGCTGGGCCGAACGAACCGCGACTGGTGGCCCGAATCCCTCCCGCTGGAGATCCTTCACCAGGGTGGCCTGTCGGCCGATCCGTTGGGCGACGACTTCAATTACGCCGAGGCGTTCAAGAAGCTCGACTATCAGGCCGTCAAGGATGACCTGAGGGCGCTGATGACGGACAGCCAATCCTGGTGGCCCGCGGACTACGGCCATTACGGCCCGCTCTTCATCCGGATGGCCTGGCATGCCGCGGGCACCTATCGAACCGCTGACGGGCGGGGCGGGGCCAATAGCGGGCAGCAGCGTTTCGCCCCCCTCAACAGCTGGCCGGACAATGGCAATCTCGACAAGGCGCGGCGCCTGCTGTGGCCGGTGAAGCGGAAGTACGGAAAGAATCTCAGCTGGGCCGACCTGTTCATCCTGGCCGGCAATGTCGCCATCGAGTCGATGGGCGGGCCGATCTTCGGATTCGGCGGCGGGCGTCAGGACGTGTTCGAGCCGGAGCGGGACATTTATTGGGGCGCCGAGGAGAAATGGGTCAGCGAGGGCGCCGAGACCCGGATCCAGCCGGATCGCGAGCTCGAGCTCGAGCACCCCCTGGCAGCGATCCAGATGGGCCTCATCTACGTCAATCCGGAAGGTCCGGGCGGAGTCCCCGACCCGCTTCAGTCGGCGCGCGACATCAAGATCACGTTCGAGCGGATGGCGATGAGCCCCGAGGAGACGGTGGCCCTGACCGCCGGCGGCCACACCTTCGGCAAGGCCCATGGCGCCGGCGATCCGAGCCTCGTCGACTCGGCGCCCGAAGCCGCGGACATCAGTCTACAGGGTCTCGGCTGGGCGAGCGCTCACGAGAGCGGATTTGGCGAGCACACCATCACCAGCGGGATCGAGGGGTCATGGGTCAACACGCCGACCCAATGGTCGGAGAATTATTTCCGGCTGCTCCTGGACTATGAATATGAACTGGTGAGGAGCCCGGCCGGGGCGCAGCAGTGGCAGCCGATCGACCAGAAGCCCGAGGACATGGCGCCGGCGGCGCATGATCCGACGAAGCGGGTGCCGACGATGATGACGACGGCGGATATCGCGCTCAAGGCCGATCCCGAGTTTCGGGAAATCTCCGAGAGGTTCCGGAACGATCATGAGGCGTTCAAGGACGCCTTCGCCCGGGCCTGGTTCAAGCTCACCCATCGCGACATGGGGCCGAAGGCCCGTTATCTCGGTCCGGAAGTGCCGGAAGAGGATCTGATCTGGCAGGACCCGGTTCCAGCGGGATCGATGCCCTCCGAGTCGGAGATCGCCGACTTCAAGGGCAAGATCCTCGGCGCCGGTTTCAGCGTCGGCCAGCTGGCGAAGCTCGCCTGGGCGTCGGCTTCGACCTATCGCCGGTCGGACCATCGCGGCGGCGCCAACGGCGCGCGGATTCGTCTCGAGCCGCAACGGGACTGGGCGGTCAACGAGCCCGAAGAGCTCGCCCGGCTGCTGGCCGCGGTCGACGAGCGGCGCGGTCCCTTGTCGATGGCCGACGCGATCGTCCTGGCGGGATCCGCCGCGGTCGAGAAGGCGGCGAAGGATGCCGGATTCGCCATCGAGGTGCCGTTCACCGGCGGCCGCGGCGACGCGACCCAGGATTGGACCGACGCCGAAAGCTTCGCCGTCATGGAGCCGGCGGCGGACGGATTCCGCAACTACCTCAAGACCAGGCATTCGGTGAGGACCGAAGAGCTCCTGCTCGACCGCGCGTCGCTGCTCGGCCTGTCGGCCCCAGAGATGACGGTGCTCCTGGGTGGTCTTCGAGTGATCGGCGCCAATTACAGGGATTCACCGCACGGCGTGTTCACCCAGCGCAAGGGCCAGCTTACCAACGACTTCTTCGTCAACCTGCTCGACAACGACACGTTCTGGCAGGTCGTCGACGAAAGCGGCGACGAGGAATTCATCGGCTATGACCGCGGCGGCAGGCAGGAGAAATGGCGGGCGACCCGAACCGACCTCATCTTCGGCTCCAACAGCCAGCTCCGGGCGACCGCCGAGGTCTATGCCGAGCGCGGGTGCGAAGAGAAGTTCGTCCGCGACTTCGTCAAGGCCTGGACCAAGGTGATGAACGCCGACCGTTTCGATCTTCCCCAGAGCGCGAAGCTCGACGAACCGATCGGTATCGCGGAACCTGCCATGGCGAAGTAAGACTGGGTGCGAGGGTGACCGCGGCGCCGCGAATGCGCCACGGCGCCGGAGAGGATCGATGCGCTCTCGGGACGTGGATCGGCTGGATTCGCGACGCACTTATTGGGTGCCGGCCGTCGTCGCGCCCGATCGCGACTGGGCCGCAGCACCCGGGTGCCGCAGAGGCGCGCGCTTCATCGTCGAGCGGCACTCGCTTCGCCCCTGCCGAAACCAGTTCGCCGCCTTCGGCAGCCAGCTCAGCTGCCTTCGCTGGATCCTCCGCCACCGCGCGCAGCTGAACCGCGCCCTGCCCGGCGCCCGAGTCCGGGCGGTTGCGCTCGACCGATGGCTGCTCGGCCTCGACTGAGATCGGCCATGATGGTTCGGAGCGCGGTCGCGAGCAGCTGGAATTCGCTCTCCCTCGTGCTCGACCGCCGCCAGATCAGGGCAATCCGCCGATAGCCGCGGTCGGAGCGGAGCGGCCTTGCGTCGATCCGGGTCCCTTCCAGGATTCCGGCGTCGATCGCCATTGAAGGGATGAAGGTGATGCCCAGGCCATTGTCCACCATCTGGACCAGGGTGTGCAGCGAAGTGCCCATCATCGCGGCCTGGGCACGAAGCTCGGGACGGTTGCAGGCCGACAGCGCATGGTCCTTGAGACAGTGCCCGTCCTCAAGCAGGAGCATCCTGTTCTCGTCGATAGAATCGACGTCGACCATCTCGCCAGCGGGCGCCTCGCCGTTCGGAAAGGCGACGAACAGGGGATCGTCGAACAGGTTGGCGGAATCGACCTCGCCGCAGGCGTAGGGCAAGGCGAGGAGCACGCAGTCCAGCCTCCCGCGATGGAGGGCGTCGCAGGCCGCCTGACTGGTCTCCTCGCGAAGATAGAGCCTCAGCTTCGGCCATTCGCCGCGAAGGCGCGGCAGCATCGCCGGCAGCAGGAACGGCGCGATCGTCGGGATCACGCCCATTCGCAATTCACCGTGAAGCGGCTCGCCTTCGGCTCGGGCCATTTCCGCAAGCTCCTCCGCTTCCTGGAGGACCTTCTGCGCCTTGTCGGCGATCCTCTCGCCAAGCGCGGTGAATCGGACCACCCGGCGGGTCCGCTCGACCAGGACGATTCCAAGCAGGGTCTCGAGGTCGCGAAGACCGGCGGAAAGCGTGGACTGGGTGACGAAGCAGGCGTCGGCAGCCTTTCCGAAATGGCCCGATTTGCGGAGGGCCACCAGATATTGGAGCTGCTTTATGGTCGGGACGTGGACGGTCATACTGATCGATAATTCCAATCAATATAATGCCTATAATGGGCTTGAACGATTAATGCCAGCGTCCTAGATGCTGCACTGCGGCGCAAACTCGCTGCGACAAAAGCAAAAACAGGAGAATCGAATGCTCACCGTTGGTGACAAGCTTCCCGAATTGACCCTCCCCGTCCAGCAGGGCACGTCCGCCCTTCCGGCCGGCGAGACGATCAACCTCGCCGAGACCAACGGCAAGTGGAAGATCCTCTTCTATTGGCCGAAGGATTTCACCTTCGTGTGCCCGACCGAGATCGTCGGCTATGGCGAGCTGAAGAAGGATTTCGAGGATCGTGACGCGGTCCTGATCGGCGCTTCGACCGACACCGCCCATGTCCATTTCGCCTGGCGCCGCTCGGACGAGCAGCTGGCGAATGCCGACTTCCCCTGGATCGCCGACAATGGCCGGCTGTTGGCCGACGCGCTCGGGATCGTCGACCGCAACGAGCATGTCGCCTATCGCGCGACGTTCATCGTCGATCCGGACAACATCATCCAGCACGTCACCGTGAACGGCCTCAACGTCGGTCGCAATCCGCAGGAGACGCTTCGAGTGCTCGACGCGCTCCAGACCGACGAGCTGTGCCCGTGCAACTGGACTGCCGGAGAAGAGGTCCTTCAGCCCCAGGCGGCTTGATCGGTCGGTCACGCGCCCCCCTTGCGTGACGCGCGGGCGGCAAGCCGTCCGCGCCCGATCATCCCCCCAGGCCCCCGAACCGGGGCTTCAGGACCTCGACGGAAGGGGCGCGGCGAGCGATCTGCCGCGCCCCTTTTTCGTTCATCATCGGACCGAATCGACAGCCAGGGCATCGCCCGGCCGCCGCGACGGCCCCGGTCCCTCAGGCCGACGAAAGGAAAGACCATGTCTCTCAAGGAATTCGCCGATACGCTTCCCGAATATGCGAAGGATCTTCGGCTCAACATCGGTTCGCTGCTCGGCGATCAGACGCTCGGCGAGTCGAAGAAATACGGGCTGATCCTCGCATGTGCCCATGGCACCGGCTACCGGCCGATCGTCGCCGCTGCCGAGGCCGAGGTCGAGGGCAAGCTCGACGAGGCTTATGCCAATGCCGCTCGCGCCGCCGCTGCGGTGATGGCGATGAACAACGTCTATTATCGCTTCGTCCACCTCGCCTCGAACCCGGTCTATGGAACGCTTCCGGCCAAGCTTCGGATGAACGTCATCGGCAATCCGGGCATCAACAAGGCCGATTTCGAACTGTTCAGCCTCGCCGTCAGCGCCCAGAATGGCTGCGGCATGTGCATCGACAGTCACGAGCGGGTCCTGTCACAGCATGGCGTCAAGTCGGAGACGATCCAGGCCGCAGCGCGAATCGCCGCAGTGATGAAGGCCGTGGCGACCGTCCACTCGACCCTCTAGGTCAGCGGCCGGCGCGAGTCTTCGCGTCAGGCTTCGATCCAGGCGCGATGGCTGCCGCGCCTGGCGATCTCGATGCTGCTCATCCGAGCGACCAGCGCGTTCGGCGACTTTGTTCCTCGCCCCAATATTTCGAGGCCGGCGTCCACATCCTCCTCGGCGCCGGCAAGCTCGCGAAGGGCGGCGAAGCGGACATGGTCGCACGGATGGCCGGCAGCGAAGCTTTCCACCAGATCCCGGGCGTTGCCGCCGTCATGGTTGGCGGCGAGGGCGAGAAGGGCCTCGGTCGAGCTTCGGTTGAGGATCCGGGCGACCTCGCATTTCTTCACGTCGAACTCGTATTGGGCGAGGAAGGGGAGGCGAGGGGACGCCTCCATGATGTTGATCGAGACCGACAGATCATCGGCCGGCAGCTGGTTATGGACGTCGCGGTGGGCCCGATAGAGCATGATCTTGCCCTGTTCGAGCCGGGTCTTCTCGACGAACTTAAGGTCGACCTTTTCCCCGGGGGTCCCGGTGACCGCGCCATATTCATATTCATAATATTCGCTCCAATAGCCCGGCCCGACATAGCCGACGGTGAGGAACGAGAAATTATGGTCGTGCGGCACATGGTAGAAGAAGGGTGAGGCGCCGCTGGCCTTGAACAGGCTGTCGCGCGGCGACGGCCAGAAATTGGCTCGGATGAAAAATTTCTCCGAGGCGCGGTGAAGCATGATCACCTGGGAGCTGTAGCGATTCTCCAGGCTTTGCCGCGTGCAGCGGTCCTTGAGCTCGGCGAGGGCGATCTCCGCCAGGAAATCGCGATTATTGGCCAGGCCTTTGAGCCAGAGCGCGGCGCCGGCCAGGCTTTCCTCGTCGGCCGGGTCGAAGCTTTCATCGTTGAGAGCGGCGACGACGTCGCCGAGTGCCAGCTTCCGCTCTTCGGCACAGGCGATGACCCGCGCCATCAGGCGGCCTTCCTGAGGCGAGGCCGTCCGGCCTCGATCGAGACCAGCACCGAAGCGGCGGCGCGCCGGTTTTCGACGTGCGGATCGCGCTCCGCCATTCTCCGCAGATGCGGAAGAGCGGCCTCGGCGTCGAGTCCGAGCAACTCCCGCATGACGTGCCAGCGGACGTAGAAGTTAGGCTTGTCGAGGAAGCTGGCAATCGCCGGGAAGGCGGCGCCGCAGTCGAGCTTGCGAAGCAGGGTCGCGATCATCTGGATCCGGGAGGCGCTGTCGTCGGCCGCGCTGCAGCCGACATATTCGTGGCTTACCGAATCATATTCGACGCTGAGCGGCGCCTGATCCGGCTTCACCGTCGCCTGCAGGAGGACGATATTGGACCTGGCCTGCTCGATGACGAAACTTTGATGGCGCCCGTCGACGACCAGCGCTTCGCCGTCGACCACTTCTCGCTCGGACAGCCTGGCGCAGACGCCGGCATCGGTCCCGCTGAACTCCGAGTCGATCCGCTGCGCCTCCCAGAAGGAAAGGCGGGCGCCGCCGGCCTTCACGAACTTGAGCACGCCGACCTGTCCGGAAAAGCCGATCGAGGTCGCGCTGCGCGGAGCCGACTTCTTCGCCGCCAGCTGCGCCGCGCCGCTGACTCCGAGCGCGATCGAGACCAGCTCGTCCTCATAGACGATGAGGCCCTGGTGGACGTCGCTGTTGATATGACGGAAGGGTGGAACGAAGAAGGGATCCCGACGCATCGCGCCGGCGAGCCGGTCGATCAGGTGATCCACCCATTCATGGTCGTCGAAGAGTCGCCGGACCGCGTCCGCCACCCGTTCGGCGGTCGGTTCGGAAACGGCGGCCATTGCCGCCGCGATCCGCCGATTCGCCGGGCCCGCATTCCAGTCACGGGCAAAGGCGCCGATAGCCTTCTCACTCTGCCGGTATCGGCTCGGATCGAAGGTCCAGTCCCTGAGCGCCTCTTCGATGATCATGCTGGTTCTGCCGGTTCAATCCCGCTCGAGGCGCCTGTCCCCGACAGAAACGGAAATATCCCGTCCGATCGGCGCCGGATCAGGAGCCGCCGCTGGTGCCGACATAGACCGCGATTCCCGCGGCGATGCCGAGGCAGATGCCGCCACCGACTTCCTGCTGGCGGGTCGAGCCGGAAATGGCGACCTCGGTTTCGAGTTCCGGAAGCGCATCGACGTCCAGTCGGAACGTTTCGCCAGTATGACCCATGGAATTGCCCTTTCCTGATGCAAAGTCAGGCAAGGATTCTCCCATTCAAATGTTGATACTTCGCTAAGAGCGCGCCGAGAGGGGATTTCAGCCCTGGGCGCCTTCCGCCCGGAACGAGTCGCGGAGCGAAGTCAGGCGCTCGAGTTCGTGACGTGAGGTCCGAAGTGAGCGGGTGAACGCCGTGGCCACCGCGATCACGAGCAGGATCGCGCCGGCGGCGATCCAGAATCCCAGCGTCGGGTCCGACGCGATGCGCGCGTAAAGCTGGCCGGAGCTCCGATCGACCAGCGCCGCGATTCCCAGTCCGAGCAGGAAACTCGGAACGATTCCGATCAGCTGGAACCGAGTCCGCTTCAAGGTCGCCTGAGTTCGAGCGATCGATTGGTCGAGCATCTCTTCGGTCGATCCCGTCAGTCCGCGCAACTCCTCGGAGCGAAGCCGTCGGCTGCGCGCCTGGCCGGCGAGCATGATGAGGATGGCCGCGCCCCCCACCAGCAAGGTGTCGATCTTCGGATTGGACAGGACCAGGATGACGACGACGGCGGCAACGAGGACCGCGGCGGCGGCATCCACGTATTGCCCCCAGCGCGCCTTGCGCCGAACGGCGTCGGCAGTCCGCCGAAGCGATTCCATCTCGGCCGCCGTGGGTCGCTGCCGCCAGACGTCGCCGAGACGGTCTAGATCGAGGTCCGTCATTGCTGCTGCTCCAGCATCTTCTTGAGGCCCGCTTTCGCGCGGGTCAGTCGCAGCGCGAGTGCATTGGGGGCGATGTTCAGCATTTCGGCGATCTCGGCATAATCGAAGCCTTCGAGGAGCAGGACGACGACTTCCCGCTGCGGAAGCGGGAGTCGGCGAGTCGCGTCGAGCAGCGAGCGATGCTCGCTCGCTTCGATTGCGCTCTCTTCGGGGCTGGGGCTGGCGGCCGCGAGCTCTTCAGGGACCTCGGCGGTCGGCGGCTGACGGACCTGTTTGGCGACATAGGAGATGGAACGATTTTGAGCGATCCGCGCGATGAACGTGCGAAGCGACGAATCGGCCCGAAAGCTTGGAAGCGCCTGCCATACCGCAAGGAAGATCTGCTGGGTCAGATCCTCGCGAAGAGCGGCATCGGCCTCGTACGACATGGCGATTCGAGAGACGAGCGGGCCGTGCTCGGCAATGATACGGTCGAACGACGGGTGGCCGTTCGCTGTCGCCGCCTGCTGGCTTTCGTGCCGCTGGATCACGCCCTATGTTCGCCCCGATTCCGGCTGGTTCATCTCATATCACGGACGGCACCGCCAGCATCGAACTTGCCGATGTCCCGGAGGGGGACTCAGAGCGTGCGCCGCGCTTCCGGCCGTCGTCCGGGCGCCACGTCTGGAAATGTCTGCCGGCCTCGCCTATCTCTCGCGCTTAACGGCGAGGGCATTGCTCCATGGCTTCCGGCCTCCTGGCCTATCTCGATTCAGTCAAGGCACGCGATCCCGCGCCCCATTCGCGCTGGGAAGTGATGCTCTATCCCGGCGTCTGGGCGCTCGGTTTCCACCGGGTCGCTCACTGGCTCTACAAGGGCGAGCTTTACTTTCTCGCCAGGCTGGTGAACCATCTGTCGCGGATGCTGACGGCGATCGACATTCACCCGGGGGCCGTGATTGGGCAAAATTTCTTCATCGACCATGGCTTTACCGTGATCGGCGAGACCGCCCAGATCGGCAACGACGTCACCATCTATCAGCAGGTCACGCTCGGCGGCACCAATCCCACGGACGGCGTTGGCGGCAAGCGTCACCCGACGATCGAGGACGGGGTCATCATCGGTTCGGGCGCCCAGGTGCTCGGGCCGATCACCGTCGGCGCCCGGGCCCGGATCGGTGCCAATTCGGTGGTCAACCGCGATGTTGCACCCGGTGCGACGATGGTCGGCATCCCGGCAAGACCGACTTTGGTCGACGCCGGCGAAAGCAGCAGCACGAGCTTCCTTCCCTACGGCACCCCCTGCAACGAAATCTTCGATCCAGCCTCGCAGAAGCTAGAGCTTCTCCAGTGCGAGGTCGAGCAGCTGCGCAAGCGGGTCGCCGAGCTGATCGCCGAACGCGACCGCGCCGCATCGGAGCGCGATCCGGTGAGCCAGGAGCGGGATCTCAAAGAGCAGGGCCGCGCCTGATGGGGACGGTCCTGCCATTTCCAGGACCGGAATCTCCAGGACCCACGGGTTTCGAACGCTCCGAGCTCAATCGGATCGTCGACCTTTACGGGCGGATGGTCGCCGCCGGCCTGTGGAAGGATTATGCGATCGAGTTCAGGCCCGATGCGGCGGCCTTCTGGGCCTTTCGCCGAGCCGCCGAGAGACCTGAATACAAGATCGAGAAAAGGCCTGCGCTTCGCCACAAGCAGGGCATGTGGACCCTGATCGGAGAGGCGGGGCAGGTGCTCCGCCGCGGCCATGAGCTTGGACCGGTGCTCGCGCCGATCGAGCGGCGGCTTCTCAAGCTCGTCGGCGAAGGCTGAAAAAAAAGCCCCTCGCGCGAAGCGAGGGGCCAGTAGCCAGAATCGAAGTCTCAGTCAGGCCGAGGCGGTAGCCGGCATCGACACCCGGTCGAGCACCGGCAGTCGAGCCTTGAGTCCGTCCGGCAGCGGCTGGACGACCGCCCGCCGGGCATTGGTCCAGAAGGCCGACAGGAGCAGCAGCGCCGAGCCGATGACGAGCGCGGTGAGGGCGATGCTGAGCTCGACCGCGCCGTAGGTCTCGAACAGGCTGTTGAGCGCAAAGAGGACATAGGCAAGAGCCGAGACCAGAAGCGCCCGTCGGTCGATCGCCAGTGCCACCAGGCCGAGCACGACGTAGAGCAGGACGACCGCGATGCCATCGAGCGTCGATGCCGCGCCTTCGGTGAGGCCGAGAAGCGAGAAGATCGGATGGACGATCAGCGGTGCCGCCAGCAGGTGGAGCCAGAAGGCCACGTCGGAGCGGCGGGTTTCGCGTCGAGGATCCGAAGCGTCCCAGCGCATCGCGAACAGGAAGGTGCCGATGCCGAGCATCAGTGCGACCCCTTCCAGGATCGACATGATCTGCTCGCCGCGCGCGTCGCTGATATTCTGGCCGTCTCCCACCAGGGACGAGGCGATGAGGGCGAGCACGACCGCAACGACGGCAGCAGCACCCGCAGCGACGGTGATGGGTACCCGAAAGCGCCGCCAATGGAACCAGGTCGCTGCCACCGCGATTGCCGCACCGGCGGAGACGAGGAGGGCAAAGGCCGAGGCGTTGTGGTCAAAATATTCGGGGCCGATGATGATCGCGAGACCGAAGGTCGAGGCGGCCATGACGCCACCCGTGAAGGCGAGCAGAAGAATGATGCTCGGAAGCGCCATCCGGCGCTGCCGAGTGAAGAATTCGGCAAGGCCCCAGGCGCTCGCTGCCACGAGCAATCCGGAAGTCGCCGATGGCCCCTCACCCTCGATGCGCGGCCCGATATAATGGCCGATCCACGCCATGGCGACGAGCAGGATCGCAGCGGCGATCGCGACGAAAATATCGTTGAAGCCGGTCAGCAGCCGGAAATGCTCTTCGTCGACGACGGGCATGTGCCTGCCGCTCGCGACGAAGTCCCTGAACCGCGACGCTTGTTCGGGCGTCAGTGCGCCGCCGGCAATGGCGGACTCCAGATCGCTTTCACTATACATGAATCTTTCCTCCCTGAGCCGCCGGCCTTAGCACGAGTGCATTAGTGCTGCAATACACCATGACGCTGCTCCGAAGCCGTGCCTGGCCGCGAAGGCCGCGACGGCGGTGACGGCGACGGGAAGCCGACGTCAGCCGCGCTGGAGCCGCTCCATGATCGTCATCGCCTGATCGGCGCCCGATTGCGGTATGATCTCGCCGTTCCGGTCGGTGATCGCCTCCCAATGGGCGGCGACGGCTTCCGGGGTCGGCTCCGGCAATGCGATGCCGCGAGTGAGGGTCACATAGGCCGCCTGAACGACGCCGGCACCGGCGCCGACGATCATGTTCGTCGGCGCCTCGTCCGAAACCAGGAAAAGCGCCGCCGGAGCGACCTGCTCGGGCTCGAAACGCTGGAGCAGCTCCGCGGGGAAGATGTCCTCGGTCATCCTTGTGGCCGCGGTCGGCGCGATCGTGTTGACCCTGATGCCGTATCGGGCGCCTTCGAGGGCGAGGGTCTTGGCAAGGCCGGCGATGCCGAGCTTCGCGGCGCCGTAATTGGCTTGTCCGAAATTGCCGTACAGGCCGGTCGACGAGCTCGTCATCAGGATCCGGCCGTAATTCTGCTCGCGCATCGCGCCCCAGACGGCCTTGGTGCAATTGGCCGACCCGGTCAGATGGACATCCACGACGGCGCGGAAATCGTCCATTTCCATCTTGGCGAAGCTCTTGTCGCGAAGGATCCCGGCATTGTTGATGAGGATATGGACTCCGCCAAGCTCCGAGACGGCCTGTTCGACCATGGCTTGGACCTGGGCGTCGTCGGTGACGCTGGCGCCGTTGGCGACGGCGACTCCTCCGGCGGCTCTGATTTCCTCGACCACGCCGGCGGCCGCGGCGCTTCGGCCGACGCCGTCGCGCGACGCGCCGAGATCGTTGACCAGGACCTTCGCGCCGCGTCTTGCCAGCTCGAGCGCGTAGACTCGGCCAAGACCGCCCCCGGCGCCGGTGACGATCGCCACCCGCCCTTCGAAACTGATGGTCATTCGTGAAAACCCCTCAACCGCTTTTCGAAACGGCGCCCGGGGTAGGACAAAGGTTCAGGGACGCAAAGCCCCGCTGCGCCTGACCTCGAGGTCCGGCGCAGCGGGCCTACGCTTCCAGCAGTGCTAGCGGCGCGAACGGCGCTCGTAGGTCTGGACGCAATTGTCGGTGACGGTGCGTGAGCAGGCCGGATATTCCTGATCGGCCGGCCGAGTAGCGAAGGCCGCCTGCTGATTGGGGGCGACGACGACGGTCGCGCCGGCGGGGACGGTCACCGCCTCGTTGGTGCCGGCGGGAGCGGTGGCAGGGTCGGAAACGACCGCGATACCGCGCGCATCGCGCTCCGGATTGTCATTGGCGGGGGCGACGGTCTGCTGAGCGACCGCAGCCGTCCCGAACAGCAGGGCGGCAGCCAAAATTGCTGATTTCATCAAACATCCTCCTCATTTGCGGCGCCTACACGACGGCGCCATCCGACGGCCGCATGCGATCGAGGCGGTCGGCATCAATGAAACGTGGCTGAAGCCGTTTTTCTCCCGCAACGATTTCGGAACCTGTGCGGGCAGCGGCCTGCGGCCCGGTAGCCTCTGATGGCTGCCAACCAGCCGCCAATCCGGAGCCCCGCCTGCAGGCCTATGGAAATGGCAGGATTTCCGTGGCATCGGGGCCCGGAGCTTCAAGGGCGCCATGACCGGACAAAGAGACTTAGCAGCCGTGATCCTTGCCGCAGGGAAGGGTACGCGGATGAAATCGGATGTGCACAAGGTGCTTCATCCGATCGCCGGGCGACCCATGCTCGATCATCTGTTCGCCATGCTCGACACCCTGTCACCCAAGCGCAAGCTGGTGGTCGTCGGCAGCGGCCGGGAGCAGGTCGCCGAACTGGTCGACTCGCGCGGCGGCGAGCTCGTCGTCCAGGACCACCAGCTCGGCACCGCCCATGCCGTCCGTCAGGCGGAAGGGAAGCTCGGCGACTTTTCCGGCGATGTCCTCATCCTGTTCGGGGATACGCCGCTCGTCGAGGCCGAGACCATGACCCGGATGCTCGATCGGCTGAACGCGCCGGACCGTCCCGCCGTCGTCGTCGTCGGCTTCCGGCCGGCTGATCCCGCCCAATATGGCCGGATTCTCGCCCGGCCGGACGGAATCATCGAGAAGATGGTCGAATATAAGGACGCGACCGAAGAGGAGCGGAACGTCGATCTTTGCAATTCCGGCCTGATGGCGGCGCGCGCCGCCGATCTCTTCCCGCTCCTGGCGAGGGTCGGAAACGCCAATGCGGCGGGCGAATATTATCTGCCCGACATCGTCATGATCGCCGCTTCGGACGGCCGCGTTTCGGCCGTGATCGAGACCGATCCGTGGGAGACGGCCGGAGTCAACAGCCGCGCCGAGCTCGCTCGGCTCGAAGCCGAGTGGCAGCGCCGAAGGCGGCTCCGGGCGATGGCCGACGGAGTCACCTTGATCGCACCCGAGACGGTCTGGTTTGCCCACGATACCGAGATCGGCCGTGACAGCGTGATCGAACCGAACGTCGTCTTCGGCCCCGGAGTCCGAATCGGCGAGCGGGTGATGGTGAAGGCATTCAGCCATATCGAAGGCGCTGTCGTCTCAGACGATGCCCAGATCGGCCCCTATGCGCGTCTTCGCCCCGGCGCCGAGATCGGCGAGAAGGCGAGGGTCGGCAATTTCGTCGAGATCAAGAAGGCGAGGCTCGGCGCAGGTGCGAAGGCGAACCATCTGACCTATCTCGGCGATTCCGATATCGGCGCCAACGCCAATATCGGCGCCGGCACGATCACCTGCAATTATGACGGATACTTCAAATATCGAACGATCATCGGCGAAGGCGCGTTCATCGGTTCCAATTCGGCGCTCGTCGCGCCGGTCAGCATCGGTGCCGGCGCCCTGATCGCGGCCGGATCCGTCATCGTCCGTGACGTCGCCGCGGACTCGATCGCGCTCGCCCGAGGCGATCAGGTCGAGAAACCAGGTCGGGCGAAGCGGTTCCGGGAGACGATGGCGGCCAGGAAAGCAAAGTCTGATTGAGAGGCTAAGTTCGTCCTGACCCCGTCGAAGCGCCCTTGCTTTCAGATCAGGAACGAACTCAAGGGCTTCGACAGGCTCGGCCCGGTGCTCATGGTGGGAAGTTAAGGCGTATGTGTGGGATTATCGGAATCGTCGGACGGGCCGAAGTGCCGGATCGGCTGATGGACGGCCTCAGGCGGCTCGAATATCGCGGTTATGACAGTGCCGGTTTGTGCACGATCGTCGATGGCCGGCTTGAGCGCCGCCGGGCCGAGGGCAAGCTCGACAATCTCCAGCGGGAGCTCGATTCCGCGCCGCTCGTCGGCCGAGTCGGCATCGCCCATACGCGTTGGGCGACCCATGGGGCGCCGACCGTCGGAAATGCCCATCCGCACGTCGTCGACGGCGTCGCCGTCGTCCACAACGGGATCATCGAGAATTTCAAGGCGCTTCGCGAAGAGATGCAGTCCAGGGGGCGGGTCTTTTCGAGCGAGACGGACAGCGAATGCGTCGCTCACCTCGTCGCCGATCGGCTCGAACAGGGCCTTGGGCCGCAGGAGGCGGTCGCCGCCATTCTCCCCCGCCTCCAGGGCGCCTTCGCGATCGCCATCCTGTTCCGCGATCATCCGGGAATGATCGTCGGCGCCCGGCTCGGCGCGCCGCTGACCGTCGGCTATGGCGAGGGTGAGAATTATCTCGGCTCCGATGCGCTGGCGCTGGCCGCTTTGACCCAGAAGATCTGCTATCTCGAGGAAGGCGACTGGGCCGTCCTCACCCATGACGAAGTCCGCCTGTTCGACCGTGCCAACCAGCCCGTCGAGCGAGAGATCGTCGCCTCCAACGCCAGCGCCGCCAGGATCGAGAAGGGCAACCACGCCCATTTCATGCAGAAGGAGATTTTCGAGCAGCCGATCGTCGTCGCGCAGACCCTTCAATCCTATCTGCGACCGCTCGAGCAGAAGGTCGCGCTTCCGGACATGGATTTCAGCTTCGCTCCGGTACCGAGGATCACGATCGTCGCTTGCGGCACCTCTTATTATGCCGGGATGGTCGCCAAATATTGGCTGGAGCGCTTCGCCCGAATCCCCTGCGAGCTCGATATCGCCAGCGAGTTCCGTTACCGCGAGCCGGTGCTGGAGGAAGGCGGCCTGGCGCTCTTCATCTCCCAGTCCGGCGAGACAGCCGATACCCTTGCCGCGCTTCGCCACGCCCGCGCCCAGGGTCAGAAGATCGCCGTCGTCGTCAACGTGCCCACCAGCTCGATGGCTCGGGAGGCCGATCTTCTTCTCCCCACCCACGCAGGGCCGGAGATCGGAGTCGCCTCGACCAAAGCGTTCACCTGCCAGCTCGCCGTGCTCGCCGCCCTCGCCGCGCGGGTCGCCTGCGACAAGGGCCGGTTGAGCGAGGAGGAGGAGCGTGAGATCGTCCGCCACCTCTACGAGGCACCGGCGGCGATGAACGCAGCGCTCGCCCATGACGAGGATATCCGCGCCATGGCCCACGTCATCGCCGAAGCGCGCGACGTCCTCTATCTCGGTCGTGGCCAGGACTATCCGCTCGCGCTCGAGGGCGCCCTCAAGCTCAAGGAGATCAGCTACATCCACGCCGAGGGCTATGCTGCCGGCGAGATGAAGCATGGACCGATCGCCCTGATCGACGATTCGGTGCCGATCATCGTCCTCGCCCCGTCGGGACCGCTTTTCGAGAAGACGGTGAGCAACATGCAGGAGGTCCAGGCCCGCGGTGGCAAGGTCGTCCTGATCAGCGATGCCGAAGGAATAGCCGAGGCCGGCGAGAAGACGATCGCGACGATCGAAATGCCGAAGGTCCACCCGCTGATCGCGCCTTTGGTCTACGCGGTGCCGGTGCAGCTCCTCGCTTATCACGTGGCGGTGGCCAGGGGCACCGACGTCGATCAGCCGCGCAACCTCGCGAAGAGCGTCACCGTCGAATAGCCGGCGGGTCCTCTCCAGCTGTCGGAAGCACTGATTCTGGTTATGAACCGGGTCGTCCAAATGCTTGAAACAGCGTCGGGAAAAATCTAGAAACCGGCCGATCTTTTGCAGGCCGAAGGGGGTGTGGGTGAAGACCTGGGTCAAGCTTGTTCTGATATTCGCCTTGATCGGCGGAATGATCTTTCTGCTGTTCTGGATGGACGATCGCCGCAAGGCGACGATGACTGCCGAGAGCCAGGCGGTGGTGACCGGGGCGGTCCTCCACGAGGATGACGAGAGCAGCAGCCTCGATGAAACCCGCATCTCCTATCGCTTCGAAATAGCCAATTCGGCGTTCGAAGGCGTCAGCAGCCTGCCCGGCGACAAGGTCTCCGAATGGCCGGCCGGACGGATTGCGAGGATCTGCTACAATCCGGAAGATCCCG
>CBIGXQ010000038.1:0-18758 GCA_966193865.1 uncultured Sphingosinicella sp. | reverse complement strand
TCGATCTGGCCGGCGACCAGCACCTTCTCATCCAGTGTCCTGAACATGCTCATGACTCCCATGCAGCGATCAGCTCGACGAAGGCGGCGCCGTAGCGCTCGAGCTTCGCGGTGCCCACTCCGCTGACCCGCGACAAGGCATGAGCCGAGGTCGGCTTGACCGCCGCCATCTCGCGAAGCGTGCTGTCATGGAAGATGACGTAGGGCGGAACGCCCGCTTCGGCGGCGAGCTCTCGGCGGCGGGCGCGAAGCGCCTCGAACAGAGGATCGTGATCATGCTCCTCGCGGCCGCGCCGGGGCCGGCGGCTCCGCTTCGGCGGAACGACGATCTCGACGATCGCCTCGCCCTTGAGGATCGGCTTCGCGGCCGGCCCGAACGAAAGGCCGCCAAAATCGTCGGAACGGAGCGCGTCGCGGGCGAGGAGGGCCCGGGCGACCGGCTTGACCAGCGCCAGCTCCTCGGCGTCGGCGATCCCGAACACGCTCAGCCGATGATGGCCGAAATTGCGGACCTTGTCGGTCTCGCGGCCGGCAAGGACATCGGCGAGATGGCCGATGCCGAAGCGCATCTCGGTCCGGAAGGCGGCGGAGAGCAGTTTCCGGGCCGCCATCGTCGCATCGATCGCCTCGGGCGGGCTGAGGCAATTGTCGCAATTGCCGCAACGCTCCGGCGGCTGCTCGCCGAAATGGCGAAGCAATATGGCACGGCGGCAGCCCGCGTTTTCGACCAGGCTTGCCAAGGCGTTGAGCCGCTCGCGTTCGCCGGGACGGCGTGCCTCGTCCACCTCGGTCTCGATCCGGCGGCGGGCGCGGGCGAAATCCTCGGCGCCCCAGAACAGCCAGGCCTCGGCCGGCTCGCCGTCGCGACCGGCTCGGCCGGTCTCCTGATAATAAGCCTCGATCGACTTCGGGATCCCGGCATGGGCGACGAAGCGGACGTCCGGCTTGTCGATCCCCATGCCGAACGCGATCGTGGCGACCATGACCATCTCCTCGGAGCGGACGAAGGCGGCCTGGTTGCGCGCCCGCACCCCTGGCTCGAGCCCGGCATGATAAGGAAGGACGGTCCGGCCGGCGGCGCCGAGCTGCTCGGCCAGCCGCTCCGCCTTGTCGCGGCTCGGAACGTAGACGATCCCGGGCCCCGGCTGATCGGCGAGGGCGCTCAGCTCAAGGCGCTCCTCGCCGTCGCGGGGACGGACATGATAGCGGATGTTCGGCCGATCGAAGCCGGCGACGATGAGGCCGTCCTCGCCGATGCCGAGCTGGACCAGGATGTCGCGGCGGGTGCGCTCGTCGGCGGTCGCGGTCAGCGCCAGCCGGGGAATTTCGGGGAAACTTTCCAGGAGCGGCCGAAGAAGCCGATAGTCGGGCCTGAAGTCATGACCCCATTCGGAAACGCAATGGGCCTCGTCGATGGCGATCAGGGACAGGCCGATTCGCGAGATCAGGTTTCGAAAGGCTTCGCCGGTGGCGCGCTCCGGCGCGACATAGATCAGGTCCAGCTCGCCCGCCTTGAGCTTCTCGATCGTCTCGGCGCGGTTGGAATCGGCGGAGGTGAGCGCCGCGGCCCGAATCCCGAACGCCTCGGCGGCGCGGATCTGGTCGTGCATCAGGGCGATGAGCGGCGAGATGACGAGCGCGACACCCTCCCGGGCCAAGGCCGGCACCTGGTAGCAAAGCGACTTGCCGGCTCCGGTCGGCATCACCGCCAGCGTGTGGCGGCCCGCCATGACCCGGCCGATCACCTGCTCCTGGACGCCGCGGAAGTCCTGGAAGCCGAACGTGCTGCGAAGGATCGAAAGGGGGTCGGTCACCCGCGCCAATGAGCCGCGCGGCGCCTGAAAGTCCAGTCCGTCGACGGATTTACGGGTCGAAACGGGCGTCCGGGCGCTGACCTTTGCCGATCATTCGGCCGCCTCGGCTTCCTCCTGCTCGCGTTCCGCCTGCTGGCGGTTCCACATCTCGGCATAGAGGCCCTCGCGGCGAAGAAGCTGGGCATGGGTCCCGCGTTCAGCGACCCGGCCCTCGTCGAGGACGATGATCTGGTCGGCGTCGACGACGGTCGACAGCCGGTGGGCGATGACGATCGTCGTCCGGCGGGCGGTGACGTCGCCCAGGGTTTCCTGGATCGCCGCCTCGGTCCGGCTGTCGAGCGCGCTCGTCGCTTCGTCGAGGACGAGGATCGGCGGGTCCTTGAGCAGGGTCCGGGCGATCGCCACTCGCTGCTTCTCGCCTCCGGAAAGCTTGAGGCCGCGCTCGCCGACCATCGACTGGTAGCCGTCCGGAAGCTGGAGGATGAAATCGTGAATGGCGGCGCCGCGAGCGGCCGATTCGACGTCGTCCTGGTCAGCGCCGTCCTTGCCGTAGGCGATGTTGTAGCCGATCGTGTCGTTGAAAAGGACCGTGTCCTGCGGAACGATTCCGAGCGCTTTGCGAAGGCTGGCCTGGGTCACCTTGGTGATGTCCTGGCCGTCGATGCAGATCCGGCCGCCGGTCGGATCGTAGAATCGGAACAGCAATCGCGACAGGGTCGACTTGCCGGCGCCGGAAGGGCCCACCACCGCGGTCATCGTCCCCGGCTTCACCTCGAAGTCGATCCCCTTGAGGATCTCCCGCTCCGGATCGTAGCCGAAATGGACGTTCTCGAAGCGGACGTGGCCGGCCTCGACCTTCAGGGTCGCGGCGTGGGCGACGTCGCGGACCTCGGCGGGCGTGTCGATGATCCCGAACATCGCCTCCATGTCGATCAGCCCCTGGCGGATGGTCCGATAGACCCAGCCGAGCATGTCGAGCGGCCGGAAGAGCTGGGCGAGGAAGGTGTTGACGAAGACGACGTCGCCGGTCGTGAAATCCCCCCGGCTCCAGCCCCAGACGGTATAGGCCATCGCTCCGGCCATCATCAGGTTGGTGATGAGCGACTGGCCGATATTGAGCCAGGCGAGCGAGCTTTCGTTGCGGACGGCGGCATTGGCGAAGGCCTGTGCCGCCTGGCCGTAGCGCCGGGCCTCGCGCTCCTCGGCGTTAAAATATTTGACCGTCTCATAGTTGAGCAGGGAATCGACGGCACGGGCGACGGCCTGGTTGTCGACCTCGTTCATCTCGCGCTGGAGCTTGGCCCGCCATTCGGTGACGACCCGGGTGAACCAGATATAGGAGACGACCATCATCAGGGTGGCGACGACCAGGCCGGGGCCGAACTTGACCCCGAAGATGATGCAGATCGCGACCAGCTCGATGATGGTCGGAGCGATGTTGAAGAGGAGGAAATAGAGCATCATGTCGATGCTCTTGGTGCCCCGTTCGACGATCTTGGTGAGGGCGCCGGTGCGGCGCTCCAGATGGAATCGGAGCGACAGAGCGTGGATGTGCCTGAACACGCTCTCGGCCAGACGACGGGCGGCGTCCTGGCCGACCCGCTCGAAGATCGCGTTCCGGACATTGTCGAACAGGACCCCGGCGAAGCGGGCGCCGGCATAAGCGATCACCAGCGCCATGATCAGACCGGCCGCCGCATCCATCCCTGCCGACATCCGGTCGACGGCGGCCTTGTAGGCGAACGGCATCGTCAGGGTCGCGGCCTTGGCCGCCAGAACGAGCAGGACTGCGACGACGACCCGAGACTTCAGCGCCGGTTCGCCGGCAGGCCAGAGATAGGGGAGGAAGCGGCGGAGAGTCCCCCAGCCGGCATCCTTCTCCTCGGCCTTTTTCGGGTCGGTTCCTGCCATCGCGACTAGATAGGGCCGCCGCCCACTTTCCCCAAGTAACGGGGGCGGAACGTCAGGAACTGCTGCCGCTTCAAAAGGTTGGAAGGGTGAAGGAGCGGTGATGGAACCCTTGGCATTCGTAATGGCGATCCTCGGCTGCGGCGAAGGCGATCTGCCTTGCGCCGAATTGCGGCAGGCGCCGTCGCGCTTCGAAAGCCAGTCGGCCTGCCTTGCCGCCACCGAAGAGGAGATCGGCCGCCACACCGATCTCGATTATCCGGTGATCGTCGCCCAGTGCCGGCGCGCCGGCCGACCGGCGCAGAGCCTCCGGGCGAGCGAAGTCCTGCTCCCCGAGCCCGAGCGCAATCCGGCCTTTCCGATAAACGAGTCTAGATCGTCCCGCTGATCGACAAGGTGAAGATCGGCCCCGAGAAGCGGTCCCGATATTCGGTGAACAGGATCGGGTTCGGCCGCCGGCCGTCGTGGAAGTCGCGCCGGAAGCTTTCATTGTCGCCGAGAAGATTGTCGGCGCTGGCCCTGACCGTCAGCCCGAGCACATCCTTGTTCTCGATATAGACTCCGAGGAGACCCGGCTTGGCGAGGAATTGCCAGGTCTGGTCGAGGCGATAGAGCGCCGACTGGCGGAACTGGTTGTAGCCGCCGCCATAGGCCCAGTCGCTGCCGGGAATGTCGTGGCGCAGATTGGCGGCGATCCGGCGGGTCAGATTCTCGTTGATCGGTCGGCGCTCCCCGGTCAGCGGATCGTCCAGCGCCGTTCGCTGGAACTGGAGGTCAAGGTCAAGCTTGGCGCCGCGCCAGCCGATCGGGTCGAAGTTGAACGTGCTGGTCCATTGCAGACCGTAGATGGTGGCGGTGCCGTCGAGATTACCCGGTGACTGGCCGTTCGTGCCGACCGGGATGATGTCGACGATATCGCTGATCAACCGGCCGTAGAGCCGGGCCGTCGCGGTTCCCCAGGCGCCGAGGCTTCGGGTCGCCTGAAGCTGCCCGTTCCAGCTTTGCGGCGGGACGAGATTGGCGTTGCCGGCGTTCGTGGTCCCGCCGCTGACATTGGCGGAAGCGACGAAATCGAAGAAATTGAGCTGCCCGACCTGGCGCTCGATCCGGGCGCTGATGTCGAGCCCGGGCTCCGGCCGCCAGGCGAGGTTGAGGAAACCCTTGGGCCGATAGAAGGTGCGGGTGATTCCGCCGGCGCCGTCCTGGCTGATCTGCGAATATTCGGCCGCGACCGAGGCCTGGAGGCTGAGCTCCGAGGAGAGCGGCCGGCCATAGGTGAGGGCCGCTTCCGCGCGCCGCTCCTGAACGGTCGCCGCCGCGTTGGGGAAGGGAACCGGCACGAATATGCCGGCCGAGTTGCGGTTGAACAAAGCGTTTTCGATGTCGAGCCGGTTGAGTGCGCCTTCGAGCGAGACCTGCCAGTCGGCGCCGCCGGCATTCCATCGATATTCGCCCCGGCCGATCGTCTCGGTCTCGTCCGCCACCTGAGTGAAGCGCTGACCTTCCACCGGCCGATCGTCGGCGAAGGTCTGGACCAGGGTCTGGCGGAACGGGCTATGCTCGAATCGGCGCAGGCCGATCAGCTTGAGCCGGCCATCGCCGAGTCCGAACTCATAATCGCCGCCGAGCTCGTAATTATGCTCGCGTTCCCGCTCCTGCACCCGCCGCTCGCGATCGGGCTGGCCGGGGCCGGAGCGGAGCGAGATCTCCTCGACGTCGTTGATGAGGAGGCCGAAGGCGGCATTGGCGTTGAGCACCGAGCCGTCGCCGAAATTGCGTCTTATCGTGCCGCTGAGCCGCGGCCGGTCGCCATAGACGTAGAGCACCTCGTCGCGCCGATCGAGGATGTCGCCGGCGGGGGTGAAGACGATTTCCGGGCCGGCATTGCCGTTGCGGTAGCTGTCATTGGCGAAGCTGAGGGTGAAATCAGTGCCGCCGAGCGCTCCGCTGATCGAAGCCTCGCCGTTGAACAATCGCGCTTCGGTCCGGCGCGCGCGGATCTGAGGCCGCCAGGCGAAATTGCCCGAAAGGCCGCGCGACGCGGTGACGATATTGGCGACCTGGCCGGACAGGCCAGGGACTTCGAGGGTGGCCGCGTCGACGATGTCGATCCGGATCACGCTGGCGGCGCTGATCCGCCGCAACTCGGTGGCGATGTCGGTCGACTTGCCCGACCAGCGCTCGCCGTTGATGAGCACGTTGCCGCTCGCCTGGCCGAGGCCGCGAACGTCGGTATCGGCGGTCTCGATCGAAAATCCCGGCACCTGGCTCAGCATGTCGAACGCGTTGCGGGGCGCGAAGCGGGCGAAATCCGCCGGCGTGTAGCTTCGCCCGCCTTGCTGGGTCGGCGCCTCGGCCGCGACCGGCGGCGGAGCGTCTTCCTCCGGTTCGGCCGAAGCAGGCGGGGTCTGGGCGAAAGCCGGGGCCGCCGCCGACAGGGCGATGGAGGTCAGAAGGAGCGAAGGGGCACGGCGAAAGGGCATGAAAGCCTCCAGGAAAGGATTGCGACCGCGCCCCCGCGTGCTGCCGCCGCGAGGCCGGATCAGGCCCGGGCAGGGATCGGACGCTGGTGGGGCCGATAGCAGATCGGAACGGCTTTTCGACATAGCGGTTCTGTTGTTCGACGAAGCATGGAAGGAATCGCCGTGGCTCAGAACCGACACCGCGACAGGCAGCTTACCCAGAACCAGAACAATCTGATGTCCGAGGATCCCGGCGACGGAAGCCGCAACTCGAACCGGCTTGGCGCCACAGACAAGGGCAAGAAGGACCCGGTTTCGCCCGAAGAGGAGGCTCAGCGCGACGAGAATGCCCTCGAGGCGTTCGGTGAGGAGGGCGCGGGCGTGGCGGCGAAGGAATAGGGACGTGACCGAGGACGGCGACACGATCTCGATGGTCCATGAGGACGAGCTTCCCGGCCATGAAAGCGAGCTCGAGCCGAAGCCGGACTGGACGCCTTTCTATCCCGGATCGGGCCGGCTCCAGGACAAGGTCGCGATCGTCACCGGCGGCGACAGCGGAATCGGCCGAGCGGTCGCCGCCTTGTTCGCCCGCGAGGGCGCCGACATCGCCATCGTCTATCTGTGCGAGCATGACGACGCCGCGAAGACGAAGTCGATCGTCGAGAAAGAGGGACGGCGGGCGATCACGATCGCCGGCGACCTTGGCGACAAGGCCTTTTGCGACAAGGTCGTCGCGGAGACGGTCGACAAGCTCGGCCGTCTCGACATCCTCGTCAACAATGCGGGCGAGCAGCATTGGGACGAGGATATTCGCGAAATCTCGGAACAGCAGCTGAAGCGGACGTTCCAGACCAACATCTTCAGCATGTTCTTCCTGACCCAGGCGGCGCGCCCCCACCTCAAGCACGGCTCGGCGATCATCAACTGCACGTCGGTGACGATGTACAAGGGATCGAAGCTACTTCTCGATTACAGCGCCACCAAGGGCGCGATCACTGCCTTCACGCGGTCGCTTTCGGAAAATCTCGTCGGCGACGGGATCCGGGTCAATGCGGTCGCCCCGGGGCCGATCTGGACCCCGCTCAATCCGTTCGGAGGCCAGCCGAAGGAGAAGATCCCGGAATTCGGCAAGGACACGCCGATGGGCCGGGCTGGCCAGCCGAACGAGGTGGCGCCGAGCTTCCTTTTCCTCGCCTGCGAGGATTCGCGCTACATGTCCGGGCAGGTGCTCCATCCCAACGGCGGCACGATCGTCGGCAGCTGAGACGGCGATGACCGGAGCGAAGGCTGCCGGCACTTACCCGGCGGCCTTTCCATGCTATAGCGCAGGCGTTCAGGACCAAGGGGGAAACATGCTCAAGATCGTCGCAGGGCTTGCCGTCGGCCTGGTCGTGGCACTGGCGGCGATTTACGTGATCTGGCTGGTCGGGCTTCAGGTCTACCCGCTGCCGGCGGAGAGCGGGTTCGAGAGCCTCGAGAGCGAAGGCGCGCTGATCCAGTCGATGCCGACCGGCGCCCTGGCCTTCATTGCCGCCGCCTGGCTCGGCGGCGCCTTCATCGGCGCCCTGACCGCCGCCCATATCAGCCGCCGCCTGTGGACCGGCTGGGTCATCGCTGCTTTGGTGGCCTGCGTCTCCATCTCGAACATCATCATGTTCCCGCATCCGGAATGGATGCAGCTCGCGGCCGTCATCGTCCCCGTCCTCGGCGGGCTGCTCGCCACCCATATGGCGAAGCGCAATCTGGCGAGGCCGCTGATCGCCGATGCCTGAGCTTCGGAGCTTCGCCGAATTCTGGCCCTTCTACCTGCGCGAGCATAAAAGGGCCGGGACCCGCGCGCTCCATCATGCCGGCACCAGTCTGGTCGTCCTTCTCATCCTCGGTGCTGCGCTAAGCGGCCGCTGGGCGCTGCTCGCCGCGATTCCGATCGCCGGCTATGGCTTCGCCTGGGCCGCTCATGCCGCGATCGAACGCAACCGCCCGGCCACCTTCACTTATCCCTTATGGTCGCTCGCCGCCGATTTCAGGATGTGGGCGCTGTGGCTGACGGGACGGCTCGGATCGGAACTCGAGCGCGCCGGCGTGACGAGGGAGAACCGTCATGGGCGCTAAGGATCCGGTCGCGGACCTGGTGAAGAAGCTTCGGCTGCGCGACGAAGTCAGCGACCGGGAGGCCGAAGTGCTTCGGTCGGCCATCGGCCAGATCCAGAAATTCCCGGCCGCGAAGACGCTGGTCCGGACCGGCGAGACCGTCACTCAGAGCACCTTGCTGGTCGAAGGCCTGATCGGCCGCTACCGGGACCTGGCCGATGGCCAGCGCCAGATCATGGAGGTCCATGTCGCCGGAGATTTCGTCGACCTGCACGGCTTCCTGCTCAAGCGGCTGGATCATAATGTCGGCGCCCTGACCGCGGTGACGGTCGCCTTCGTCCCGCACGAGGCGCTGGCCCGGATCACGGCCGAGGAGCCTCATCTGTCGCGGATGCTGTGGCTGTCGACGCTGATGGACGCGTCGATCCAGCGCGAGCAGATCCTGTCGATGGGACGCCGGCCGGCTCTGGCCCGGATCGGACATCTGCTCTGCGAGCTATGCATGAGGCTGGAGGTAATCGGCCTCGCCGAGAACCGGAGCTTCGCCTTCCCGCTCACCCAGCTCGACCTCGCCGACGCCACCGGTCTCACCGCGATCCACGTCAACCGGATGCTTCGCCAGTTGCGCGAGCGCAAATTGCTGACCTTCCGCGGCGGGCGGGTCGAGATTCACGACTGGGAAGGACTTCAGGCCGTGTCGGACTTCGACCCCACCTATCTCCATTTGGAGCGGCGCCCCCGCTAAGCCCGCATTTCCGCCGAAAACGCCCCAAGTCTTGGGAATTTGCGCCGGGAATTGGCGGCGGCGATTTCGCCCTTTGTGACCTTCGGTCGAGGAAATGGCGGATTTCTGCCGTTTCTCCCAATTGGCACGCTCCCTGCAAAATCCCGGCCGTGGCCGACGGATGGTCCCGAGGCCAGGTTCAGGGAGACAGAAAATGACTTTGTCCTACATCAGCCTTCAGCAGCTCGCTCTTTCGATCGTCGGCGCGGTCGTCGCCAGCAGCCTGTTCATTTCCGCCGCCGTCGGTCCGGTCCCGGTCATCTGAACCCTGCATCGCAGGGTCTGGCCCCTGATCTGCAGGGGCCGGCCGGGTCGGACCGCCGACCTTCCACATCCAGCAAACGGGATCCAAGACGATGAACAGCCGCTACGCTCTCGACAAACAGGAAGCCAAGATCCTCGGGGTCTGCTCCGGGCTGGCTCGGAGCACGGGCTGGGACCCGCTCCTCATCCGGCTCGGCGCGGTCGCTCTGACCCTGTTCGCGCTCGGACCGGTCATGCTCCTGATCTATTTCGTCACCGCCTTCGTCGCCGAGGCGCGCTGAAACGCCAGGTCAGCGCCTGAGGAAGTCGCTCAGCGCCTGCCGGAAGCGGACCGGCTGATCGAGCATCACCATATGTCCGCTATTGTCGATCCGAACCAGCCTCGTGCCCGGCTTCGCCGCATAGGCGCCGGCATAATTGCGATCGACCGAAGCCCGGGCCCGTGAATCGGGCGAGGCGTAGACCACCGTCAACGGGGTCCTGATCCGCCTAAGATCGTCGCTCAGATCGATCCGCGCCAATTCCTGCATCGCCCGCCCGACGACGTCGGGATCGCTCCTCCGATTCGCCCGGTCCGGCGGACTGAACGAGCTGAGCAGCGAGCCGAACAAGGCTCGGCCCCCTTCGGTATCGAGCATTCCGCTCAGGCTGTCGGCCAGCGGCCCGAGATCGGCGGCGGTTCCGCCGACCAGCCCGGCGGGCTGGGGAAGCATGTCGACGACCATGATCCGGCCGGCCAGATCGGGCCGCCGGGCCCCGATCAGCATCGCCACCGTTCCGCCCATCGAATGGCCGACGATGGCGGGCCGCTCGAGCCGGCGGTCGACGATGTAGCGGGCGATCTCGTCCGCCAGCGGAGTCACCACAGCGCCCTGGGCATTGCCGCGCACCGGCTCGCCGGCGAAGCCGGACACCTGGATGAGATGATAGCGATAGCCGGGGACGGCGCGGGCGGTCGCCTGCCAGACGTCGCGGCCGGCGGTGAGCCCGGGAATGAGGATGACGTCAGGGCCGGAGCCCTGGACCTGGACCGAGAAGCGGGTCGGCTGGAACGGCGCCGCCTCGGTCGCCGACGGGGTGCAGCCGAACAGGCCGAGAGCGACGGCCGAGATGAGGAATCTGCGTCGGTTCATACCGGGCACCTAGCTTCCCCTGGTTGAACACAGCCTTACCTGCGCGAACGGTTTGCACCTGAACGCCCTTGGTCTAGATGCTTTCCATGCCCTCCCCCCATCTCTATCTCGTCGACGGCTCGAGCTACATTTTCCGCGCCTTCCATCGGCTGCCGCCGCTCACCAACAAGCACGGCCTCAATGTCGGCGCGGTCTACGGCTACACGACGATGCTCTGGAAGCTGGCCGAGGATCTCGGCAAGTCCGAAGGGCCGACCCACCTTGCCGTCATCCTCGACGCGTCGGAGACCACGTTCCGAAACGCCATGTACGAAGGCTACAAGGCGCAGCGGCCTCCGGCGCCGCCGGAGCTGGTGCCCCAATTTCCGCTGATCCGGGACGCGACCAGGGCCTTTTCGATCCCATGTATCGAGGAAGCCGGGCTCGAGGCGGACGACATCATCGCCTGTTATTCCAAGGCGGCGCTCGACCAGGGCTGGAAGGTCACCATCGTCAGCTCCGACAAGGATCTGATGCAGCTGATCGAGCCGGGCATCGACATGCTCGACACGATGAACGACCGGCGCATCGGACGCGACTATGTGATCGAGAAGTTCGGGGTTCCGCCCGAACAGCTGGGCGAGGTGCTGGCGCTGATGGGCGACAGCGTCGACAACATCCCCGGAGTCCCCGGAGTGGGCCCGAAGACGGCTTCGCAGCTGATCCAGCTTTATGGCGACGTCGAGAACGTCATCGCCCATGTCGACGAGATCACCAAGCCGAAGCTCAAGCAGAATCTGATCGAGCATGCCGACGCGGCGCGGATGTCGCGCGAGCTGGTCCGGCTGGTCTGCGACGCGCCGCTCCCGGAGCCGCTCGACTCGCTGGCGATGAAGGGAATCCCCGAAGAGCCGCTTCGCGAGTTCCTCGACCATCACGGCTTCCGCACCTTGCTCGCGAGGCTGGGCGCCCGATCGCAGGCTTCGGCGCCGGCGCCGTCACGAACGCCGACCCAGGCCGAGGTCCGGCCCGAGCCGAAGATCGACCGCTCTCTCTACGAGACGGTGACCGACGAAGCCGCGCTCGAACACTGGATCGAGGCGATCTACAAGAAGGGCCTGGTGGCGATCGACACCGAGACCAACGGGCGGGACTGCGTCACCGCCAAGCTGGTCGGGATCAGCCTCGCCACGGACTGCAACCGGGCCTGCTACATTCCCCTCGAGCATGGCGGCGACGACATGTTCGCGGAACGGCCGGAGCAGCTTGCCGCCGAGCTGGTGCTCGAGCGGCTGAAGCCCTTGCTCGAGGATCCGGCGATCCTGAAGATCGGCCACAACCTCAAATTCGACTGGGTTGTCTTCAACCGCCGCGGAATCAGCGTCGCGCCCTATGACGACACGCTCGTCATGAGCTTCAACCTCGATGCCGGCGGCCTTGCCAGCCACTCGCTCGACGATCTGGCGAAGAAGCATCTCGACCATGTCTGCATCGCCTACAAGGAGCTGTGCGGGACCGGCCAGAAGCAGATCAGCTTCGACAAGGTGCCGGTCGACAAGGCGACCGAATATGCCGCCGAGGATGCCGACGTCGCCCTCCGCCTGTGGATGCGATTCAAGACCCGGCTTCCGTTCGAACGGGTGACCCGGGTCTACGAGCTGGTCGACCGGCCGATGGTGGCGGTGATCGGGCGGATGGAACGGGACGGGGTCAAGGTCGACCGCGAGGTGCTGAAATCGCTCTCGGCCGAGTTCAACGCCCAGATCGCCGAGCTCGAGGAGCGGGTCTGCGGCGAAGCGGGCTGCAAGTTCACGATCGGTAGCCCGCAGCAGCTCGGCGACATCTTGTTCAACAGGATGGGGCTCCAGGGCGGGCGCAAGGGCAAGTCGGGGACCTGGTCGACCGACGTCACCGAGCTCGAGCGGCTCGCCCGCGAAGGGGTGCCGATCGCCCAGCTGGTTCTCGACTGGCGGCAGCTGACCAAGCTCAAGTCGACCTATACCGACGCGCTCCAGGAACAGATCAACCGCGACACCGGCCGGGTCCATACCAGCTACAGCCTGTCCGGCGCCCAGACCGGCCGGCTCGCCTCCACCGACCCCAATCTCATGAACATCCCGATCCGGACCGAGATCGGCCGGCGAATCCGCGACGCGTTCATCGCCGAGCCCGGCTTCGTCGTCCTTTCCGCCGATTACAGCCAGATCGAGCTCCGCCTCGCCGCCCATATCTGCGACGTGCCCCAGCTCCGCTCCGCCTTCGCCGAGGGCGCGGACATCCACAACATGACCGCCGGCGAGCTGTTCGGCGAGGTGAACCGGGACACGCGCGCCTCCGCCAAGACGATCAACTTCGCCATCCTCTACGGCATTT
This sequence comes from uncultured Sphingosinicella sp., assembly GCA_966193865.1. Taxonomy (GTDB): domain Bacteria; phylum Pseudomonadota; class Alphaproteobacteria; order Sphingomonadales; family Sphingomonadaceae; genus Allosphingosinicella. The sequence continues at coordinate 5,951 of CBIGXQ010000038.1, read as the reverse complement.
CCCGCTGGGGACTCGCCGGGCGGCTCGGGGTGACGGCCGACGAGGCGCAGGCGATCATCGACCGCTATTTCGAGCGATTCCCGGGAATCCGAAACTATATCGGCGAGACTCTCACCAGGGCGCGCGAGACCGAGTTCACGACCACCTTGTTCGGCCGCAAGACCCATTTCCCGAGGATCAAGTCGAAGGTCCAGCACGAGCGGCAGGGCGCCGAGCGGGCGGCGATCAACGCGCCGATCCAGGGGACCAGCGCCGACATCATCAAGCGCGCCATGGCGCGGATCTACCCTGCGCTCGAGGCCGAAGGGCTGAGCCGGGTCCGGATGCTGATGCAGGTCCATGACGAGCTGGTGTTCGAGGTTCCCGAAGACGAGGTCGAGCCGACCTCGGCGGTGATCCGCCGGGTGATGGCGAGTGCGGCCGAGCCGGCGATCACCCTCAGCGTGCCGCTCGGGGTCGAGATCGGGACCGGCGCCAATTGGGGCGCCGCGCATTGACCGAGCCGGCGCCCGGCGCCAGCGACGACATCGCCGCCCTCGCCAAGGGCGGGCGAACCAATCTGTTCGGCTTCGCCCTTCGCCTCGCGGCCCGGCTCCCCTTCCTGTTCATCGCCGGCCGATTCTACGGACCCGAGCTGCTCGGCCGATTCGCTTATGCGGTGATCGTCATCGAGCTCGCCGCCCAGCTCGCGACTCTCGGCATGAAGCGGGGCCTCGCCCAGCAGCTCGCCAAGTCGGACCGGCCGCATGTCTGCATCGTCTGGGACGGCCTTCTCGCCGCCTTCATCGCCTCGGCGGTGGCGAGCACGGTGCTGATGATCTTCCCGCAGGCGATGTTCCCTGCCGGCGACATTTACGGCGCCGACTGGCTATTGCCTCTGGTCATCTTCGGAATCGCCGGCGCCGACGTCGCCCTCGCCGCGCTCGCCTACCGCCATGACGTCGCCTCGACCGTTCATGTCCGGGCGATCGTCGAGCCGTGGACGATCAGCATCGCCGCCGGGATCCTCATCTTCCTCTCCTCCCGAGACGGGTTGATCATCGCTTATGTGATCTCGGTCGTCGCCGGCCTCGCCATGGCCTTCTGGCGGCTCTACTCGAGCTATGGCCTGCCGCACGGATGGAAACCCAATCCGACCGAGATGATGTCGGTCGCCCGGCAGAACGTGCCGCTGGCGGCGGCGGACGCGATCGAATGGGGCTCCCGCCGGCTCGACATCGCCATCCTCGGCCTGTTCGTCGCCCCTTATTATGTCGGCGTCTATTATGTCGCCCAGCAGGTCGCTTCGCTGCCGCAGAAGCTCAAGACCAGCTTCGACCCGATCCTAGCGCCCGTCATCACCCAGAAGCTGGCCGAAGGGGACCGGGCGGCAGTGGCCCGGCAGGTGAGGCAGGTCGGCTTCTGGATCATCGCCGCCCAGGCCGGCATCGGCCTCGCTCTGGGCATTCCCGGCGAGGCGGTGATGGGGATGGTCGGGCCGGAATTCATCGGCGGCACCGCCGCTCTTGCGTTCCTTCTCGCCGCGGAGGTGATCGCCGCGACCGCCGCCGTGTCGGAAGCGGCCCTCGTCTATGTCGCGAGGCACCGCAATTTGCTCATCTCGCTGCTGATGATCGGCATCCAGGCGGTGATCACGGTCTCCTTCCTGCTCGCGATGCGGGCGCTCGACTGGCCCCAGGCCTATCAGGCGGCCGGCGCGGCGGTCGCTCTAGCCCTGGCGCTCGGCCTTGCCTCGGTTCTGAAGGCGCGGCTCCTCTGCCGGCTGCTCGATGCTCCGGTCCAGGGCTGGCGCTGGTCGCTGATCTGGGCGGCGGCGGCGGCGGTCGCGGTCGGCGCCGGCTTCACCTTGCTTCCCCAGCGCTTCGAGTGGATCGAGCTGACGATCGGAATCCCGGCCATCCTGCTCGCCTTCTTCTTCGTCGTCTGGAAGCGCGGATTCACCCACGAGGACCGGGCCCTGTTCCGCAAGCAGGGCGCGGAAGAGCCGACGCTGCCGCCGCCGGGTACCGCCAGCCCCTGATCATAGCGAACGGGTCTCGAAAGGCCTGCCGGACGCGCGACGAGAAACCTAGTGACGGAAGTGGCGCATCCCGGTGAAGACCATCGCCAGCCCGGCCTCGTCGGCCGCGGCGATCACCTCCTCGTCGCGGATCGATCCGCCCGGCTGGATCACCGCCGTCGCTCCAGCCTCGACCGCGGCGAGAAGGCCGTCGGCGAACGGGAAGAAGGCGTCCGAGGCGACCGCCGAGCCGATCGTCCGAGGCTCGTCCCAGCCCGCTTTCTCGGCCGCGTCGCGCGCCTTCCAGGCGGCGATCCGGGCGGATTCGAGACGGTTCATCTGGCCCGCGCCGATGCCGGAAGTGGTGCCGCCTCTGGCATAGACGATGGCGTTCGACTTGACGTGCTTGGCGACGGTCCAGGCGAACAGGCAGTCGGCCAGCTCCTGCTCGGTCGGGGCGCGCCTGGTGACGACCTTGAGATCGTCGCGGGCGATCCGGCCATTGTCGCGCGACTGGAGCAGATAGCCGCCGGCGATCGATTTCAGCGCCAGCCCGGCTCGAGCCGGATCGCCGAGCGTTCCGGTGAGGAGCAGCCGGAGGTTCTTCTTCCGAGCGAAGATCTCGAGCGCCGCCTCGTCGGCGGCGGGCGCGATGACGACCTCGGTGAAGATCCGGGTCATCGCTTCGGCCGCTTCGGCGGTGAGGGCGGCGTTGACCGCGATGATCCCGCCGAACGCCGAGACGGTGTCGCAGGCGAAGGCCTCCTGATAGGCTTCGACCAGGGTCGATCCGAGCGCGACTCCGGAGGGATTGGCATGCTTGACGATGACGCAGGCGGGGCCTGAATCGCGGAACTCCGTCACCAGCTCCAAGGCGGCGTCGGAGTCGTTGTAATTATTGTAGCTCAGTGCCTTGCCCTGGACCTGCTCGGCCTGGGCGATTCCGCGGCCATGAGGGCCGTTGGGCAGATAGAGCGCCGCCTGCTGGTGCGGATTTTCGCCGTAGCGGAGGATCTCGCTCTTGCGCATCGTCACCGGCAGCGTGTCCGGGAAGAGCTGGCCCTGGTCGGCGAAGGCGAACCAGGAGGCGATCATCGCATCATAAGCGGCGGTGGCGGCGAAGGCCTTGGCGGCGAGCCTCCTGCGAAGATCCAGCGACGTCATGCCGCCGGCGCCGTCCAGAGCCTCGATCAGCTCGCCATAATCGGCCGGGTCGGTCACGATCGCGACATAGGCATGGTTCTTCGCCGCCGATCGGACCATCGAAGGCCCGCCAATGTCGATATTCTCGATCACCTCGTCGCGGCCCGCGCCGCAGGCGACGGTCTGGGCGAAGGGGTAGAGGTTGACGACGACGAGGTCGATCGCGCCGATGCCATGGGCGGTCATCGCTTCGGCATGGGCCGGATCGTCGCGGACGGCGAGGAGGCCGCCATGGACCTTCGGGTGGAGGGTCTTGACCCGCCCGTCCATCATCTCCGGAAATCCGGTCAGGTCGGAAATGTCGCGAACCTCGAGCCCGATGTCGCGAAGCGCCTTCGCGGTGCCGCCGGTCGAGACGAGCTCGACTCCGTGGCGGGCAAGCGCCTGGCCAAGCTCGGCAAGACCGGTCTTGTCCGAAACGGACAGCAGGGCGCGGCTGATCTTCACGTCGGACATCACAATACCTCGATCAGTGGGTCAGGAAGCTCGCTTGAGCTCCCAGGAAATGGTCATGCCCTCGGCTGGGCTCTCGCCGGCGACGACGAGCTGGAGGGTCGAATTGGGCCGCGCCTGCCCGTCCACCCAGAGGCTGTCCTCGACCGCGAGCTGGCCGCCGCGGCAGCGGAACTTCCAGACCGTGGCGCCCCGGATCCGGAGCAGCGCGCCCTGGCCGTCGGCCGTGGCCGTCACCTCGACCGAAGGCGCGAGATGGAATCGGACCGCGAACGGGACAATTTGCGGGCGGCGCCTCTTGCCGGCGACGATGAGCCGGTCCTCGCCGTCGAGCTGGCGCCCGTCCGGCGAAAGCACCAGCCGCCGTTCGTGGATCAGGCCGAAGCGCCGGGCATAGCCGTCATGGCTGGCCTCGATCCGGCAGATCCCCGCCGTCTCGTCGCGCGACAATTCGACTTCGGCGACGCCCTTGCCGAGCGACCCATCCTGGTGGATCGCCGTCGAGTTTCGGTCGCCGAGTGTCAAAGTGGAGTGGGCGGCGGTGGTCCGAAGCGCGTGGACCAGATCAGCGGGGATGGCGCCCTTCGCCTCGCCGACTCCGCCGCAATTGACGATGAGCCGGTTCGGCCCGTCGCTGAATTCGAAGGCGAGAGTCGACGCGCAGCCGCCGTTGAGCGCTCTCGGCGGCGGCGGCGGCGCCGCGTCCAGGACCAGCACGCTCGTCTTGGACTGGACGCGCTGATAGCCCCAGCCGCGCGCCTGGCGGAGCGGCCGAACCGCGATCCCGGCGCCTTCGACCGCCGCCGTCACCCGGCGCCGGCTCGTCATGTGGCCGCCCTGCCAGCTCGACAAGGCGTCGTCGCCGAGGGTTACCGCGAGCAGTGCGCCAGCGGCGCCGGCAAGAGCCTCGCTCAGCCATTCCGGAAGGTCGCGGCGGGCGGCGATATAGACGGCGCGAAGCTGGGCCAGGGTTTCGGTGAGGAGAAGCTGCTCGCCTGGAACCCGGCTGACGAGACCGCCGTCGTCGTGGAGCGAGACCGACAGCGCCCTCATCAGACCCGCCTCGCCGGACTTCAGCCGCCCCGGTCCGCCCTGGACGATGAGGGCGGCGGCGATGACTCCGCTCCACGCCTCGATCCTTGGAAGCCCTGGAAGGGCCTTGTCGGCGCTTCGCTCGATATGGCGGGCGCCGCGGGCGAGGATGTTGAGGACGAGCGACCGGTAGACGAGGTCCCGGCTCGACAGGATGTAGGGCGCATAAGCGGTCCAGAAGAGGATCCGGCGTCCCCATTGATCGGCTCGCCAGGCCGGCTCGCTGACATGCTGGCCGTGGGTCGCGAGCCATTTGCGGGTGACCGCTTCGGCCAGCTTGGAGCCCCGTTCGCGGGTCGCCGCCGCGGCCAGATCGCGAAGCCAGGCGAAGCTGTGAAGATAAGCGTGGAAATCGCCGGGAAGCCCGATCGTCGCGAAATCCAGCTTGTCGACGGGAAGCTCGGTGCCGCCATGGACGAATCGTCCGGCAAGCAGAGCCTCGCCCGCCGCCTTGTCGCCCGCGATCGGATCCTTGGGCACGGCGGTGAGGCGAAGCGGTACCCGGCCGCGAAGCCGGAGCGCGTGGATCGGCGTTTTCCAGGCCAGGCGATGAAGCCGGTAATTGAGCCGCTCGAACAAGGACAGGCCGCGGTCGTCGCCCACCCGGATCAGCCTCTTGCCCTGGCCGATCTCGTCCAGGCGATCGCCCGGCTCGATCCGCTCGAGCAGGCTCATTGCCCCCGGAGCCCCCTGATATTGTCGGCATAACGCTCAGGGCCGCCGCGGAAGGTGGCGGTGCCGGCGACGAGCGCATCGGCGCCGGCGTCGATGACCCGACGGCAGTTCGACTGGTCGACGCCGCCGTCCACCTCGAGGTCGATGGTCTTTCCGATCGAGTCGATGCGCTTTCTGATCGCCTCGATCTTGCGAAGCTGGCTGTCGATGAAGCTCTGGCCGCCGAAGCCCGGATTGACGCTCATGACGAGGACCAGATCGACTTCCTCGAGCACGTAATCGAGCGCCTTGGCGGGAGTCGCGGGATTGAGCGAGACCCCGGCCTTCTTGCCGAGCGCGCGGATCCGCTGGAGGGTGCGGTGGAGATGCGGCCCCGCCTCGGGATGGACGGTGATGATGTCGGCGCCCGCATCGGCGAAGGCTTCGAGGAAGGGATCGACCGGCGAGATCATCAGATGGACGTCGAGCGGCTTCATGGTGTGGGGCCGGAGCGCCTTCACCACCGCCGGGCCGATCGTGATGTTGGGCA
>CBIGXQ010000037.1:0-18820 GCA_966193865.1 uncultured Sphingosinicella sp. | reverse complement strand
ACCCTCGGCTCGGCGAAGCGATCGCCCTCGTGGTCCGGCCGGACCGGCGCGATCGGGAGGAGGAGCTTCGGGCCTTTCTCAAGCGCAACCTTCCCAATTTCATGCAGCCGGGCCCGATCATCTGGAGAGAGGCTCTGCCGCGGGGTCCCAACGGCAAGCTTGACCGGATCGGGCTGAAGAACGAGCTGATGGCATGAGCAAGCCGATGGGCCCCATTCCGGCCGGCTTCGCCGCCGACGACGACTTCATGTTGCTGATCGGCGGCAGACGAGCCGACGACCTCGTGGAAGAGGCCGGCGATACGCCGCTCTTCGTCTACGATCTCGGTCTGGTCCGGGGCCGGATCGGCCGTTTCCGCTCCGCCTTTCCGGGCGTTCATCTCCATTACGCCGTCAAGGCGAACCCCTTTCCCCCGTTGCTCGAGCGAATCGGCCGTGACGTCGACGGGCTCGACGTCGCCTCCGGCGGCGAGCTCGAGCTCGCCATTGCGGCCGGGGCCGATCCGGCGCGGATCAGCTTCGCCGGGCCGGGGAAGCGCGATCGCGAGCTCGCTGCCGCGATCGACCATGGGATCACCGTCAATTGCGAGTCGGAGGGCGAGGTCGAGCGGGCGCTCTCGCTTGCGGCGGCGGCCGGAAAGCGGCCTAGGCTCGCTGTCCGGGTCAATCCCGATTTCGAGATCAAAGGCGCCGGGATGCGCATGGGCGGCGGCGCCAAACCCTTCGGCATCGATTCTTCGCGAGTGCCGGGGACAGTGAGGCGGATCATCGATGGCGGCGGCGAATGGCGGGGCTTCCACATCTTCGCCGGTTCGCAGGCGCTCGAGGCATCCGCCTTGATCGAGGCCCAGCAAGCCAGCCTGAAGCTCGCCGAGTCGCTGGCTCAGCAGGCCGAAGCCGCTCCGCCCCTGGTCAATCTCGGCGGCGGTTTCGGGATCCCCTATTTCCATGGCGAGCAGCCGCTCGACGTCGAGGCGGTGGGCGCTGCCCTTGCCGAGTCGCTCGCCGATCGCCCAAAAATCCTTGCCGACACGCAGTTCGCGATCGAGCTTGGCCGCTGGATCGTCGGTGAAGCGGGCGTCTATCTGACCCGGATCGTCGACCGCAAGGAAAGCCACGGCAAGACCTTCCTCATCGTCGACGGCGGGATGCATCACCAGCTCGCCGCTTCCGGCAATTTCGGCCAGGTCATTCGCCGCAACTTCCCGGTTGCCGTCGCCGGCCGTTTCGGTTCCCCTCCAGAGGAGGAAGTGAGCATCGTCGGCTGCCTTTGCACGCCGCTCGATCGGCTCGCCGATGACGTCATGATGCCAAAGGCAGAGCCGGGCGATCTCGTCGCCATCTTCCTCGCCGGCGCCTACGGACTTTCGGCCAGTCCCCAGGCCTTCCTTGCCCAATCCCAGGCCCTGGAAAGGCTGGTCGGCGCCGCCGACTGATCGTCGGGACCGGCCCCAGGAGGTTCGAACCGCCGCTGGACGGGAGAAGGGAACGGATCGCCTCGCACGGGGTGGTGCGGCTAGCGGACGGCTTCTACCCAATCGCCAAGGTCACGGGGAAACGGCAGGGGTGAAGCGGCAATATTCCAGGTCTCGCGCGGATGCCGTGGCGGCGTCCGCCCCGGCGGCGCTTGCGGCTCATTCGAAGATCTAGCCGATGGGTGGAATCGCCGGGATCTTCCATCCCGACATACCCAAGCCCGTGGATCCGGCGCGGATCGAGGCGATGACCGAGCGCCTTGCCCATCGCGGCCCCGACGGAAGCGGAATCTGGACGGCGCCCGGCATCGGCCTCGGTCACCGCCGTCTCTCCCTCGGCGACCGCTCCGAGGCCGGCGCTCGGCCGATGCTGACCGCCGATCGTCGAACAGCCCTGAGCTTCGACGGCGAGATCTATAATGGCCGGGAGCTGAGATCCGACCTCGAGTCGAAGGGGCACGCCTTCCGCGGCGAAGGCGATGCCGAGATCCTCCTCGCCGCCTGGCGACAATGGGGCCGCGGCTGTCTCGCTCGCCTCGACGGCATCTTCGCCATCGCCCTGTACGACGGGGACAAGGATTCGCTGTTTCTCGCCCGCGACCGGCTGGGAGTGAAGCCGCTCTTCCACGTCCTCCTGTCCGACGGCGCCCTGATCTTCGCCTCGGAGCTGAAGGCTCTCCTTGCCCATCCACGTCTCCGCCGGTCCGTCAATCCGAGGGCCGTGGAGGATTATCTCGCCCTCGGTTTCGTTCCCGACGATACAGGCTTCGTCGACGGCGTCGCCAAGCTTCCGGCAGGCCATTTTCTCCACCTGCGCCGAGGTCGGCCGGTCCCGGCCCCGACCGGCTGGTGGGAGCTGGATTTCTGCCGCCGCGAGCGCCGGCCGAGACGCCAGCTGGAGGATGAGCTCGCCGAGCGGCTCGGTGCCGCGATCGGCTCTCGAGTGGAGGCCGAAGGTTCAGCGGGCGTGTTCCTTTCGGGCGGAGTCGCGAGCTCGGCGATTGTCGCCTTCATGGCAGAGACGAGCCGCGAAGCCGTGCAAACCTGCTCGGTCCGCTTCGACGAGGCGGAGGATGACGAAAGCCGTTTCGCAAGTCTCGTCGCCGAGCATTTCATCGCCCGTCATCGGGAGATCGAGGTTGGCGCCGACGACCTCTCGATGATCGACTCGCTCGCTGAGGCGTTCGACGAGCCGTTCGCCGATCCGGCCGCGCTCGGTGCCTTGCGACTGAGCGCCCTGGCAGCCGGGCAAGTAAAGAGCGTCCTGACCGGGGACGGCGCCGCGGAGACTCTCGCCGGCCAGGGACGCTACCGACGATTCGCCGCCGAGGAGCGACTTCGCCGCCTGCTGCCCTTGCCTCTCCGTCGAGCGGCCGCGTCGGCGGGAGGCGCCCTGCCCGAATGGCAGGGAAATGCGCAGGCGGTCCGAGTCCGTGGCTCGCTTCAGGCCATGGGCATGGCTCCGGGCGAAGCTTTTGCCGCCTCGGTGGCGGCGATGCCGCCTTCGGTCCGGTCGGCGCTCTGCAATGACGATTTCCGCCGGGCGCTGCAGGGGTATCGAGTCGAGGACCGTTATGTCCGGGCCTTCGAGCAGGCGCGCGCAGCCGATCCAGCCTCGAGCGCTCAATATGTGGACCTGAAGATCAACCTTCCCGCCGCCGGGCTCACCAGGCTCGACCGCACCACCATGGCTGTGGGCCTGCAGGCGCGTACCCCCTTGCTCGATCACCGGCTCGTCGAATTCGCCGCCGGACTTCCGACCTGGCTACGGCTTCGCGGCGGAACCGACACGTGGCTCATGAAGCGGATCCTGAAGACCCGCTTGCCGAAGGAGATCCTGCACCGGCCGAGGGGCGAGCAGAACGTTCCGGTCAGTGCCTGGTTTCGCGGTCCGCTCGCGGAACGGGCCGTGGCCCTGTCTCACGGCTCCGCTTTGGCCGAACTCGGCTGGTTCAACGGCTCGGCGATCGCTCGGCTTGCAGAGGAGCATCGCCGGGGCATCGGTGACCATGGCCCACTGCTCTGGCAGCTGCTGATGCTCGAAACGGCGCTCCAGCGCCTGTTCGGGATGGGCGCGGTCAGTCCGGCGGATAGACAGCCTCGACAAAATAGAGGCCGTCGGGCGGCGCGTTGAAGCCGAGAGCGGCGCGATCCTTCGCTTCGAGCGCGGCCTTGAGGTCCCTTTCGCTCCACTTGCCACGGCCGACGAGCTCGAGGCATCCGACCATCGAACGCACCTGGTGGTGAAGGAAGGATCGGGCGGCCGCCTCGATCTCAATCGTCTCTCCCAGCCGGCGGACGGTCAGCCGATCGAGCGTCTTCACCGGGCTTTCCGACTGGCAGTGGGCCGATCGGAAGGTGGTGAAATCGTGCCGCCCGACGAGATGCTGGGCGGCGCGGTGCATGCTGTCGGCATGGAGAACGACCGGAACCCGCCAGGCGCGGCCGGAATCGAGCGCGAGCGGCGCCCGCCGATTGACGATCCGGTAGAGATAGCGGCGGCCGATGCAGCTGAATCGAGCGTGAAAATCCTCGGCCACGATCTCCGCGGCGAGGATCGCCACCGGCTTCGGCCGGAGTTTGGCATTGATCCCGTCGACGAGCCGGAAAGGAGTGATCGCCCGGTCGATCTCAACATGGGCGGTCATCGCCAAGGCGTGGACTCCGGCATCGGTCCTTCCGGCGGCGTGGAGGGTGACGCGTTCGTGGGTGATCGCGCCGATCGCCTCCTCGATCGCCTGCTGGACCGAGGGGCCGTGGGCCTGGCGTTGCCAGCCCATGAAAGGCCGGCCGTCATATTCGACGGTGAGGCGGAACCGGGTCATCCACCGAGCCTGGAGCCGACCGGGATGACGAAGCCGCGCAACAGCTCGTCGGGCCGCATCGCGCCGCGGCCGGCCCGCTTGACCTGGGTCGGGACGATCGATCCCTTGCCGCAGGCGATGGTGAGCCCGTGGTCGAGGACGGTGCCGGGCTCTCCGCCGAGCTCGGACAGCTCGGCGGAGAGTATCTTGATCCGTTCCCCCTCATGTTCGAACCAGGCGCCGGGGACGGGATTGAACGCGCGCACCTGGCGCTCGACCTGCTCCGCTGGCGCAGCGAAATCGAGCTTCGCTTCTTCCTTCCCGATCTTCGGCGCATAGGTCGCCTTCGAATCGTCCTGGGGCATTCGCCCGACCTGGGGCCAGACCTCCAGAACCCGCTTGAGCAGCCAGGCGCCGATTCCCGCCAGTTCCTCGGTGAGCTCGCCGGCGGTCTTCCGCTCGATCGAGGCCGGCCACATCGCCATCATCGGCCCGGTGTCGAGCCCGCGCTCCATCTCCATGATCGTGATTCCTGTCCGAGCGTCGCCGGCGAGGATGGCGCGCTGGATCGGCGCCGCTCCCCGCCAGCGCGGAAGAAGCGAGGCATGGACATTGAGGCAGCCGCCGGCGGGCGCGCTCAGGATCGGTTCGGGAAGGATGAGGCCGTAGGCGGCGACCACGGCGAAATCGAGGTCGAGGGCGGCGAAGGCGGCCTGCTCGGCCTCGTCGCGAAGGGATTTGGGCGTGCGGACCGCGATCCCCGCCGCCTCGGCGCGAATCTGCACCGGCGAAGGCCTCAGCGCCTTGCCGCGTCCGGCGGGGCGGGGCGGCTGAGTGTAGACGGCCGGAATTTCGTGCCCGGCCGCAATCAGCATGTCGAGCGTCGGGACGGCGAATTCGGGCGTACCCATGAAGGCGATGCGCATGGCTGTTTCCCTATCCCCTACATTCGGCTTGGCAAGCAAAGGCGCTTCAACCTATCGCTCTCGTCATGGCCTCTTCCGAGATCGAAGCCCTGACCCAGGCGCTTGCGCGCCTTCCCGGGCTCGGCCCCCGTTCGGCCCGCCGAGCGGTGCTTCACCTGATGAAGAAGAGGGAGACGGCGCTGACGCCCCTGCTCCGAGCGCTCGAGCGGGTGAACGAGACTTTGTCCGTCTGCTCGGTCTGCGGCAATGTCGACACTTCGGATCCCTGCGCGATCTGCTCGGACAGTCGGCGCGATCCACGGCTTCTCTGTGTCGTCGAGGAGGTGTCCGACCTTTGGGCGCTCGACCGCTCCAGGCTCTTCCCCGGCCGCTTTCATGTCCTTGGCGGCCGGCTGTCCGCGCTCGAAGGTGTCCGGCCCGAGGATCTCGGAATCGACAAGCTGGTCTCGCGAGTGGCCGCCGGCGGGATCGACGAGGTCGTGCTGGCGATGAACGCGACCCTCGAAGGCCAGACCACGGCCCATTATCTCGCTGAACGGCTCGAGCGTTTTCCGGTTCGGATCACTCAGCTCGCGCACGGCCTCCCGGTCGGCGGCGAGCTCGATTATCTGGACGAGGGCACGCTCGCCCAGGCGCTTCGGGCGAGGCGACCGGTCCAGTAAGTCGGGCCGGCGGTTGATTCCCGGCCCCGACGTCATCGGATTCGGGCCCGATATTCTTGAAGGCGCGGCCATTTCACCCTATTTTCCGGCCATGGCCATCCTTCCCATCGTCGAAGTTCCGGACCCGCGCCTGCGGCAGATTTCCACCCCCGTCGAGAAGGTGGATGACGAGGTGCGCGCGCTCGTGTCCGATATGTTCGAGACGATGTACGCCGCCCCCGGGATCGGCCTTGCCGCGATCCAGGTCGGCGTTCCGAAGCGGATCCTCGTCATCGATCTCCAGGAAGAGGAAGACGAGGAGGGGCGGCCGATCCCCGATCCGCATATCTTCATCAATCCGGAGATCCTCGAGGCCTCGCCGCAGCAGGTCCCCTATAATGAAGGCTGCCTGTCGGTCCCGGAAATGTATGCGGAGGTCGATCGTCCCGATCGGATCCGCGCCCGCTGGCTGGACGAGCATGGGTCCGCCCACGAGCGGGAGATCGAGGGGCTATTGGCCACCTGCCTTCAGCACGAGATGGATCACCTGAACGGCATCCTGTTCATCGATCATCTGTCGCGGCTGAAGCGCGAGATGCTGCTTCGAAAGCTCGCCAAGCTTCGCCGGGAACAGGGCAAGAAGGCCGCCTAGCCGGCTTGCCGCCGGCTGGACCTTGATCTCTTGAAGCGCGTAGCGCTTCCTCCTCAAACGATCAGGCTCTAGTCGCAGGAGATCAAGCCGGCATCGGCGATGCTTTGCGACTCGAACAGCATCCCGCCGGCCGATTCGGCAAAGCGAATCTCTAGCACGTCTTCCTGTTCCGGCCCTTCGGCGGTGCAGCGGGCTTTTATGTCGTAGCCGCCGGGCACCTCTTCGACCTCGGTAAACTGGCACACGGAGCCCGCCGGAGTCCGCAGTTCGCGTTCGCTGAACCTCCACGCCGTCGACTCGCACAAATTTTCCTCGGTTGCCCAGAGCCCGACGAATCGCGGCGCCGAAGGCTGGTCCGCACCGAGGTTCAGCGAAGCTTCCATGTCGGCCTTCGGCGGCGGCGGAGCGATATCGTTCGACGTCGCCGCCGGCCCGGCCGCTTCGCGGGGCGTGTCGGTGGCCGGCTCGCTCTGGCACCCGGCCGCCGCGAGCGCGATGAAGACACTGCCGGCGAGGCTCCGGAAGGCTCGGGATTGGGGCATGATCCGTCAACAACGCTTGGAGCCTCCAGGTTCCACGACGCCGCTTGAGCCATGGCCGGCGCTGCTCTAGGTTCGTGCTTCGTTCTAGTGGGGTGAAAGATGGATCCGTTCCTTGCGATATTGGCTGCCCTGGCGGCCTTGACGATCGGTCTCGCCCTCGGCTGGCAAATCGGGCGAAGCCGAGCGGGAGCGATCGCGGAGGAACGCGGGAAGGAAGCCGATCGGCTTCGCGTCTCGCTCGACGAAGTGATGAAGGAGCGTGACCAGTGCGTTCGCGATCTCGCGACGCTCCAGGCCGACGCCCGCAATTTCGAAGCCCGGATGGCCGAATTGCTTGAGGCGAAGGAAGCGCTTTCCGCGCAATTCCACGAAGTCGGCACGAAGCTTCTGAGCGAGGCCCAGAAGCAGTTCCTGGAACGCGCCGATTCCCGCTTCAACCAGGCCAGCGAGAAGAGCGAGGCTCAATTGAAGGCGCTTCTCCAGCCCGTCGAAGCGACGTTGAAGCGTTACGAGGAAGGGCTGACCAAGGTGGAGAAGGAGAGGGTCGGCAGCTACGAGGCGCTCCGCGAAGCGGTCACTTTGCTTCATGCCGGCCACAACCAGGTCCGTGACGAGACTGCGAGACTGGTCAACGCGCTTCGCTCAAGCCCGAAGGCGCGGGGCCGATGGGGCGAGCAAAGCCTCAAGAACGTGCTCGAGCAGGCGGGGCTCTCGCCTTATGCCGATTTCCAGACGGAAGTGTCGGTCGACACGGCCGACGGGCGCCTTCGACCCGACGTCGTCGTTCGGCTGCCGGGCGGCCGTAAGCTGATCATCGATGCCAAATGCTCGCTCAACGCCTTCCTCGACGCAAGCGAGGAGCCGGACGAGGCCGCTCGGACGGCGCACCTTCAGAAGCATGCCGCGGCGATCCGCAACCATGCTCAGCAATTGGGGTCGAAGAATTATTGGGAGCAGTTCGGCGATGCCGCCGATTATGTGATCCTCTACATTCCGGGCGAGCATTTCCTCACCGCCGCGCTCGAGCAGGATGACCGTCTTTGGGAATGGTCGTTCGAGCGGCGTGTCCTGCTCGCCACGCCCACCAATCTCGTCGCCATCGCGCGGACCGTCGCCAGCGTCTGGCGCCAGGAGCGGCTTGCCGAGGAGGCGGCCGAAATCGCCCGGCTGGGCAAGGATCTTCACTCGCGGCTCGCAACCATGGGCGGCCATGTCGCGCGGATGGGCCGCAACTTGGAACTGGCGAACAGCGCCTACAATGCCTTCGTCGGAAGCCTCGAGAGCCAGGTAATGACCCAGGCGAAGCGCTTCGAAACTCTGGAGGTGGCGAGCGGCGCCAAGGAGATCGAGCCGCTCCCGGTTATCGAGACCGCGCCTCGAACCTTGGCCAAATTGGTGTCCGGAGAAGCCACCGAAGCCGCGGAATGATCGCTTTTAGACGTCCCAGGCGGTTCGGCGTTCACCGCCGCAGCCGCGAAATGTGCTGCCGTCGGCGACGACCATCACCTTGTGCTCATAGCCATGGCCGCTCATCGAATCGTTGCAGCGCACATAGGCGACGTCGACGACCAGCCGGTCGGTCGTGTAGCGCCGGCCGTTGAAGGTCGAAACCGGCTCCGGCCGGGGCAGGATGATCCTGGTCTCGCCATAATCACCGACATAGCGGATTTCTCCGCCGCCGATCGTGACGTTCCAGCCGGGCTCCTGGCCACGCGCGCTATAACTTTCTCCGATGGGGTGCGACATCGTTATCGCCGGGAGTGCGCAAACCGCGGCTCCGGCCGCGAGTACGTAAGCGGGCCATTTGGGCATATGGTTCGGGTGGCGTTTCATGACCTCGACAAAGGTTTTGGGAGTCGCGGGTTCCAATTGTTTCACCTGCGCCACTGATTGACCAGCTCGTAGGCGATGACGGCCGTCGCCACCGCGGCGTTGAGGCTGTCCGCCTTCCCAAGCATCGGGATCTTCACCAGAAGGTCGCACTCCGCCTCATATTCCTCCGGGAGGCCCGCTTGCTCGTTGCCGACGAGGATGAAGGCGGGCTTTTCGTAGCGAACCGATTGATAGTCGGTGCTGGTGTCGAGGCTGGTGCCGATCAGCTGGCCTTCACCGCCGCGAAGCCAGGCGACGAACTCGTCCCAGCGCGCGGCCGCGATCCTTTGAGTGAACAGCGCCCCCATCGAGGCCCGTACCGATTCGACCGAGAACGGGTCGGCGCATTCGTCGATCAGGATAAGGCCGCCCGCGCCGACCGCGTCGCCAGTGCGAAGGATGGTGCCGATATTGCCGGGATCCCGAAGCGCCTGGGCGACGATCCAGAGCGGCGAGTCGGCCCGGTCGATCTGATCGAGCGAGGTGTCTGGAGCCCGATAGACTCCGAGCACGGTCTGGGGATTCTCCTTGCCGGAGATCTTGTGAAGGATGTCCGAAACGGTCTCGATCGCGCTTCCGCCCGATTGCTCGGTCTCGTCTATCAAGGCCCGAAGCAACGGATGAGACGAGTCGCTGTAGAAAAGCATCTCCGGCAGGGTCCCGGCTTCGCGCGCCTCGGTGAGGATCCGAAGCCCCTCGGCCAGGAAGAGACCCTCGCGACGGCGATTCTTCTTTTCGCGAAGGCCTCGCGCCTGCTTGACGAGGGGATTGGAAAAAGCGGTGATCTGACGCGGCACGTCAGCGCCCTCCTGCCGTCGAGTCCATCCTCAGGTTTCCTCGTGGAAACGCGCCTCGACCAGCTCGGCAAGCTTCTCGACCGCCAGCTCGGCGCCGAGGCCGGTCGCGCTGATCGTGATCGTGTCGCCCATCGCGGCGCCGAGCATCATCAGGCCCATGATCGAGGTTCCGCAGACGCTCGTGCCATCCTTCTCGACCTCGACGGCGGCGTCGATCTGCGAGGCGAGAGTGACGAACTTGGCGCTTGCCCGGGCGTGAAGCCCCCGCTTGTTCCGGACTTCGACGGTGCGGCTAAGCTTCATCAAGAAGCCGTCTCACCCAATATCTCGGAGGCGACGGATATATATTTGCGTCCCGCCTCGCGCGCCGCTGCCACCGCGGCTCGAACGTCCATCGCCTTGCGCGCACCCTCCAGCCTGATCAGCATCGGCAGGTTCACGCCGGCGATCACCTCGATCTTGTCCGACTTCATCAGCGAGATGGCGAGATTGGACGGGGTTCCGCCGAACAGATCGGTCAGGATGATCACTCCGTCGCCCTCGTCGACCTTGGCAATAGCGGCGGCGATGTCGTCCCGGCGGCCTTCCATGTCGTCGTCGGGGCCAATGCAGATCGCTTCGATCCGCTCCTGCGGACCGACGACATGTTCCATGGCGACGATGAACTCCGACGCGAGTCCGCCATGGGTAACCAGTACCAAGCCAATCATCTTTTCACCTTGAAGCCCTGTCCGGCGCGGTCCCTGCTCCAGAACGTCCCCCTGCGGATCGCTCGATGCCGTCTCTCGGCGGCGTGGCGAGATCGCGATGTTCCACCGTGGGCGAAAAGCCCGCCTCGCGCAACCTCGCCGCGACCCGTTCGGCGACATGGACCGAGCGATGCCGGCCGCCGGTACAGCCGAACCCGATCGAGATATAGGCCTTTCCTTCGGCCCGATAGCGCGGGAGCAGAGTGAGGATCAGATCCTCGATCTTCGCCAGCGACTCCTCATAGGATTCGTCCTCGACGATGTGGGCGGCGACGGCGTCGTCCTGGCCGGTGAGCTCGCGAAGCTCCCTCACCCAATGCGGATTGCGCAGATAGCGCATGTCGAAGACGAGGTCGGCGTTGCGCGGGAGGCCGCGGGAAAAGCCGAACGAGATGATGCTCAGCGTCGGTATGCCGCCTTCGTCCCCGCCGAAGCGGGTCCTGATCTGCTTGCGCAGCCCGTTGGCGTCGGTCTCGGTCGTGTCGATGACGTGATCGGCCCATCTTTTCAGCGGCGCCATCATCTCGCGTTCGTCGAGGATCCCGTCCATCGCCGGGCGGTCCGGCGCGAGCGGGTGCCTTCGCCTGGTCTCCGAGAATCGCCTGAGGAGCTCGGGGCCGGCGCATTCCAGATAGAGGGTCTCGATCGGATAGCCGCCGTCGGTGGAAAGCCGCTTGATCTGCTTGACCAGCCGATCCGCGTCGAAACCGCGGGTCCGGCTGTCGACTCCGATCGCCAGCGGCCTGTCGCCCTCAGCCCCTGCCGAGGGCGGCGCTTTCAGAAGGTGGACCAGAAGCGACAGCGGCAGGTTGTCGACCGCCTCCCAGCCGAGATCCTCAAGGGTCTGAAGCGCCGTCGACTTGCCGGCCCCCGACATGCCGGTGACGAGCAGGATCCGTTTCGGCGCGGCAGAGGGGTCCACTTAGAAGGTGAGTCCGATCAATTTGAGCGCGGCTTCTACCTTGATCGGCGCCGAAGCCTCAAGGGCGCTGAGGCCGATCACGGGCAAGGCCACTCCAGCCAGGGTAAGCCGGTCTTCTCCGACAGGCAGGCGTTCAGGCTCGCGATCGAGGTCGACGAACAAGGCGATGGCGATGTCCCGAGCGGTCGGGAGCTCCAATATTCCCAGCCCTCGAACCTCGATCTTGCCCTCGATCGTCGGCGGCGCCGAGGCCAGCAACCGGCCATCCACCCGGCGAACGAAGGTATAATCGTCGCTGATGAGCAAAGCGCCCCTGTCGATCAGCCGAAGCGCAAGATCGGATTTCCCCTGGCCCGAACGGCCGCCGATGAGGATTGCGCGATCGCCGATCGCGACGGCGCTGGCATGGACGGTCTCGGATGAAAGCGAGGTCAGGGTCACGATCCGGCTCCTGGCAAATGGACCACGAATCGGGCGCCGCTGCGGCCACCCGGGCGATCCTCCACTTCGATTCGTCCGCCATGTCCCTCGGCTATTGCCCGGGCAATGGCGAGTCCGAGACCGGAATGGCGTCCGAAATCCTCTTCGGGCCGAATGCTGTGGAAGCGGTTAAAGATCGAGTCGCGATCCTCGGCCCTGATCCCCGGCCCCTCGTCCTCGACGCTGATCGTGACCTCATCGCCGATACCGGCGGAGCGGATCTCGACGACTCCTCCGGGAGGCGAGAAGGAGAGGGCGTTGTCGACGAGATTGTCGATGAGTCGGGCAAGTCGCGATTCGACCCCCATCACCACTGCTGTCCCGGCCCGGGGCCGGGCGAAGGCGATCTGGCGGTCGCTGCGTTCCTCCCACATCGAGATCATCGATTCGATGAGCTGGCCGATATCGACGGACTCGAAGCTGGCTCGGGAAAGCTCGGCGTCGAGCCGGGATGCCTCGGCGATGTCCACCACCAGCCGGTCGAGGCGGGCGACATCGTCGCGGACGACGTCGAGCATCTGCCGGCGAAGCGCCGGATCCTCGACCTTCTCCAGAGTATCGACGGCGGAACGGAGCGAGGCGAGCGGGTTCTTCAATTCGTGGGTGACGTCCGCGGCGAAGGCTTCGGTGGCGTCGATTCGCTGACGAAGGCTCTGGGTCATGTCGTGGAGCGCCCTTGCCAGCAGACCGATCTCGTCGCGGCGGGCCGGAAGCAGGGGAACGGCGACTTCGCGGGCGCGTCCGAGCCTTACGCGGTGGGCGGCGATGGCCAGCCGGCGAAGCGGATTGGCGATCGTTCGGGCGAGAAAGCGCGACAGCAGAACCGACAGGAGGATAGTCGCGACGAGGATCAGGATCAGGGCGAAACGCTCCGCCCGGACCACCCGCCTGATGTCGCGGGCGTTGACGGTCAGAAGGAGCACGCCGTCATTGGTCCCGGCGATCGGCACGGCGGCCGAAATGAAGGGCGTGCCTTCGGGTGCCCGCCTCACGTCGGTGACCGGTATTCCGGTCGCGAGCGCCGCCGCCGCCTCGGGCCAGGCCTGAACCCTGTCGGGGGAGGGCGGCTGGAACACCGGCGGCCGCTTGGCTCCGACGATGGCATCGAAGCCGTTGTCGAGCGCCCGGGCCACTCCGCGGTACCAGGCCTCGTCGGCAGGGTTGCGAAGCTCGTAGGTGGGAGCGCTGCCGCTCCAGCTGTCGGTCACCTTGGCGCCGGACGGGTCATAGACTCGAAGCCTCGTCCCCGAATCCTGGCCGAGGCGGACGAGAGCGTTGGGCCAGGCCCGAGCGGGGAGCGCCGACAGCATGTGCGAGATCATCACCGCCTCGGTCTGCGCCTGGTCGATTCGTGCCTGGGTGAGCCGTCCCCGGAAGCTGTCGAGATAGAAGAGGCTCCCGGCCAGGATGAGGATCGCGAAGATGTTCACGGCGAGGATTCGCTGGCGAAGCGACAGGCGCTTCGACCAGCTCAGCCGAAGGTCGCGATCGTCACTCCTCGCCAAAGCGGTATCCGACTCCGTAGAGGGTCTCGATCGCCTTGAACTCGCCATCGACCTGGCGGAACTTCCGGCGCATCCGCTTGATGTGGCTGTCGATCGTGCGGTCATCGACATAGATGTCGTCCTGATAGGCGATATCCATCAGCTGGTTTCGCGACTTGACCACCCCTGGCCTCTGGGCGAGCGCCTCCAGGATCATGAATTCGGTCACGGTTAGGGTGACGTCGCGGCCGTCCCAGCGGACCCGATGCCGGGCCGGATCCATGACGAGCCTTCCGCGCACGATCTCTTCGGCCGATGCCTCCTCGGCTTCCTCGATCGGGCGGCTCCTCATCTCGGTGCGCCGGAGCACGGCCCGGATTCGGGCGATGAGCAGGCGTTGCGAGAAGGGCTTGGCGATATAATCGTCGGCGCCCATCGCCAGGCCAAGCGCCTCGTCGAGCTCCTCGTCCTTCGAGGTGAGGAAGATGACCGGGAACTCGCTTCGTTCCCGGAGGCGCCTGAGCAGCTCCATCCCGTCCATCCGGGGCATCTTGATGTCGAGCACGGCGAGGTCGGGAGGATTGTCGATGAGCGCCTTGAGGGCGGCTTCGCCGTCCGAATAGAGGCGGGTCACGAAACCCTCAGACTGCAGCGCGACCGACAGCGACGTGAGGATATTGCGATCGTCGTCCACAAGCGCGATCGTCGTCGACATCTTGCCCCGTCTCCTTCCCCAAGCTCGTGTAGCTTCGGTGCCGGGGAGGCGCCACCCTTTGACGCGAACCGGCCTCTCGGATATGGGCGCTGGACATCGCAACGCTCTGATCGGGGCGTACATTCTTTGGATCATCGAGGGGAATTCGAGGTGTCAGACCGGGTGCCGGCGTTCAATCTGTCTTATCAGGGCATCGACACGCCCGCCGAGCTTCACTGGAATCTCGGCACTCCGGCGCTGGTCGAGCATGCCGTCTCGAACGGCGAAGGCGTCCTGGCCAAGGATGGTCCCCTCGTCGTCAAGACCGGCAAGCATACCGGCCGCTCCGCCAACGACAAATTCACCGTTCGTGACTCCGAGACCGAGTCCACGATCTGGTGGGACAATGCCAAGGCCATCACGCCCGATCATTTCGCCGCCCTGAAAGAGGATTTCCTCGCCGCATTGGCGTCGAAGGACCGGCTCTATGTCTCCGACCTCTATGGCGGCTCCCAGCCTGAATATCGGGTCCGGGTCCGGGTGATCAACGAGCTTGCCTGGCACAATCTGTTCATCCGCACCTTGCTGGTGCGCCCGGAAGCGGGCGAGCTGGCCGGTTTCGAGCCCGAATTCACGATCATCGATCTGCCGAGCTTCCGGGCCGATCCCGCCCGTCACGGCACCCGTTCGGAAACCGTCATCGCCGTCAATCTGACCGAGCGGATGATCCTGATCGGAGGCACCGCTTATGCCGGCGAGATGAAGAAGTCGGTGTTCGGAATCCTCAACTACCTGCTTCCGACGCAGGGCGTCATGCCGATGCACTGTTCCGCCAATATCGGCCCGAACGGCGACACCGCGATCTTCTTCGGCCTGTCGGGCACCGGCAAGACGACCCTTTCCGCCGATGCCAGCCGAACGCTCATCGGCGATGACGAACATGGCTGGTCGGACACCGCCGTCTTCAATTTCGAAGGCGGCTGCTACGCGAAGATGATCCGGCTTTCGCCCGAGGCGGAGCCGGAGATCTACGCGACGACAAAGCGCTTCGGCACCGTTCTCGAGAATGTCGTCATCGATCCGGTCACTCGCGAGCTCGATCTCGACGACAACAGCCTCGCCGAGAATACCCGCGGCGCCTACCCGATCGATTTCATTCCCAATTCCTCCGCCGAGAATATGGGGCCGGTTCCTCGCAACGTGATCTTCCTGACCGCGGACGCGTTCGGCGTGCTTCCGCCGATCGCCCGGCTGACGCCCGAGCAGGCGATGTACCATTTCCTGTCGGGCTACACCGCCAAGGTCGCCGGCACCGAGATCGGCGTCACCGAGCCGGAGGCCACCTTCTCGACCTGCTTCGGCGCGCCGTTCATGCCTCGTCACCCCTCGGTCTACGGCAATCTCCTCAAGGAGCGGATCGCCAAGGGCGGAGTCGATTGCTGGCTGGTCAATACCGGCTGGACCGGCGGCAAATATGGCGTCGGCAGCCGGATGCCGATCAAGGTCACCCGGGCCTTGCTGAACGCTGCTCTCGACGGCAGCCTCAAGTCGGTCTCGTTCCGCAAGGATCCCTGGTTCGGCTTCGACGTGCCGGTCAGCGTTCCCGGCGTCGATTCGAAGATCCTCGATCCTCGTGCCACCTGGGCCGACGGCGCCGAATATGACGCCACCGCCGCCAGGCTGGTGAAGCTGTTCAACGACAATTTCGCTAAGTTCGCCGATCATGTCGACGGGGCCGTGCTCGATGCCGCCCCGCGCTCGGCCGGGGAAGATGTTCAAGCGCGTCAGGAAGCGATCGTCCCCGCCGTCTGACCTTTCTGTCAGTGAAGCTCTTCGGGAGCGCGTCGGCGAGAGCCGGCGCGCTCCCTTCGTTTTGGAGACATGTCATGGATCATGAACCCCGCCTCTTGGCCGACGATGGCGAGATCCGGCGGATCGGTCTCGGCTTCCTCGAATGCACTTTGCCGAGGGCCGCCTGGACCCACGAGGCGCATCTCGCCACCTGCGCGTGGATCATCCTCGAACGGCCTGACATTCTGGCCGAACGCGACCTTCCGGCTCTCATTCGCCGATTCAACGAGAGCGTCGGCGGAGTGAACAGCGACAGTGAAGGCTATCACGAAACGATCACCCAGATCTCCATCCAGGCGGTCCGGGCGGCCTTGGCGCGAAGCGAAGGGCAGGGGCTTGCGGAACGGGTCAACCAGCTGTTGCTGGCGCCCGAAGGGCGAAGAGACTGGCCCTTGAACCTGTACAGCCAGGAACGGCTGTTCTCGAAAGAGGCGCGGCTCGGATGGGTGGAGCCTGATCGGGACGGGCCGGGAGGACGAGCTCCGCCGCCACACGCGACGAGTTCCTCGCGAAACTGAAGCTCGGCGCCCGGAATCCGGCTCCCGCGTTCAGGCCAGCTCGCCGCTTTGCTTATCGTCGGCCGGCGGAAGCGCCGCGGCTGGGCCGACCAGCAGGCATCCGCCCTCGGCGCCGGTGATCGTCATCCGGCTTCCGACCGGCGCGTTCGGGCCGCGGGCGCTCCAGACGCTGTCGCCGACCTTCACCCGGCCCTCGCCATGTTCGATCGCACCGATGACCGTCACCTGCTGGCCGACCAATCTTGCGATGCGGTCGTTGAGCCGCGGATCGCTGCTTTCGACGGGATTGCGATCATAATGGCGCCGCCCGCCGAACACCGCCGCCATCGCCAGCAGGCCGAAGATGGCAAGCTGGAAGGGCAGAGAGATCGGCAGCAAGGCGGCGATGATCCCGGTGAGCGCCGCCGCGGCGGCCATCCAGACGAGGAAGATGCCGGGGAGGAAGACCTCGAAGATGCCGAGCAGCGCCGCGGCGATCAGCCACCACCAATGATCGTCTATTCCGAACGGGCTCACCCCTGGCCTCCTTCGAACGGGCCGCGCCGCGGAAGCGACTGCGGCTCGCCTTCACGCCCCGCAAGGGCCTCACGGGCGAGCTCGCCAATGCCGCCGAGGGTGCCGATCAACTGGGTCGCCTCGACCGGGAACAGGATCGTCTTCGCGTTGGGCGAGTGGGCGAAAGCGGAGACGGCTTCGACATATTTCTGAGCGATGAAATAGTTGATCGCCTGGGCGTTGCCGCCGGCGATCGCGTCCGACACCATCTGGGTCGCCTTCGCCTCGGCCTCGGCCTCTCGCTCGCGCGCTTCGGCGTCCCGGAAGGCGGCCTCGCGCCGGCCCTCGGCTTCGAGGATCTGCGCCTGCTTCTCGCCTTCGGCGCGAAGAATGGCGGAGGCTCGGCTGCCTTCGGATTCGAGGATCACGGCGCGTTTCTCACGCTCGGCCTTCATCTGCCGGCCCATCGCGTTGACGATGTCCGCGGGCGGGCGGATGTCCTTGATCTCGACTCGGGTGATCTTCACGCCCCAGCTCTCGGTGGCCTGGTCGACCACGGAAAGAAGGCGGGCGTTGATCTCGTCGCGCTTGGACAGGGTCTCGTCGAGATCCATCGATCCCATCACGGTTCGAAGGTTGGTGGTGGTGAGCTGCATGATCGACAGATAGAGGTCGGAGACCTCGTAAGCGGCCTTGGCGGCGTCGAGCACCTGGAAGAAGACGACGCCGTCGGTCGAGACCATGGCATTGTCCTTGGTGATGATCTCCTGGCCGGGAATGTCGAGAACCTGCTCCATCATGTTCACCTTGCGGCCGACACGATAGAAGAAGACGGGATAGAAATTGAGGCCAGGGCGCGCCGTCGTCGTGTAGCGGCCGAAATATTCTATCGTGTATTGAAAACCTTGGCGAACGATCTTCACGCTCCCGAACAGGTACAGGAGCACGAATGCGAGGATGATGGCGATTCCGAGACCCATGAGATTTCCTCCCCTCCGCGGAGGTGAATATCATGTAGGGAAAGGTCTCCGCATCCAAGCAGAATCGGAAGGGCCGAAATGACCGATCTTCGCCTGTGCCGCTCGCTTCTGTTCCTCCCGGCATCGAACCCTCGGGCGATCGAGAAAGCCTCGACGCTCGACGCCGACATGATCATCCTCGACCTCGAGGATTCGGTGCGCGAGGAGGACAAGGCGAGCGCCCGTGAAGCCGCTCTGGCCGCGGCCGCGAGCGGCTTCGGCGGCCGGCCGGTGGCGATTCGGATCAACCCGTTCGGAACCGCTTATTACGGCCAGGACGTCGTCTGCATTCGCCGCGCCTCGGCCGACTTCGTCGTTCTGGCGAAGGCGGAAAGCGCCAAGCAGGTCGCCGACGCGGGCTGGCTGACCGGCAAGCCGATCCTGGCAATGATCGAAAGCCCGCGCGCCGTGGTGGACGCTGCGACCATCGCTCCAGCGACTCGCGGCCTGATCGCCGGCACCAACGACCTCGCCGCAAGCCTCGGCGTGCCGTTCAACCCGGGGCGCCCTGGCCTGATCTATGCGCTTCAGCGGATCGTCCTTGCCGCCCGAGCGGCCGGAGTGCCCGCTTTCGACGGAGTCTATAACCGGCTTGAGGCGGATTCGGGGCTGGTCGACGAATGCGACCAGGGCCGTGCCTTCGGCTTTGACGGCAAGTCGGTGCTCCATCCGAGCCAGATAGAAGCGGCGAACCGCGCCTTCGCGCCGACCGAGGCTGAACTCGCCCGGGCAGTCAGGCTGATCGAGGCCGCCACAGGCGGCGCCGAGCGGCACGAAGGCCGGATGATCGAGGCGATGCATGTCGACGAGGCGCGCACTCTGCTCGCCAAGGCGCGTCGCAAGCCCGAATCTCTTGCCCGCGAACTGGACGCTCCTGAAGCAGCTCCATGTTCTCGCACA
>CBIGXQ010000036.1:0-19221 GCA_966193865.1 uncultured Sphingosinicella sp. | reverse complement strand
CCCTAGTCCCTATCCCCCATCAGCCTACTGAGCGATCGGAACGCCGCCCGACTGGTTTCCGGCAGGGGCTTCGGTGGGTGCCTTGGCTGCGCCCGGCTGAGCCTCTCCGCCCGGCGCCGTCGGGGTGAAGGGCGAGCTCTGCTGCTCGACCGGCGATCCAGCCGGCGGACCCTTCTCCATCAGGCTCGGGTCGATCGTCCGAGGTGCGCGCTCGCCGGCAGCGATCGCAGCGATGGCGATCGACAGGATCACGAAAACGGTCGCCAGGATGCCCGTCGACCGAGTCAGGAAATCGGCGGCGCCGCGAGCGCTCATCATGCCCGCCGGGCTGCCGCCGCCGGCAAAGCCGCCGCCTTCGGAACGCTGCATCAGGATGACCGAGATCATCGCGATGGCGACGAGCGTTTGCAGGATGAGAAGGAAGGTGAACATCGAGGACGGCTTTCTCTACTTCGTCGCGCCGGCGCGCGTCCCGGATTTCGCCGGGCTGAATGTGCCTGCGCGATCTAGGCGATGCGCCCGGGCTTCTCAACCCCATGCCGGCGCGGAGGCCGCAACTTCAGCTTCTGGCGGCGGCCTCGATGATCGGGACGAACTGGGCGGCCGTCAGGCTGGCGCCGCCAACCAGGGCGCCGTCGACGTCACCGACGGCGAACAATGAAGCCGCATTGTCGGCCTTGACCGAGCCGCCATAGAGAATCCGAAGCCGTTCGCCCCGATCGCCATAACGATCGACCAGGGCAGACCGGATTGCCCGGTGAATCTCGGCGACGTCGTCGGGCGTCGCGACATTGCCGGTGCCGATCGCCCAGATCGGCTCATAGGCGATCACCAATTCCCCTTCTTCCCATTCGTCGGGAAGCGAGCCGGCGAGCTGGCGAGCGACGACAGCGAGATGCTCGCCGCTTCCGCGCTGCGAGTCGCTCTCGCCGACGCAGACGATCGTCGTCAGTCCGCCGGCAAGGGCCGCTTCGGCCTTCGCCCGGACCAGCTCGTCTGTCTCATGCTGGTCGGACCGTCGCTCGGAATGGCCGACGATCGCCATTCGCGCGCCGGCCTCCTTGATCATCGCCACCGAGACGCATCCGGTATGGGCACCGCTCGACGCCGAGTGGACGTCCTGGGCGCCGATGACGAGGCCGCCCGATCGGGTCACGGCCGGTGCGATCAGCGTGAATGGCGGACAGATGGCGACGTCCACTCCAGGCGCTTCGCGGGCGGCTCTCCCGATCGCGGAAAGTTCGCCCAGCTGGGCGATGCCGCCATTCATCTTCCAGTTGCCGGCGACGAGCTTGCGACGGACGTGCATGATCTGACGATTCCCCCAGTCTAGGTTGCGGGCCGCCTAGCGCGCTTCTATGACCCGCGCAAACCTGCATCCTCTCGGGGCCGTCATGAACTCTTCCTTCCGTAAAAAACTGCGCAATTGGTCGGCCATCTTCATCCTGTTCCTCGCCTTGCTGGCGATGGTCGTCACCGGTTTCGGTACCGACGGGATGGGGGGACTGGGCGGCATCGGCCCCGGCGGCGCGGCCGGCGGCACCCTCGCCGAGGTCGACGACCGCGAGGTCACCGAGTCCGAGCTCAGCCAGCAGATCAACCGAATCTACGCTCAGGCGCAGGCGCAGCAGCCGGGGCTGACCATGGAATCCTTCCTCGCCCAGGGGGCGTTCGACGGGATCCTCGGACAGCTGATCACCGGCGAGGCGCTGATGGCGTTCGGTGGCGACCAGGGCGTGGTCGTTTCGGAGCGGATGATCGACCGGGTAATCGTCAACATCCCGCAATTCCGCAATTTCACCGGTCAGTTCGACGTCGCCACCTTCCGTCAGGCGCTCGCCCAGCAGAACATGACCGAGCGCGACATTCGTGAGGACATCGCCCGATCCCTGATGGTCAGTCAGCTCGCCCAGCCGATCGCCGGCCGCGGCTACGTCCCCGACGGAGTCGTCCGCGAATATGCCAATCTGCAGCTCGAGCGGCGCCGTGGCTCGATCGGGGTCATCCCCGCCGAGCTGATGGCTCAGGGCCTCCAGGTCACCGATGCCGAAATCGCCGCTTTCTACCGCAGCGAAGGCGCCCGCTTCACGATTCCGGAGCGTCGAGTCGTTCGCTACGCCGTGCTCGGCGCCGAACAGGTCGGCGCCGCGGCACGAGCGACCGAGGCCGAGATCGCCGCTTATTATCGGGAGAACCAGGCCGCTTATGCCGCCAGCGAAACCCGCAATCTCCAGCACGTGGTCCTTCAGGATCAGGCGGCCGCCCAGGCGTTCGTCCAGCGCGTGCGCGGCGGTGCGAGCTTCACCGATGCCGCCAGCCAGGCGGGCTTCGCCGCCAGCGACATCGCCTTCCCGAACCAGACCAGAGCGGGCTTTGCCGGGGAAACCACCCCCCAGGTCGCCGCCGCCGCCTTCGGCGCGGCTCAAGGCGCACTGGCTGGGCCGATCCGGTCGGAGCTTGGATTCCACGTCGTCCGGGTCGATTCGATCAACGCGGTCCCGGCGCGTCCGCTCGAAGCGGTTCGCGGCGAGATCGCCGAGCGGATCGAGCAGCGCAAGCGACGCGACGCGCTCGACGCCCTCATCACGCGAGTCGAAGACCAGCTCGCCGACGGCGCGAGCTTCGAGGAAATCGTCCGCGCCGAGCGGCTGACGTTCGCCTCGACTCCTCCCGTCACCGCCGCCGGTCAGGTTCCGGGCCAGCCGCAGTGGCAAGCGCCGACGGATCTTCAGCCCCTGCTCGTCAGCGCCTTCGAAATGGATCCGGACGATCTCGAACCGGTCGTCGAGACGCTCGGCCAGGAGCGCTTCGCCTTGCTCGGCGTCGAGCGGGTGATCCCCGCCGCGCCGCCGCCGCTCGCACAGATCCGCGACCAGGTGCGCCAGGCGCTGCTCCTTCAGAAGGGCCAGCAGCGGGCCCGAGCCCTCGCCCAGCAGATCGTCAATCGGATCAACGGCGGCACCTCACCCGCCGCCGCCTTCGCCGCCGCTCAGCCGAGGCCTCCGGCGCCGGAGACGGTTGACCTCAGGCGGTTCGAGATGATGCGGGCCGGAGAGCAGGCGCCGCCGCCCTTGCTGGCCCTGTTCAGCCTGCCGGAAGGGCGAGCGCGGCTGGTCGAGGCGCCGAACGGCGCCGGCTGGTTCGTCGTCCACCATGCGGAACGGACGCCCGGGGATGCAAGCACCGATCCGCGCGCCGTCGCTTCGGTCCGCTCCGAGCTCACCGACGCCATTCCGGACGAATTGTCGCAGCAATTCTTCAAGGCCGTCGAGCTTGCCGTCGGAGTCGAGCGCAACGAACAGGCGATCCGCGAGGCTCGGCAAAGGCTCGGCGGCAGCGGGGCCGGCAACTAGCGGCCGGATCCTCGGGCGATGATCCTGGTCATCGACAATTATGACAGCTTCACCTGGAATCTCGTCCATTATCTGCGCGAGATCGGTGCCGAGGTCCGTGTCGAACGCAACGACTCCGTCAGCGCTCGGCAGGCGATCGACAGCGGTGCTTCCGCCGTCCTGATCTCGCCGGGGCCGGGCACGCCCGACGATGCCGGAATCTCGCTGGAGCTCGTCTCGGCCTGTGCCGAGAGCCGAATGCCGCTGCTCGGCGTGTGCCTCGGCCACCAGGCGATCGGGCAGCATTTCGGCGGCTCGGTGGTCCGCGCCGGCGCGGTGATGCACGGCAAGACCAGCCGCATCATCCACGATTCGAGCGGGCTGTTCGAAACGGTCCCCTCGCCTTTCGTCGCCACCCGCTACCATTCCCTGATCGTCGACAAGGACGGCCTGCCGGACGGCCTGATCGTCAATGCCTGGGCCGACGACGATACGGTGCAGGGACTGCGGCATGCCCAGCTTCCGATTCACGGAGTCCAGTTCCATCCCGAGAGCATAGCCAGCGAGCATGGCCACCGGCTGCTCGCCAATTTCCTCGCTCTTGCTGGCGAAGGCGACGCGGTCCGCTGATCCGACAGCCCCCTCGGAAGGCGGTGGCCCGACTGCTTGACAGCCTCCGTAACGTTCCTTACACGTTCCGCAAACGTTCCATGAGGGGGACTGGCATGCTGACCCGCAAGCAACATGAGCTTCTAGTCTACATCAACGAGCGGCTCTCGGAGGCGGGCGTCTCCCCGTCCTTCGAGGAAATGAAGGAAGCGCTCGACCTGAAGTCGAAGAGCGGGGTCCATCGCCTGATCTCCGCGCTCGAGGAACGCGGCTTCATCAAGCGACTGGCCAATCGCGCGCGGGCGCTGGAAGTGGTTCGGATGCCGGAAACGAAAGGCGTCGCGACGGCCGCACCAGGTCCATCTTCCACGCCGGTGGCGGTGCCGCGCGCAGCCAACGACATTCTCGATATCCCGCTTCATGGACGGATCGCCGCCGGTACCCCGATCGAGGCGCTTCAGGGTACGGAAACGCTTCCCGTTCCCGCGGCCCTGCTTGGCCCGGGCGAGCATTATGCGCTCGAAGTGGCCGGAGATTCGATGGTCGAGGTCGGCATCCTCGACGGCGATTTCGCGCTGGTTCGGAAGACCAACGTCGCGCGCGACGGCGAGATCGTGGTGGCCCTGATCAACAAGGAAGAAGCGACCCTGAAAACCTATCGCCGCGAAGGCCAGATGATCCGGCTCGATCCGGCCAATCGGCAATATGATCCGCAGCGTTATGAAGAGGACCAGGTCGAAATCCAGGGTCGGCTTGCCGGCCTGCTCCGCCGGTATTGAGCGCCATGGCCCGTCTCAACTATGTCGAGCTGCCGGTCCGCGATGTCGGCGCCGCCCGGCGCTTCTACGAGCAGGCGTTCGGCTGGTCCCTGACCGAGTTCGCGCCCACCTATGCGGCGACTCTTACCGGCGACACCGACATCGGCCTTCAGGGCGATCCGGAAGAGTCGACCAAGGCGCCGCTGCCGGTGATCGAGGTGGACGATCTCGAATCGGCGCTGGAGATGGTTAGCCGCGCCGGGGCCCAGATCGTCCGGCCGATCTTCGCCTTCCCCGGCGGCCGACGATTCCAGTTCCTCGATCCCAGCGGAAACGAGATCGCCTGCGTCAAGTCGGACCACGCCTGATCCAGGCTGGAGTCCGGGCTATTCCGCCGTGGTCGGATCGATCACTGCACGGACCTGGGCGATGCTGTTGGCGGGAAAGCCTGCCGTTTCGGCATGTTGCCTGATCATGTCCTCGCTGGGCGCGCGATAGACGCAATAGATCTTGTCGTCGGTGACGTAGGAGTGGACCCACTGGATGTCGGGGCCGAGCTCGCGAAGCACTGAGCAGGAGCCCTGCGACGCACCCTTCAGATCCTCGGGTCCGAGGCCGCCGACGCCCTGCATCTCCCGCTCGATGACGAATTGAGGCATGCTTTCCTCCCTGGTTGGAACGATCAGACTATATCATTCTCCGGAAACTGACGAACGCTGACGTTCGAGCTCCTGCCGGAACCCTGCTTCGGCCCGTTCGACCTGAGCAGCAAGTTCGGCGGGATCGGCGAAGGCGAAGGGATCGCTGGCAAGCCCGGCCTTCTTCGATTCCAGGTCGAATTGGTTGGCGTGGAAGCCGAGGAAGATGTCGGCGCGAAGCCGGCGCAGCCGAGCGAAGCTGGCTTCGAAATCCGCGGCTGCCTGAGGATAAGCGGGAGCGTTCACCAGCGCCTGGCCGGCGACCGTGAGGCTGCAGGCGAAAATCACGTCGAGCGGGCGACCGCGCTCGATCACCCGCGTCGTCCAGCTCGTGCAGCCGCGCGTGTGGCCGGGGGTCAGATGGGCGGTGAGCGACAAGGCTCCAAGACGGACGATTTCTCCGTCCGTCACGACCTCGTCGACGGCGACGGGTGGGAAGAACCAGTAATCGTCGCGATAGGCAACAGTGCCGGACTCGAGCGCGGGTCGATCGGCGGCGCTGGCGAAGAGGCGGGCGCCGGAGAGCGATTTCAGCCGGGCCAGGCCACCGGCATGATCGAGATGGGCATGGTTGTTCAGCAGGATCTTCACGTCCTCGACGCGGAAGCCGAGGCGGCGGATATTGTCGGCAATGAGGTCGGCGCTCTGCGGCATCGCCCCGTCGATCAGCACATGTCCCGACGGGTCGGTCAGAAGGTAGGCGCCCAGCGTCGACGTTCCGACATAATAGAGATTGCCGGCGATCCGAAACGGCTCGGCCGGCCGGTTCCATTCCGGTTGAGGCTCGGCGGGTAAGACGGCGGCGGCAGCGGGAGTCAGGACCGTGGCCGAGGCAAGAAGAGCGATCACAAGGCGCAAGGTCATCTGGGGCTTTCTTCGGAAGGAGTGGCTCGGGCCGGGATGGCCGTTCGGGTCCGGTCCGGCAAGCGTGCCGCCTGTGCCCAGGGATGATTCCCGACCTGTTCGGCGACGGTCGCCACCCGCGGCCGCTCGCCGAACGTCACCGCCAGTCCGCCGCTGCGCCGAAGGAAGGCGCGATCGATCTTGAGCCAGCGCGGAACGCAGCCGCGCGGCAACCAGCGCTCGGAAATGACGATGTCCGCCTGGGCACAGGCTTCGACCATCCGGTCCCAGCGGACGAAATGGGGCGAGCGAGTCGCCAGGATCCGCCACATTCGGCCTCCCCAGACCACGTTCGCGGCGCACAGATCGGGGCTGCAGGCGGCGACCGGGAGCCGGTCGAGCTCGAGATAATCCGGTTCGGCTCCGGCGAGCTCGGCAAGCGTGTCGCGGACATAATCGCCCGCCTTCGGCCTGAGCAGCGCCAGCTGGCCCGACTCGGTGCGAAGGACGAAATGGCGCCCGTCGCCGGTCACGATCAGATCGGGCGCCGGAGTCGCGAACGCCCAGACGGCACCGGCAGCAACGGGGATCAGGCCCACGCGGCGAAGCTTCGTCCGCCAGAGGCAGATCCAGAGGCCCCCGGCGATCATCAGGGCGAAGGCGCCAGTCGGCATTGCCGGCAGCAGAGCCACGGCGCCAGGCGCCTCGGCGGCGGTGCGGGCGAGCCACAGCAGCAAGGAGAGCGCCTTGCCGGTAAGCCACCAGAAGGGCGCACCCAGTCCGGCGAGGTCGAACAACAAGGCGAGCGCCTCCAATGGCATGACGATGAAGGTGGTGAGCGGAATGGCGACCACGTTGGCGATGGCGCCGTAGAGGCCGGCCTGGTGGAAATGGAACAAGGCGATGGGCGTGAGCGCCAGTTCGACGGCGAGGCCCGTCAGGACCAGGGCGAACACTATCCTTGCCACCCGCGCCGGCAAGCCTTCGTCGCGGCGCGAAATGAGGCTCTGGATGCGTGGATTCTCGTGAAGGGCGACAATCGCGACGATCGCGGCGAAGCTCATCTGGAAGCTTGGGCCGGCGACGCTTTCCGGCCAGAGGAGAAGGACGAAGAGGGCGCCGACCGCCACCAGCCGCAAGGTGATCGCCTCCCGCCCGAGCGCTATTCCGCCGAGAACGAGCAGTGAAGCGATACAGGCGCGCACCGTTGGAACCTCGGCGCCGGTCAGGAGGGTATAGGCTATTCCGGCGAGCGCCCCGACGATCGCCGCCACCAGGACGAGGCGGAAACGCAAGGCCAGGGCCGGACTCAGCGCAAGCAACTTCAAGGTCAGAAGCATCACCGCTCCGACCAGGGCGGTGAGATGAAGCCCGCTGACCGAAAGCAGGTGAGCAAGGCCGGAGCGGCGCATCGCTTCCGCATCTTCCTCCCCGATTCCATGCTGGTCGCCGGTCGCGAGGGCGGCAGCGATGCCGCCTTCGGCGCCCTCCCCCAACCGCTCCCGGACATGGGCCGCCAGCTTCTCGCGCCAGCCGGCGAGTCGCGCCGACCAGCTCTGCGCCGGAGCGGCCGAGACAAGGCTGATATCGGCGACCCGGCCGCTTCCGCCGACGCGCTGGAACCAGGCCGTCCGCGAGAAATCATAAGCCCCGGGCGCCGCCATCGGCGCCGGCGGCATCAGCCAGCCGCGGGCGCGAATCGTCGCACCGACGACGAAGGCCGGATCGACCCGGTCCTCGTCCACATTGAGTCGAAGGAGAGCCGGAAGGGTCTCGTCTTCGGGCGCGACGACGAAACGGATGGTCTGATTGGCGGACAGGGTCTGGACCCGTTCGATTCGGCCGCTGAACTCGACGACCTGGGCCCGTTCGAGCCGGGGCGCCGCAACCTGTTTCGACTTCCACCAGACAAGGCTGCAACCGAGGGCGGCGGCGAGGCTGAATATTGCGAAGCCCCTGCCCCAGCGGGTCCATCCGAGCAGAGCCAGAGAGCCGACTCCGGTCGCGCAGGTCCCCAGCAGGAAGGCTGTCCAGGCCGGGGCGGCGGGAAGCCAGAACCAGGCCGAGATGCCGAGGATCAGTCCAACTGGAAGCCAAAGCGGGAACTGGTCGCGTTCCCGATCGGCGAGGCTTTCGAGCCGAGGAGCAAGAGCGGCGAGTGCGGCGGCCAGGCTCGGCCCGCGTTCGTGCGGAAACGGAAGTTCCGTTTCATCGGCGGATCTCGGCCCGGCGGTCGCCATGCCGCATCCTTCGGCAAGCTGCGCCTGCGCGCAACCCCATCCAGCGCCGTGCAGGCCGCCAAGGATCGCGGCCTAGCGGTAGCTGACCACCTCGAACTCGATCCCGTCCCGGTCGAGAAAGTAGAAGCGTCTCCCGGGTTCATAATCGCCGTGAGAAAAAGGGATCAGGCCGGCATCGACGACTCGACGTTCGGTGGCGTCGAGATCCTCGACCTCGACACCGACATGGTTGAGCGGCTTCCCCTTCGCGAAGTCGGCCGCGCCGGCGTCCCGACCGGTGTAGAGCGCAAGATAATGATCGTCGGAACCGACATGAACGGTTCGGCCGCCGTCGCGCGCGGGTCCCTGCCAGCGAATCTTCCAGCCGAAGATCCTCTCCATCAGACCGGCGGCCCGATCGGAATCGCTGACCGTGAGATTGACGTGCTCGATCCTGAGTGAAGTCATTTCCTGCTCCCGAATGGGGACCGATCGTCCCGAAACCCGAGTCGTACGACCTCAACCTTGGTTGAGGTCAAGAGCGCGTCATCATTTCCGAAATCCCCGCTTCGGAGCAGGTCTTTGTCGAGGTCCGGACGCTATGCTAGGGCCGCCGTCATTCGGCCCCTCGCGGTCCCAACCAGGAGAATATGCGCGTGAGCGCAGGCAATGTCGTCACGCGTTTCGCGCCCTCGCCCACCGGCTTCCTTCATATCGGGGGAGCGCGAACGGCCTTGTTCAACTGGCTCTACGCGCGCCGCAACGGCGGCAAGTTCCTGCTCCGGATCGAGGATACCGACAAGGCCCGCTCCACTCAGGCGGCGATCGACGCGATCCTTGACGGGATGAAATGGCTTGGGCTGGACTGGGATGGGGACGCCTATTTCCAGTCTCACTTCGCCGATCGTCATGCGGAGGTGGCGCGGCAGATGCTGGCGAACGGCCATGCCTACAAATGCTGGATGTCCCAAGAGGAGCTCGCCGCCCAGCGCGAACAGGCGCAGCGCGATCGGCGACCCTTCAAGATCGTCAGCCGCTGGCGCGACTGCGACGAGGAAGGCGAAGGGCCGTATGTCGTCCGGCTGCGGGCCCCGCAAGAAGGGGAAACCGCGATCGACGACCGGGTCCAGGGACAGGTCACCGTCCAGAACAGCGAGATTGACGACTTCGTCCTGCTCCGCTCCGACGGAAGCCCGACCTACATGCTCGCGGTCGTCGTCGACGATCATGACATGGGCGTTACCCATGTCATCCGCGGCGACGACCATCTCAACAACGCCTTCCGCCAGCTGGCGATCATCCGGGCCATGGATTGGCCAGAGCCGGTCTACGGCCATGTCCCGCTGATCCACGGACAGGATGGCGCGAAGCTTTCCAAGCGGCACGGCGCGCTCGGAGTCGAGACCTACCGGGACGAGCTCGGCTTCCTTCCGGAAGCCCTGTTCAACTATCTGCTGAGGCTGGGCTGGGGCTATGGCGACGAGGAGATCATCAGCCGCGAAGACGCCACCCGCTGGTTCGATCTCGCCCAGGTCGGCCGCTCCCCCTCACGCTTCGACGTCAAGAAGCTCGAAAATCTCAACGGTCATTATATCCGGGAAGCGGACGACCGTCGCCTCGCCGCCTTGATCGATCATCGAATCGAAGGCGCGTTGAATCGCGGACTCGATGCCGGCGACGTCGATCTGTTGGCGCGGGCCATGGCGGTCCTCAAGCCACGCGCCAAGGATCTGAACGAGCTCGCCGAGGGGGCGCTGTTCCTTTTCAAGACGCGCCCGCTGGACATGGACGAGAAGGCCGAGGCCCTGCTAGAGCGCTCCGCGCGAGACCTGCTCGCCCTTGTCCACGATCGGCTTTCCCGAGCCGCAGAGTGGACGGCCGAGGCGACAGAGCAGGCCGTTCGAGAGGTTGCCGAGGCCGAAGGGGTCAAACTCGGACAGGTGGCGCAGCCGCTTAGGGCCGCGCTTACCGGCCGGGCGACTTCGCCGGGGATATTCGATGTGCTCATGCTGCTCGGTCGTGACGAGAGTCTCGCCCGGGTCGCTGACCAGATGGGGAAGGAATGACGATGGCGGAAGCCAATGGCGGCAATCGGGCCACCCTGAAGATCGGCGGCAACAATTACGACTATGACGTCCTTTCGGGCACGGTAGGCCCGGACGTCGTCGACATCCGAAAGCTATACGGCCAGGCCGACGTCTTCACCTACGATCCCGGCTTCACCTCGACCGCCTCGTGCCAATCGCAGATCACCTATATCGACGGCGACAAGGGCATCCTCCTTCATCGCGGCTATCCGATCGACCAGCTCGCCGACCATTCGACCTTTACCGAGGTCGCCTATCTGCTCATCAACGGCGAGCTTCCGAAAAAGGAAGAGCTTCAGCGCTTCACCTACACCATCACCCGCCACACCATGCTCCACGAGCAGCTGGCGACCTTCTACCGCGGCTTCCGCCGCGACGCCCATCCGATGGCGATCATGTGCGGCGTCGTCGGCGCACTTTCCGCTTTCTATCATGACAGCACCGACATCACGGATCCCCACCAGAGGATGGTGGCGAGCCACCGGCTGATCGCGAAGATGCCGACGATCGCGGCGATGGCCTATAAATATTCGATCGGTCAGCCGTTCATGTATCCGGACAACAGCCTGTCCTATACCGGCAATTTCCTGCGCATGACCTTCGGCGTCCCCGCCGAGCCGTACGAGGTCAATCCGGTCGTCGAAAGCGCGATGCGGAAGATCTTCATCCTCCACGCCGATCACGAGCAGAATGCGTCGACCTCGACGGTTCGGCTCGCCGGCTCGTCCGGCGCCAATCCTTTCGCCTGCATCGCGGCCGGGATCGCCTGCCTTTGGGGTCCGGCTCATGGCGGCGCCAACGAAGCGGCCCTGAACATGCTTCGCGAGATCGGCCGCCCGGAGCGGATTCCGGAATATATCGCCCGCGCCAAGGACAAGGACGATCCGTTCCGGCTGATGGGCTTCGGCCATCGCGTCTACAAGAATTACGATCCGCGCGCGAAGGTGATGCAGAAGACCGCCGAAGCCGTGCTGAAGGAGCTTGGAGTCGATGATCCGGTCTTCGATGTCGCCCGGGAGCTGGAGCAGATCGCGCTCCGGGACGACTATTTCATCGAGAAGAAGCTTTATCCCAACGTCGATTTCTATTCCGGCGTGATCCTCTCGGCGATCGGCTTCCCGACCGACATGTTCACCGCCTTGTTCGCGCTCGCCCGAACGGTGGGATGGGTCGCCCAGTGGAACGAGATGATCTCGGATCCCGAGCAGAAGATCGGTCGCCCACGGCAGCTCTATACCGGCCCCGCCCAGCGCGACTACATTCCCGTCGACCGACGCTGATCCTCAGTCGAGGGCCTGCTTCAGCGCCCTAAGCACGCCAAGCGACTCACAGACCTCGTCGAACATCCGCCTGGCCCGCTCCTCGCCGCCGAGCGAGCGAAACATGCTTCCCGCCTCGAACCGGTTCCTGCCCCAGGCGGCGACCAGCATGTCTTCTGGCCCGACATAGGCGAAGACCCGGCCCCGTTCGCGCAGCTGGAGGAGCTGCCGCCGCGAGTCGCTGCCGAGGAGAGCGAGCGCATCGGACGGATGGCTGGCATAGACCTCGAACCTGCTCTCGAAGGCCGGATCGCCGTCGAACTTTACCCGATCCATGCCTTTGGCCGGCTTGAAGAAGTTGAAGATGCCGCGGTCCGGCACGATCGCGATCGAACCGCTTCCGCGCGATCGACGCTGAAAGGCGTAGATCTGGCCGGTAAAGACGGTCTGCGTGCTCTTGCCCGACTTGCGGGTGAGGGAGGCTTCGTAGATCGCGAAGCGCTTGCCGTCCGCGCCGACGCCGTGGAAGAGGTCGGTAAAGACCTGGCCGGACAGCCAGTTGCCGAACAAAGTCTTGCGCGCGTCGGGATAGACCGGAGGATCGAAGCCGTCGGGCATATATTCCATCTCGCCCTGCTTCGCGAGCGCTTCGAGCACCGGATGCTTGAGCGCCTTGCTGGCCCGAGACAGCGGCAGGACGGCAAGAACGATCCCGGCGATCAGCACGGCCACCCCGATCGCCCAGCCCGCCAATGTCCAGCCAGTCGCCGTCAGCGAGACGATGATCGCGGCGGCAAGAAGGATCGCTCCGAGGAGGTACCGCCAGAAGCCGCGAACCGCGGACCGGCGCGTCTCCTCCAGCGTGGCGATCCGCTCGCGAACGGAACCGGTTCGGCACAGCTCCCGATAATGGTCGGCGGTAAACTCGATCATGTCGCCCCTCCCCCGAAGAAGAGATTGGGGCGAGGCCTCAGCCTTGTCCAGTCAATGGGACATTCCTGAGCGGAAGGGTGAAGGTGAAGCGTGCGCCCTGGCCGGGAGCGCTGTCGACGGAAAGATCCCCGCCCATCGCCCGTGCCAGTCGCCGCGCAATATAGAGACCGAGGCCGGTTCCACCCGGTTCGCCGGGATCGACCCGCTCGAACTTGCCGAAGATCCGGTCATGGTCCTGGGCAGCGACGCCCTTCCCCTGGTCCGCGACGATGACGGCGCCGAGATCGCCCTCGCGCTCGGTACGGATCCACACCTGGCCGCCCACCGGCGTGTAGCGGATCGCGTTCGTCAGAAGATTCATCAGCACCTGAAGCGTGCGCGTATAATCCCCCGTCGCCGGGAGGCTGTCGTCGAGCCCCGGCCCGTCGATCCGAACGTCGCGGTCGGCGGCTCGCACCGAGAGCAGGCCGGCCGCCCGCCGCGCGACGTCGGCGAGATCGATGGGTTCGGCCTCGGGCGTGAAATCGGGTCGCTCTATGGCCTGGAGATCGACGAGATCGTCGATCAGCGAAAGCAGGTGGCGCCCGGCCGCGGCGATGTCGCCGGCATAGCCGGTATAGTCGCGGCGAAGCGGCCCGTCGGGCTGAGCCCGGAGCCGTTCGGCATTGTCGATGATGTGGTTGAGCGGGATACGAAGCGCTTGATCGAGCCGCTCGCCGAAGGCGGAGCTTGCCGCTGACGCCGCGCCCGAATCGGCCGGTGACGGCGTGTGACTTCCGAAACCTATCGCGGCGCCACGGAAGCCGGCGAAGCTTCCCATGCCGTCGATGAGCGGAACGCCCGACAGCAGATAGCGCCCCTTGCGGCCGGCCCGGAGCTCCGCGACCTGCCCTTCGAAGCGATGATGCTCGGCCATCGCGGTCAGCATCGGCAAAGCGCCATCTTCGCTTTCGCGGAAGCGGAACAACTGGGTGAGCTTGCGCCCCACCAGTTCCGATGGTGAGCGCCCGATCGCCGCCGCCGCACCGGCGGAGAGCGAGGTGATCCGCAAGCTGTCGTCCGTCTCCCAGATCCAGTCGGCGGATGCGCGAAGGAAATCGGTTTCCCGCTCGGACGGCGCCGTCGGCGCGAACGTCGTCGGCGGCCGGCCCGACCAGCCGGTGATCGACAGCGCCACCTCTTCGCCCTGCGGCTCCGCCCGCACCCACAGGTCGACGTCACGATCGCCGTCGGCCGCGATGGCGGCTCGCGAGACCGTGATGTTGAGGCGGTTGGCAAGCCGGGCCAAAGCGGCGATCTGCGGAACTGAGAGCATCCCCCCGGCGCGGCCGCCCGCGCGCTCGTGAAGCGCCGCAAGCGGCGGATCGGCCGCGATCAGCCGGCCGGCGCCATCGACTCGGCCGTTGACCGGCCGGTCCGGGAGATCGGAAGCGGCGTTCATGCCGCCTCAGCCGCCGGCCGGGCGCGAGTCGAGATCCGGGCAACGCTGGCGCGGTAGCTGGGATGGGCCTGCCAGAGCTTCAGCACATCTTGGGCAGCCGGCTGGTCGAGCGTGTCGAAGAGCTCGAGTTGTGCCGCGACCGCATCGCCCTCCAGTCCGGTGATGAAAGGGCCATGCTCATTGAGCGCGAGCAGGATCGCTGCCGCTCGTTCGCGCTCGACCGCGGCGGCTCGAAGCAGAAGCGCCGGGCCGCGGCCGCGCGGGTCGGAGAGCACTTCCCAGGTCGCGACATGGTCGAGCGCGCACAGCACGGAAAGCGCCGCGATGAAGAAGGGCAAGACGCCCTCGGCGGCGATCCTCGCCAGCACCGAACCTTCGAGCCGGCCCGAGCGGTAGAGCCGCTGCGCCAGGCGATAGGCATGGGCTTCGAGGCTCTCGCCCTCGTCATAGCCGGCGATCAGCGCCGTTGCCGCCTCTTCGACGGCCGAGTCGACCGAACGCACTTCATGCTGCTGCGAAATGTATTGGCGGAGCGCGGCAGCGACCATCCACACCAGCTTGTGCTGAAGCTCTGCCGGAAGGTCGATCTGGCCGACCGCGGCGTCCTCGAAGCGATCGAAACGGCGACTTCGGGCGATGACCACCGCCATCGCGTCGGCCGCGATCGCCTCATCCGAATCCTGGACCAGGTCGAACAGATAGGTTCCTTGAGCGATCGCCGACTTCTTCCAGAACCGATGCTCCTCGACCCGGCGCACGAGGATGTTGCTGATCTCGGCGTCGCGCAGCACCTGCGCCCGCTCGAGAATCGGAAGCGCGATCGGGACATGAGCAGAAGACAGGGCGGCGTGGAGCGCTTCCTGGTCCTGGAACGTGACGGAGAGGCGCGAGCGCAGGCCGTCCTCGATGCCTCTCACGATCCGGCCCAGCAGCCTGGCGGCAGTGAGCCTCTGCCATTCGGTCAGCCGAACGGAATCTGGCAGGAGGAGATCGGTCGCAGCCACCGCGAAACGCTCCCGCGCAGCTGCCAGCAGCAGCCGCGCCGTGTCGCCCTGTCCATCACGCCCGTTCGTACTCGCCTGCGCCATCGCCGCGCCATAGCGCCAACAGAGTTAAGCCCGCTTTAATCCTGTGCCGCTGCGGGAGCCGAATGCGCTTCGCGCTGGGCCCAGAAGAACGATCCCGCCGAATAAGCGGTCAGGAAGGCCAATCCGGCGTGCCAAAGTCCGAACAGCCCGAACGGCAGCATCAGCCAGGCCATTCCCCGTCGTTCCGCGAGCAGGATGGAAAATCGGATGCTTCGGCCTTCGCTTTCCACCCTGAGGGCGATCAGGAAGGCGAGGGCGACGAAAGCCAGGAGGATCATTCCCCAGCCCTGAGTAGCCGCCAGAGCGTAGCCGAGGGCCACCAGGGCCGCGCCCGAGAAGAGTGGCAGAAGATACGCCCACCAGCTGTGCCTGACATCGTCCTGCATCCTCAGCTTCGCCAGCCGAAGCGCCGCGCCCTCCAGGGGGGTCGCGAGAAGGAGCTTGAACAGACCGGTCCAGAGCCAGCCATAGAGGAAAGCCGCGGCGGCAAGGCCGGTCAGAAGCGCCGACGCGAGTCCGATCAGCTGTGGCCCCGCCGGACTGGACATGGTCAGCGCGGTCGTCGCCCGCTCGAGAGGGGCAAGCACCCGGCCGGCCCATCCCGCGCCTGCCGGAGTGGCGCCGGCGAGGATCCGTCGTTCGAGCTCGGCGAGATCGCTTTGGCGGTCGAGAATCGCCACCGGACCTTCCGCCGCAATGTGGCGCGCGCCGGTCTGAAGCGCGCGGCGAAGCAAGGTGGACTGGAGATCCCAGTCCCGAAGCATGCCGGCCGTGTCGCGAAGCAGCGCACCGTTGACTGTCGCCAGGCCGGCCCATCGAGTCGAACCGTCGATCCGTTCGTAAATCTCGCCATAGCCGCTGTCGGGAACGGTCAGCACGGCTTCCCCCTGGACCGAGGCGAGGCTTCGGAGCTGGTCGGTGTCGGCGACGGCGCCGTCGGCGATCAGAAGCAGCCGGTCGAAGGGATCGATCGCCTCGGCAGCCTCTTCGGCGGTTCGAGCGACGATCAAGGGGAGCCTGTCCCGCCGAAGGCGTTCAAGGGCCGTGCCGAGTGCGGGCGGAACCCGTTCGACGATGATGACGATCGGATTCGCGCCGGCCGACGCCGCCAGGCGCGCCTGCCGTTCGACAAGGGTCCGGCCGGCGAGCGGCAGGGTCGCGCGCAGCGCTCCGGGCTCCCCCGATTCGTGATAGGCGGCGATCAACGCTGCCAGTGCCAAAGCCGTCCCCTCCGCATAAGCGGCGAACGGTAAGCGTCCGCCGCCCACTTGCAAAGCGGTTCGGCTCGAGGTTCGCCCTAGCCGGCCAACTCTTCGAGCGCGACGGCGATCCTGCGCTGAATCACGGGATCGCTCGGCGCCCCTTCGAGCGCTTCGTCGGCGAGTGCCGCGAGCCCGGTCACGCCGAAGCTGGCGGCGACGTTCTTGAGGCGGGAAACGGCGATCACCCAATTGGCGTCGCAACGGGAACGCCCCATCAAGTCGAGCTGTCGAGCGGCGCTCTCAAGGAATGCTGCGCGAAGCTCGACCATCAGCTCATGGTCGGCTCCGACGGCTGCGGCCAGGGACGCATTCAAAGCTCCGGGATCATAGGCCATGGCGAGCTTCTTATGCGACACGTCGTTAACGCGCCGTTCCATCTCGCCGCCAAGCTGATACAGTGCGGACATGAGCATGGGGGTCGAGCGCGTAGAGGCGCATCCGCAGGGCGGGGTCGAATGGGCGGGCGAAAGCTGGGAATCCGGCGCCCCCGAAGATCAGCCTTATTTCCAGTCGGTCGAGATCGAGGAAGCGCCGGCGCCTTCGAAATGGCCGCGAATTTTCGCCGCCTTGCTCCTCATGGCCGCCGCGGCCTGGCTCGGCGCCGTCGGATATTTCGTCGCCAAGGCTCCGCCGGCGCCGGAGTCTTCCGAATGGCTCGGCTGGACGGCGACGGCGAGCGCGCCGCTCATCCTGCTCGGTCTCGTCTGGCTGATCTTCGGACGAAGCTCGAGGCGCGAGGGCGAGCGATTCGCCCGGGCCGTCGCCGACATGCGCCGCGAAAGCCAGTCGCTCGAATCCGTGCTCGGATCGGTCGCACGCCAGATCGAGGAAAATCGTGGCCGGGTCACCGAAGAGGCGGCCCGATTGATGACCCTTGGTGACGAAGCTTCGGACCGGCTGGGCCGGGTCACCCATTATCTCTCTCGGGAATCGGCCGAGCTCGAGCGCCGGGCGCAGGCGCTGGATTCGGCGGCGGCGAGCGCCCGCCTCGATATCGGCGTCCTGCTCAGCGATTTGCCAAGGGTCGAAGCGCAGGCGCGGGGCGCGGCCGAAGCGATGCGTTCAGCCGGCCTCGGCGCGCACGAGCAGGCGGCGGCGCTCGAAGGCCAGCTTGCGGCCCTCAGCGCCAAGAGCCGAGAAGCCGACGAAGTCGTCGGTGGGACGGCGCAGCGCCTGGGCGCCCAGATCGCCCGGATCGAAAGCGGTACCGGCGCGGCGGCCGAGCGCATGGACCAGGTGTCGGCTCAGATGAACGCGGCGGTCGACGGCGCCATGGCGCGAGCATCCACCTCGATCGACCAGGTCCGGGACAGCCTCGAGGTGCAGGGCCAGACGATGCTCGCGATGATCGAGCAGAGCCGGTCCGCCTTCGAAAGTGCCGGCGTGGATTCGACCCGCCAGATCGCCGAACGGCTCGAGCTTGTCGGCACCCGAATCGAGAACCTGGCCCAGCGGCTCGCCGAGCAGGATTCGGCCAGCCAGGCGCTGGCCGATCGGCTGTCCGGCCTGCTCGCCTCGCTCGACGAGCAGCTGAATGCGATCGGCCAAAGCGGCGATTCGCAAGGCGAGCGGCTCGGCGAGTCGCTGTCCCAGCTCCGTGACGTGGCGGCGAAGCTTCATGGCGAAATCCAGGAGGGTGACGGACTCGCCGGGGCGCTGATCGACCGAACCCAACAGATGGCCGAAGCGGCCTCCGCGCTGGCTGCGCAGATGCGCGGCGAGGTGACTTCGGCTCTCGAGTCGGTGTCGGCGCAGGCGGAGCGCACCGGAGCGACCGCCGAAGCGATCATTCCCTCGGTCGAAAACATCCAGGCCGCGGCGGCGCTCGCGGCCGACTCGATGACGATCAGCGAGGACAGCCTCAACCGTCAGCAGGAAGCGCTGGGTATCCTGCTGTCGACGCTCCACGACGGCGTTCGCGAAGCCGACGAGAAGCTCACCGCTCTGGGTGCCGTGATCGGCGAGACCGATGCCGGGGCCTCGCAGCTCGCCAAGCAGACCGGGCCGGAGCTGATCGACGCTCTGGTCCGGGTCCGCGATGCCGCCAACCAGGCGGCCAACCA
Source organism: uncultured Sphingosinicella sp. (assembly GCA_966193865.1). GTDB lineage: Bacteria > Pseudomonadota > Alphaproteobacteria > Sphingomonadales > Sphingomonadaceae > Allosphingosinicella. The sequence goes on along the minus strand of CBIGXQ010000036.1, from coordinate 629 downwards.
TGCTCGCGAAGCGATCGCAGCCGTGATCCCCGAGAGCGTCGATGCGCTGGTTTCCGCCAGCCGCGAAGCCGTCGGCCAGGGAATTACCGGGCCGGTGAAGGACGAGATCGAGGAAATCGGCACCGCCGCCCAGCAGGCGGTGTCGGTGGCGCGGCAGGCGAGCGAACGGCTGACCCGGCAATTGCTGGCGATCGGGGAGACGGCCGCGACCATCGAGGCCCGGATCGAGGAAGACCGTAGCGCGCGCGAGGAGAAGGAGGCCGAGAATCTGACTCGCCGGGTCGCTCTGTTGATGGAGGCGATCAACTCGACATCGGTCGACCTCAACAAGGTCCTTTCGAACGAAGTGGCCGACACCGCCTGGGCCGCCTATCTCAAGGGGGATCGCGGCGTCTTCACGCGCCGCGCGGTGCGGCTGCTCGAATCGGGCGAGGCCCGCGAAATCCAGCGGCAATATGAGCGCGAGCCGGATTTCCGCGATCAGGTCAACCGCTACGTCCACGATTTCGAGGCGATGCTTCGACGGGTGCTCGCCGATCGCGAAGGAACGACGATGGGCGTCACCTTGCTCTCGTCGGACATGGGCAAGCTCTACGTCGCCCTCGCCCAGGCGATCGATCGCCTGCGGA
>CBIGXQ010000035.1:0-20181 GCA_966193865.1 uncultured Sphingosinicella sp. | reverse complement strand
AGTTGAGCTCGTTCCACTTGAGGATGTAGCGGAAGTCGCCGATCCCGCTCGCCGCAAGGGTCTTGATCGGGCCGGCGGAGATGGCGTTGACCCGGATCTTCTCGGGCCCCAGATCCATGGCGAGATATTTGACGCTGCTTTCCAGCGCCGCCTTGGCAAGGCCCATCACGTTGTAATGCGGGACGACCTTCTCGGCGCCGTAATAGGACAGAGTGAGGATGCTTCCGCCGTTCGGCATCATCGCCCGAGCCCGCCGGGTCACGGCGACGAAGCTGTAGACGGAGATGTTCATCGTCAGCAGGAAATTCTCCAGGCTGGTGTCGACGAATTTCCCCCTCAGCTCGTTCTTGTCCGAAAAGCCGATCGCATGGACGAGGAAGTCCAGAGTCTCCCAGCGCTCGCGGACGGATTCGAACGTGCGGTCGAGATCGGCCATGTCGGCGACGTCGCACTCGACGAGAAAATCCGATCCGAGCTCCTGGGCGAGCGGCCTGACCCGACGCTCGAGCGCTTCGCCCTGGTAGGAGAAAGCCAGCTCGGCGCCATGGGCGGCGAGCGCCTTGGAAATGCCCCAGGCGAGCGAGCGGTCGTTGGCGAGGCCCATGATCAGGCCGCGCTTTCCTTCCATCAACCCGGTCATTCTTCCTCCTGTTCGGCCGCCTCGACGGCCTTGTCCTCGGCTTTCAGCTCGGCTTTCACCGCCACCTCTTCCTGGATTGCCGCCACTTCATCCTCATGCGTGGGCGCCGGCGTCTCGGCAAGGGCCGCGTTGAGCTCGGCCCCGATAACGAGCCCGAGACCGATAATGAAGAAGAAGAACAAGGCGATGATGATTCCGGCGAGGCTTCCATAAGTGAGGTCGTAGCCGCCGAGGCTGGCGAGGGCGACGGGCAGGAGCGCCGTCGTTCCCACCCACCATGCCGCGACGAAGGCCGCGCCGGGCCATTTCAGGCAGTGCCGGTAGCGCTTCGGCGTGAGCATGAAGAAGAGCAAATAGAGCGCGCCGAACAGAAGCAAGGCCGGCGCCGCCCGGAGCAGGGTCAGGACTCCGACGAGATCGTCCGCACCCGGCACTTCGGCGACGAGGAATTGCTGGACGCCGGAAAGCACGATCGACAAGGCGAAGGCGATCATCGCGAGGATCACCGCGCCGATGATCATTCCCGCCGATCCGAGCCGATATTCCCAGAAGGGGCGGCTGAACGTCACTCCGTAGGCGCGTCGGATGATGTCACGGATCGTCTCGATGAAGCTCCCGGTCGTCCACAGCCCGACGAGCGCGCCGAGCCACAAGAGGCTTCCGGTTCGGGCTTCGGCGACGTCCTGGATCGGCCGCCTGAGGACGTCGGCGACGTTCGGCGGCATCGTCTGGAGGAGGCCGTTCACCGCCGCCAGGCCTTCCTCGGTACCGCCCAGCAGCCGCGCGATCGCTGCGCCGACGATGACGAACGGGAAGATCGACAGCAAGGCGAGGTAAGCGAGATTGCCGGCGTGGATGAAACCGTCGGAATAGACGCCGATCGCGACCCTCTTGATCACTTCCCAGGTGCGGCTGCGCTTGCGCAGATTCTCCCTGATCGTTCCGAACCGGGCCTTGGCCTTGGCCAGCCGCTTGCGCCGGGCTTCGGGCGATTCAGGTGAGATGTCGCGCACTAGGCTGGGTCCATCGGCCTTGGGGACGGAATAGACAAGCTAGACGCCCAGGGAAGCTCTCGGGTTGCGCTTGCCACGCCCGGCCCAGCCCTCGATCAGCCGTGCCAGCTCCGCGTCGTCGGGAACGTCGACCATCAGGGTCACGAGCTGGTCGCCGCGCTGGCCGCTCTTGCCGGTGAAGCCCTTGCCTTTCAGCCGAAGCACCTTGCCGGAGCTGGATCCCTTGGGAACGCTCAGCATGACCGGTCCGTCGACGGTCGGCACCCGGACCTTGGCGCCGAGCACGGCCTCGTCGAGGCTGACCGGCAGGTCGAGGCGGATATTGTCGCCGTCGCGGCGGAAGAAGCGGTGCGGCTTGACGTTGATCGTCACGATCGCGTCGCCGTTTCCGGCCGGTCCCGGCTGGCCCTGGCCGGACAGGCGGATGCGGGCGCCGTCCTCGAGCCCCGCCGGAAGCTTGATGTCGAACGTCCGGCCACTGCCGAGGGTGACCCGCTGGTCCTTCAGGATCGCCGCATCCTCGAACGGAACGTCGAGCCGGTAGCCGATGTCGGCGCCCTTGCGCGGTGGCGGCGCATTGCGCCGGCCGAATCCTCCGAACGGCCCGCTCCGGCGGGCGCCGCCGCCGCTGAACAGCCCCTCGAACAGGTCGGACAGATCGGCTGCTTCGCCGCCGAACTCGAAGTCGCCGCCGTTCGGGCCACGGCGGAAGCCGCCGCCGGCGCCGGGCTGCGGACCGGCGCCATAGCCGAACGGCGCCCGCGGATTGCCGTCCTCGCCTATCTCGCCCCGGTCATATTGGGCGCGCTTGTCCTTGTCGGTGAGGATGTCATAGGCCTGGGTCACCTTGGTGAACCGCTCCGACGCCTCGGGATTGTCCCGGTTGCGGTCGGGATGCAGCTCCTTGGCGAGCTTGCGGTACGCCTTCTTGATATCGGCCTCGCTCGCGCCGCGCGTCACGCCGAGGGTCGAATAGAGGTCCGCCATTCCTGCTCCGTTCTCCACGCCGTCGTAAAAGTCCACTGTTGCACCGCGGCAACAGCGCGAAAATGGGCAAAGCCAAGCGATGCCGCAAGGGAGATTGTCGGCACAGGCCCAGCGCTTTCGAACGCCAGCCCCGGGCCGCGTGCTCGGGCGATCAGATGCTTCCACTTGGCCAGGACAGGCTCTAGAGCCCGTTCATGGCGACCGATCCGCACCTCCTGTTCGAGGAATGGCTCGCCGAGGCGCGCCTGGCCGAGCCGAACGACCCGGAGGCGATGGCGCTGGCGACCGCCGATCGATCGGGCCGGCCTTCGGTCCGGATGGTCCTCCTCAAGGGCCATGACCAGCGCGGCTTCGTCTTCTACACCAACAGCCTCAGCCGGAAGGGCGGCGAGCTGGCCGAGAACAAGCGGGCGGCCTTGCTCTTCCACTGGAAGTCGCTTCGCCGCCAGGTCCGGATCGAAGGGCCGGTCGAGCCCGTGGCGGCGGCCGAGGCGGATTCCTATTTCGCCAGCCGTTCGCGCGAATCCCGGCTTGGCGCCTGGGCTTCGGACCAGTCGCAACCGCTCGACAGCCGCGAGACGTTCGAGGGGCGATACCGGCAGCTGGTCGAGGATTATCGCGACCGCGACGTGCCCCGGCCGCCGCATTGGTGGGGCTATCGGGTGGCGCCGGATCGGATCGAGTTCTGGCTCGACCGCGCCCACCGGCTCCATGAGCGGCGGCTGTTCCTGCGCGAGGGGGACGGCTGGACCGAAGGCCTGCTCTATCCATGAGCAGCCATGAGGTCCGCTCCTCCCTGACGACTCGGGCGGCGATGGCGAGCGTCGCCGCCGCCACGGTGCTTCTGCTGCTCAAGACCTTCGCTGCCTGGGAAACGGGATCGGTGGCGATGCTTGGCTCGCTTGCCGACACCAGCCTCGATCTCATCGCGTCCCTAATCACCTTGATGGGGGTGCGGGTCGCCGCGATGCCGGCCGATCGCCACCATCGCTTCGGCCATGGCAAGGCCGAGGCGCTGGCGGCGCTGGTCCAGGCCATATTGATCAGCCTTTCGGCGATCGCCATTGCCTGGCGCGCCGTCACCCGCCTGGTTCATGGCGAGCCGACCAGCGACGCCGCCGACGGGATCATCGTGTCGCTGGTCGCGATCGTCATCACCTTCGCCCTGCTCGCTTATCAGAAGTCGGTGATCCGCCGCACCGGCTCGGTCGCGATCGGCGCCGACGCGGTTCATTATCAGAGCGATCTTCTGCTCAACCTGTCGGTGATCGCCGCCCTGGCGCTCGAACAATATGGCGGCCTGATCGGGGCCGATCCGCTGTTCGGGCTGGCGATCGCCTTGTGGCTCATCGTCGCGGCCCGCCGCGCCTCCGCTCGGGCGGTCGACCAGCTGATGGACCGCGAATGGCCCGACGAGAAGAGACGGCGCTTCGTCGAGGTGGCGGCCCGGCATCCGCAGGGCCGCGGCATTCACGATCTTCGAACGCGTTCGAGCGGCTCCGACGAATTCGCCCAGTTCCACATCTGGATCGACCCGCAGATGACCGTCGCGGAAGCCCATGACGTGATGGAGGAGATCGAGGACGATCTGGCCAAGGAATTTCCGGGGGTCGAGGTGCTCATCCATCTCGATCCGGAGGGGCAGGTCGATCAGCCGGGCAATCTGCTCGTCGAGACCGACGAGACCAAGAAGGGGAGTTGAGGAGCATGGCCGAATTGCGGCTGGTCCAGGTCGACGCCTTCGCCGACCGTCCGTTCACCGGCAATCCCGCAGCGGTGATGCCGCTCCAGCAATGGCTTGCGGACGAGGTCATGCAGGCGATCGCGATGGAGAATAATCTCGCCGAAACCGCCTTCACCATTCCTTCCGGCGACGGCGACGCCGATTACGAGCTTCGCTGGTTCACGCCGACGGTGGAGGTGGATCTTTGCGGCCACGCCACCCTCGCCAGCGGCCATGTCCTGATGGGCGATCGCGCGGCCCTGCGCTTTCGAACGCGCAAGTCCGGGATCCTCACCGTCGCTCGTGACGGCGACGGGCTGAGTCTCGACCTGCCGCCGATCCCGGTCGCCGCCGCTTCGGAACAGGAGGAATTGCTCGCGGCGCTCGGCCTGGACCAGGCGGAAGTCTTCCTTTCGACCGACTCGTCCCAGGCGACCGCGATCATCCTCGTCGCCAATTCCGCCGCCGTCCGCGATTGCCAGCCGGATTTCGGCCGATTGAAGTCGATCCCGCTAATGGCGATCGTCACCGCGCCCGGCGACGAGAGCGACGTCGACAGCCGGGTGTTCGTCCCGGCCTGGGGGATCGACGAGGATCCGGTCACGGGTTCCGCCCATGCCGCGCTGGCGCCGTTCTGGAGCGATCGGCTCGGCCGGTCCGATTTCACCGCCTATCAGGCGAGCCGTCGCGGCGGCCATCTTTCCTGCCGGCTCGAGCGCGGCCGGGTCATCCTCGGCGGCCACTGCGTGACCATGATGGAAGGCGTCATGCGGATTTGATCCTCGCTTCGCCGCGCTTACGGAATCACTCGCCGCAAATGCGCTCCAGCCGGATTCCCTCGACCGCCGTTTCGGTAAAGAATCGAACCGCTTGTGGCGCAGGGGATGGGGTCCGCAATGTTGAACATTCTGGTCGTCGAGGATGAGCCGCTTTTCGCCGAGACTCTCAAATATCTGATCGAGCTCAATCCGCGTTACCTGGTCACCGACGTCGCCGAGGATTGTGCCGGCGCTCTGGCCTCGGTCGGACGGCGGCGGCCCGATCTGGCTCTGGTCGATCTTCAGCTCGCCCACGGCTCGACCGGCTTCTCGGTCGCGGCCAAGTTCACGGAGCTGGGAATCCCCTGCCTGTTCACCAGCGGCAAGGCGCCCGCTTTTCCGCTGCGCGACCTTGCCTTGGGATGCCTGCTCAAGCCGTTCAGCGAGGAGGATCTGGTCCGGGCGCTGAAGGCCGCCGAGGATCTGCTGAAGGGCAGGGCGCCGATCAGGCCGAGACGCCCTGATAATCTGCGCCTCTATGACGAGGAGCCGGAGCTGGCCTCGGCACCGGCCTCGCCTGTCCCGTCCCGGCAACCGGCCGCGGCAACTCTCGGGCGCCGGCTCGCGGGCTGGTGGAGCGCTCCGGGCGGACGCAGCTTCGGCTGAAGCTTTTCGAACCCGCGCCGAAGCCGGGCCTCGTCAGGCGGCGGCCACCGGGCTGAACGTCAATTCCAGCTCCCGCCATCCCTGCCGATAGAGTTCGGCGGGAAACCGAAGCGGCGCGCATTGGACGACGGCGACGATCGCCGCCTCCGCCATCCGGCGGGCGAAGCTATGATTGGCGGCCGTGACGCCCTGTTGGGAGACGATTTCGGGAAGGCCGTCCGGATAGCCTTCGATCGTCATCCTGACCCTCAGGGTGGTGACGATCTGGCGTCCGGAATGGCTCACCCGCGGCGAGCGATAGCATCTCTTCACCTGCGAGGCGGCGCTTGCCAGCGCCGGGCCGGCAAGCGCGCGAACGTCGGTGTCGGCGCGGTGGCCGGCGCAGCCTGACGCCGCCAGCAAGGCGGCGAGGCCGAGGCACAGGCCGGCGCCTTTCAACCGGCGCTCATCAGCTTGCCGACGGCCGTTCCGATTCGATCCAGGCCCGGATCTCGGATTCGAGGACGTCGAGCGGGATCGATCCGTTGCGAAGCACGGCGTCGTGGAAGCGGCGAAGGTCGAAGCGCTCGCCAAGCGCCTGCTCGGCCGCCCGGCGAAGCTCGAGGATCTTGAGGCGGCCGATCATGTAGCCCAGAGCCTGGCCCGGCCAGCTGATGTAGCGGTTCACCTCGGCGTCGATATTGGCATCGGTCAAAGCGGTATTGTCGCGCATGAACTGGACCGCGCGCGCCTTGTCCCAGCCCATGGCATGGATGCCGGTGTCGACCACCAGCCGCGAGGCGCGCCACATCTGGTAGGAAAGCTCGCCCATTCGCCGCTCCGGCGTGTCGTAGAGGCCCATGTCACCGCCGAGGCTCTCGGCATAGAGACCCCAGCCTTCGGTGAAGGCGGTGAAGCCGGTGAAGTGCCGGCGGAAGGGCGCGATCTCCATCTCCTGCTGGAGAGCGATCTGGTGATGGTGGCCGGGCACCGCCTCGTGAAGGCTCAGCGCCGGTATCTCCCAGAGCGGCCGCTGGTCGAGCTTCGACGTGTTGACATAATAGGTGCCGGACAGGCCGCTTTCCGGTGATCCCTGGCTGTAATAAGCGGTCGTCGTCCCTTCGGCGATCTCGGCCGGGATCTCGCGGATGCCGTAGGGCAGCCGCGGCAAGGTGCCGAAGAAGCCGGGCATCTGCCCGTCGATCTGCTTCGCGACCCGCGCCGTCGCCTGCATCAGCTGCTCGGCACTGGTGGCGAAATAGCGGGGATTGGTCCGCATCTCCTGGATCATCGCCTGGCGGGTAGCGAAGCCGGCGCCGCGGGCGACCTCGTCCATCGCGGCGCGGATCCGCTGCACCTCGCCCATGCCGATATCGTGGATCTGCTGCGGGCTGAGGTCGGTGGTCGTGAAGCTCCGAACCCGCGACGCATAATATTCGGCGCCTCCGGTCTGGGCCGAGATGCTGTCGCTTCTCGCGCAATGGGGCCGATAGTCGTTGAGGTAGAAATCGAGGTGGCGCTGATAGGCCGGGTTCACGGCCGTGGTGATGATCCGCCGGGCCCGCTCCTGGAGCGCCGCCCATTCCGCCTCGGAAATATTGGTCGGTCGATCGCCGGCGAACGGCTCGTAGAAGCGCGACTGGGCCGGATCCTCGGCGATTACTCCGGCGATCGTCCGCTCGTAGCCGGTGAGGACTGAGCAGGGCAGGACATGGCCGCCCCGCACCGCATTGGCGGTGATCGCCAGCGCCTGGTCGTTGAACCTCGGATATTGCTCGATCCGGGTGAGATAGCTCTCGAAATCGGCGCGCGTGCGGAACGGAAGATTGCGGGCAAGGCCGGCGAAGCCCTGGTGCCAGCCGTAATAAGTGGTGAACAGCATGTCGCGCTGCGGGTGCCGATAATCGTCGACGATCTCGGCGAGCGTCCGGCGCAGGATGGCGTGGTTCACTCGATCCTGGCGATCGAGCTGGTCGGCGGGGATCCGGTCGAGCCGGTCGAGGAAGGCCTGGGCCTCGCTGACGCTCCGCTCACGCGCCTCGGGGCTGAGATCGCCGATCCGGTCGTCATAGTCCCGAACCCCGAGCGTCGTCGCAGTGATCGGATTTTCGCGAAGCAGCCACTGATAATGCTCCGCCATCAGCGCCCGAAGATCGTCGGCCGGGGCGGCCAAAGCGGGCGTGGCGCAGGCGAGCGCGGCAGCGAACAGGATCGAAAGGCGCATGAACATTGTCTCCGCAAGAAGCCTCGACGAGACTAGAGATGGAACGCCGCCGTGCAAGCGATGTTGGTGAGTCATCCGCCGATGACGGGTGCTGAAGAGGAGCCGGCCATGAGCGACCATGTCTACAAGATCGTCGAGATCGTCGGCAGCTCGCCCGACAGTATCGAGGATGCCATCCAGCGGGCGGTCGGCCGAGCGTCGGAGACTCTGCGCGAGATACGCTGGTTCGAAGTGGTCAGCACCCGAGGCCATGTCGAGGGCGGCCGGGTCGGCCATTATCAGGTCACCCTCCGGATCGGCTTCACTCTCGACGGCTGATCCGAAGCTTCGTCGAATCGCTCTGGCACAAGCGGATTTTGCCGATAGGTTGCGGCCTCCTGACGGGGAGGGACCATGACTGCCGCCGAAGCCACGCCTGAGCTCGACATCGTCGCCGATCGCGACGACCGCGCCTTCCTCGGTCATCCGAAGGGGCTTGCCTATCTCGCCTTCACCGAGGCGTGGGAGCGCTTCTCCTTCTACGGGATGCAGGCGCTTCTCGTCCTCTACATGGTCAACGAGCTTCTGCTCCCCGGCCATCGCGAGAACATCGCTCTGTTCGAGCCTTTTCAGAGCCTTTACGGGCTCGAGGGACAGCCGCTCGCCTCCGCCATCTTCGGCACTTATGCGGCCTCGGTCTATCTCACTCCGATCATCGGCGGCTGGCTCGCGGACCGGGTCCTGGGCAAGCGGCGCACGATCCTGCTCGGCGCGATCACGATGGCGCTCGGCCATTTCCTGATGGCGTTCGAAATCACCTTCCTGTTCGCCTTGCTCTGCCTGATCCTCGGCAGCGGCATGTTCAAGGGCAACATCGCGAGCCAGGTGGGGGCGCTCTACCGGGCGGAGGATCTTCGCCGGGCCGACGCCTTCCAGATCTTCTATCTGGGCATCAATGCCGGCGTGATCGCCTCGCCGCTCATCGTCGGCACGCTCGGCGAGGTCTATGGCTGGCATTACGGCTTCGGCGCGGCGGGGGTGGGGATGCTCATCGGCCTGGCCATCTATATCGCCGGCCAGAAGCATCTGCCGAAGGAGCATTTGGAGCCTCGCGGCCGAGAGGCCCGCGCCGCCGCGCCGCCGCTCACCCGCACCGACTGGCTCGCCACGGCGGCGCTGGTGCTCCTGATCCCGGTGCTCGCGGTGGCGATCGTTCCCAACAACCAGATCTTCAACGCCTATCTCGTCTGGGGGGATCAGCAGTTCGTTCTCGTCTGGGGCGGAACTCGGCTGCCGACGACCTGGCTGGTGACTCTCGACGCCATCGTCAGCGTCTCCTTCCTCGCCGGAGTGGCGCTCTTCTATCGCTGGTACGCCAGGCATTGGCGTGAGCCGGACGAGCTCACCAAGATCATCATCGGTTCGGCCTTCTCGGTCGGCGGCATGCTCTGCCTGTTCGCAGCGGCGGCGACGACCGGGCCGGGCGAGAAGATCGGCCTGTTCTGGCCGGTCATGTTCCACGTCGTGAACTCGATCGGCTTCGCCCATATGCTTCCGGTGAGCCTCGCTTTGTTCGCCAAACTCGCTCCCAAGGCGATCAACGCGACCGTGATCGGCCTCTATTATCTCGCCTTCTTTGCCGCCAACTCGATGGTGGGCTGGGTCGGCGGCTGGTACGAGACGATGCCGACGACGAGCTTCTGGCTCGTCCATGCCGGCTTCGCCGCCGCGTCCGGCGCGGTCTTCGTCCTCTTCAAGCTTTTGCTCGCGCCGAGGCTGATCGGGCGGGAGCCGGCCCCCCTTCCGGCCTGATCAGGGCGAGCCGGCCTTCGACGGCAGCGGAAACAGGGTCACGAACCGCTCGGCGAGCCGACGGTCACCGTCGATGACGAGGTCGCCGGTCCGTTCGAGCTCCGCCAGTGGGACGCCGGCATAAGCGGCGGCGCCGATCATCGCGGTTGAGCCGGTGAAGACCAGGTCGCAGCCCGCCGTGTCGCCGCGGCCGAGCGTCACCGCCTGGCCGGCGATTCCGAGCACGAAGCTGTCCTCGCCGATCCTGAAACCGATCCGGGCCTCAAGCCCTTGGGTGCGGTTCAGATCGATCATCGTCCGGAACGACAGCATCAAGGATACAGCACTGAACGGCCGGCTCGGATCATGGGCCGGCGATCTCACCGCCCAGCGCCCCATCGCCTGGAAGATCGGGCCGGCCTCATAGCCCCACGGGGTCAGTTCGTAGACCTGGACCGAGGCGGGCGGGGGAAGCCTCGAACGTCTGACCACGCCGGCCGCCTCCAGCCCTTCGAGCCGCTGGGTCAGGACGTTGGCGCTGATCCCGCGCAGGCTCGCCTTGAGCTCGCCGAAGCGGCGCGGCCCGAGCATCAGCTCGCGCATCACCGGAAGCGCCCAGCGCTCGCCGATGATGTCCATTCCGTGGGTTGCGGCACAGGCATCGTCATAGCGCCTTCGCGACGAGCCGTTCTCTTGGTCGGTTACTTTTTCTAACTTCACAGTTGCATTTGATAACTCATCAGCGCATCACCGTCAAACGTGATTCGCTGATCCACGCTCAAAAGGAGGGGCCCATGTCCAAGATGATCTTCGTCAATCTGCCGGTCGCCGACCTCGCCTCGGCAAGGGCTTTCTACGAGGCCATCGGGGCCACCAACAATCCGCAGTTCACCGACGAGACCGCGGCCTGCATGGTCTTTTCCGACACGATCCACGTCATGCTTCTGACTCACGACAAGTTCGCCCAGTTCACGCCGAAGCGGGTTGCCGATGCTCATCAGACCAGCGAGGTCCTGATCGCCATCTCCGCCGACAGCCGCGAGGGCGTGGACGCGATGACCGATGCCGCCCTCGCCGCGGGCGGCCGCGAGCCCCGCGATCGGCAGGATTATGGCTTCATGTATTCGCGCAGCTTCGAGGATCCGGACGGCCATATCTGGGAGCCGATGTGGATGGACCTGGAGGCGGCGACAGAGGCGATGGCCGCGCCTCAGCCGGTCACCGCCTGATCCGGACCCGAAGAGCCGCAGGAGACGCAAGATGGCCGAGATTTCCAGCGCCACGCCGAGCCTGACCCCCCACATCGTCTGCGCCGACGCCGCCGACGCCATCGAATTTTACAAGAAGGCGTTCGGGGCCGAGGAGCTGATGCGGATGCCGGCGCCGGACGGGCGGCTGATGCACGCCGCCGTGTCGATCGGCGGGAGCATGCTGATGCTCGTCGACGAGATGAAGGAGCATGGAGTCCTGTCGCCGAACTCGCTCGGTGGCTCGCCGGTGATCCTTCACCTCAACGTCCCCGATGCTGACGCCGCGATCGCTCGCGCCGCCGATGCCGGGGCGACCGTCGTCATGGCCGCTCACGACGCCTTCTGGGGCGATCGCTACGGCCAGCTTCGCGATCCGTTCGGCCATGTCTGGTCGGTCGCCCACCCGCTCCGCGAGACGGTGATGAGCGAGGACGAGCTGCGAGCGGCGGCGAAGGACGCCCAATGCGCCGCCAACAGCGCGGCGACCGCCTGAATTCCGCAAGAGAAGAGGAAGAGGAGAGAGGCAATGACCTATGTCGAAGGTTTCGTGGTGGCCGTGCCCGCCGCCAATCGTGAGCTTTATCGAAAGCATGCCGCCGGCGCGGCGCCTTTGTTCCAGGAGCTCGGCGCGACCCGGATGGTCGAAGCGTGGGGCGACGACGTCCAGCGCGGCAAGGTCACCGACTTTTACGGCGCCGTCCAGGCGAAGGACGACGAGGCCGTCGTCTTCTCCTGGTTCGAATATCCCGATCGGGCCGCCCGCGATTCCGCGAACGAGAAGATGATGAGCGATCCGCGAATGAAGGAGATGGGCACGGACATGCCGTTCGACGGCCAGCGGATGATCTTCAGCGGCTTCGATTCCTTCGTCGACGAGCGCGGCGAGGGCCGCGCCGGCTATGTCGACGGCTTCATCCTGCCGGTGCCCGAGGGCAATCGGCAAGCCTATCACGACATGGCCGACAAGGCCGCCGCCAAGTTCAGGGAATATGGCGCGATCCGGGTCGTCGAGGCCTGGGGCGATGATCTGCGCGAAGGCAAGGTCACCGATTATTTCCGAGCGGTGAAGGCCGAGCCGGGCGAGAAGGTGGTCTTTTCCTGGATTGAGTGGCCGGACAAGGCGACCCGCGATTCCGCCTGGGAGAAAATGATGAAGGATCCGGACATGCAGCCGGACAAGGAGAATATGCCGTTCGACGGAATGCGCATGTTCTGGGGCGGATTCGTGCCGATCGTCGACACGGCCGCGGAACAGCAGGCGGTTCGGGCGGAGCCGCAGCCGGCCTGACCTGGCGAGGGGGACGCGGCCCGTCCGCGGCCCCCTCCACCTTTTGCGAAGGGGACGGGGAATGTCCGATAATGTGACCGCCGCGAGCGCCGCGCCGGAAGCCGGGTCAGCCGCGCGACCAGGCCGCTTCATCTGGTACGAGCTGATGACGACCGACCAGGACAGAGCGATCGCCTTCTACACTTCGGTCGTCGGCTGGACCGCCGCCGACTACGAAAACCCGGATATGGGTGATTTCCGCTACACCATCGTCTCGGCCGGCGAGCATGGCGTCGGCGGGATCATGGAGCTGACCGATCAGATGCGCGCCGGCGGCGCCCTTCCCGGCTGGATCGGCTATATCGAAGTCGCCGACGTCGACGCCAAGGCCGAAGCGATCGCGAAGGCCGGCGGCCGGATTCTGATGGAGCCGGGCGACATACCGGGCGTGGGCCGGTTCGCGCTCGTCGCCGATCCGGGCGGAGCGCCCTTCTACCTGCTCGCCTCGCTGCCGCGCGACGACATCCCGCCGGCGCCCGATCCGGCCACTCCTGGCCTGGTCAGCTGGCACGAGCTTTATTCCAGCAGCGGCGAGAAGGCGGCTTTCGACTTTTATTCCGGCCAGTTCGGCTGGGAGACGATCGATGAAATGAACATGGGCCCGATGGGCACCTACCGGCTCTTCGGTGTCGACGGGATCGCCTTCGGCGGGATGATGGACAAGCCTGAGGGCATGCCGGCGTCGAGCTGGGGCTATTACGTCAACGTCGAGGCGATCGATTCGGCGATCGAGCGGATCGAGGCCCATGGCGGGACGGTGCTCGTGGGGCCGCACGAGGTGCCCGACGGCAGTTGGATCGTCCAGGCCAGGGATCCGCAGGGCGCCGCCTTCGCGCTGACCGCGCCGCGGCGCTGATCGAACTTTCGAGGAGAGAGACATGCAGAAGATCGTCCCCTGCCTGTGGTTCAACTACGACGCCGAGGAAGCGGCCAATTTCTACGTGACCCTGTTCCCCGACAGCCGGATCGACCGGATCGTCCGGTCGCCGGCCGACAATCCGTCGATGAAGGCGGGCGGCGTTCTGGTCGTGGATTTCACGCTCGCCGGCCAGCCTTATACCGGCCTCAATGGCGGGCCCGCTTTCCCCCAGACCGAGGCCTTCTCGCTTCAGGTGCTCACCGAGGATCAGGCGGAGACGGACCGGCTTTGGGACGCCCTTATCGGCAATGGCGGCCGCGAGAGCGAATGCGGCTGGCTCAAGGACCGCTGGGGTCTTTCCTGGCAGATCACGCCGAAGCGGCTCCTCGAGCTGATCGGGGATTCCGACACCGGCCGCGCCCGCCGGGCGATGGAATCGATGATGACGATGCGCAAGATCGACATCGCGACGATTGAGCGCGCGGCCGACAGCCACGTCGCGGCCTGATCGACTGGCCCCGGGGGCGGGTCGGGATCGCTAGAGACGTATCTTCCGGCGCTTGTGGCGGGCCATATGCTGTCTTCGCCGACGCAGCAGCAGATAGAGACCGATGATGATCAAAGGTATCGGGATCATCGAGGCCAGCAAGATCAGGCTGTCCATCTTCATCCTCCCCCTGGAGGACGACCAGCCTAGATCAGGGGAGGACGGGCGGCAATGCGTTCCCGGCGGTAGCGCGAAGACGAGCCGGCCGCTAGGACCCGTCCGATGCGCCAGGCGACGGGTCAGCTGGAAGTGAAGGCGGAACGACAAGGGCTTCACGACGTCACTCGTCCGGTCGCCGACTGGGTCCGCACCCAGGGCATCGACGAAGGGCTTCTGACCGTCTTTTGCCGGCACACCTCGGCCTCGCTCCTGATCCAGGAAAATGCAGCGCCGGACGCGCGGCTCGACCTCGAGCTCTATTTCAGCCGGATCGCGCCGGAAGATCCCGGTGCCTACGCCCATGACGAGGAGGGGCCTGACGACATGCCGGCCCACCTTCGCTCGGCGCTGACCCAGGTCCAGCTCTCGATCCCGCTCGTCGGCGGCGAGCTGGCGCTCGGCCGCTGGCAGGGAATCTATCTGTTCGAACATCGGCGCCGGCCGCAGCCGCGGTCGCTGGCGCTCCATTTGCTCGGCGACTGAGCGGCATGAGCCTCGACTCGGTGCGCGCCTGGCTGGCGGAGCACGCCCCCGATCTGCCCCTGATCGAGGTCGCGGAAAGCACCGCGACCGTCGCCAGCGCCGCGGCCGCGCTCGGAGTCGAGCCCGGGAGAATCGCGAAGACGCTGGCGGTTCGGGTGAATGGCGAGGAGTTTCTCCTCGTCGCCCGAGGGGATGCTCGCCTCGACAACCAGAAGACCAAGGCCGAGTTCGGCGGCCGGCCGCGCATGCTCGGCGCGGAGGAGACGCTGGCCCTGACCGGCCATCCGGTCGGCGGAGTCTGCCCGTTCGGGCTGGCCTCCCCGCTCAATGTCTATTGCGACCGGAGCCTTCGCGACTTCGATCTCGTCTATCCCGCCGCCGGTTCGCTCAACAGCTCGGTCGAGGTCAGTCCCGACCGCCTTTTCTCCTTGGTCGGAACGCGCTGGGTCGATCTCTGCCGGCTTCCCGGCGAATAGGTGCCTCGACTCCCGCCGTTGCAGAACATATAGCGAACGCATGTCGCGTCTCGATGTCCAGCAGAAGCTTTCGATCCTCGCCGATGCCGCCAAATATGACGCCTCCTGCGCCTCGTCCGGGACGTCGAAGCGGGACAGCCGCGGCGGCAAGGGCATCGGCTCGACCGAAGGGATGGGGATCTGTCATGCTTATGCGCCCGACGGCCGCTGCATCTCTCTGCTCAAGATCCTGCTGACCAACAGCTGCATCTTCGACTGCCATTATTGCATCAACCGCAAGAGCTCGAACGTTCGCCGAGCGCGCTTCACCACCGACGAAATCGTCCAGCTCACGCTCGCTTTTTACCGCCGCAATTATATCGAGGGGCTGTTCCTCTCCTCGGGGATCATCCGCTCCTCCAATTATACGATGGAGCAGATCGTCGAGGTGGCGCGATCGCTCCGTCAGGACCATGATTTCCGCGGCTACATCCACCTCAAGACCATTCCGGATGCCGATTCCGAACTCGTCCGCCAGGCCGGTCTCCACGCCGACCGGGTCTCGATCAATGTCGAGCTGCCGACCGAACGGGGCCTGAAGCGACTGGCGCCGGAAAAGGACGGCGCCCGGATCGAAAAGGCGATGAAGCATGTCGCGGCAGCGATCGAGGAGGCCGGCGATGCCCGAAAGCGCTTCCGATCCGCGCCCGCCTTGGCGCCGGCCGGACAGTCGACCCAGATGATCGTCGGCGCGGACAGCGCCACCGACCGCGACATCGTCGCCCGGGCCAGCAGTCTCTACGATCGCTACCGGCTTCGGCGCGTCTATTATTCCGCTTTCTCCCCGATCCCGGACTCAAGCGCCGTCTTGCCCCTGCAGCGGCCGCCGCTGATGCGCGAGCACCGGCTCTACCAGTCCGACTGGCTGATCCGTTTCTATGGCTTCGAAGCGCGCGAAGTGATGGATGCCGCCGGCCCCGGCGGGATGCTTCCGCTCGAGATCGATCCGAAGCTCGCCTGGGCCCTCAAATATCGAGACTGCTTTCCGGTCGACGTGAACCGCGCGTCTCGCGAGCAATTGCTTCGGGTCCCGGGCCTTGGCGTGAAAGCGGTGAACCGGCTTCTCGCCTCGCGCCGCTGGCGCCGGCTTCGGCTTGACGATGTCGCCCGCCTGACCGGTTCCATCACGAAAATGAGGCCGTTCATCGTCGCGGAAGACTGGCGGCCGGGCGCGCTTACCGATTCCGCCGATCTCGGCCGGCGCCTGACGCCTCCGTCGGCACAGCTCGAGCTGTTCGCCGGCTGAACCTCATGCCCGTCGTCACTCTCGCCCACGAGGAGGATTTCGACGGCTGGCGCCTCGCCCTTAGGGCGCTGGTCGCGGCCGGCGCCGATCCGGCCGAGGTCGAATGGCGGACCGGCGACGGCGCCGCGACCTTGTTCGGAGGCGAGGCCTTCGTCGCTCGCGAGGCGCCAGCCTTCCCGGTGCCGCGCGCCTTCTTCGATTTGGCCCAGGCGGCGATCTGTCATTCCGATCCGGCGCGCTTCATCCTGCTCCATCGCCTTCTGAGGCGGCTTCGCGAGCAGCCAAAGGTGATCGAGGACAAGGCCGATCCGATCGTCCAGCGGGTCGAAACCATGGCCAAGGCGGTCAGGCGCGACATTCACAAGATGCGCGCCTTCCTTCGCTTCCGCGAGGTCGAAGCGGAAGGCGGCCGGCATTATGCCGCCTGGTTCGAACCCGAACATCATGTCGTCCGGGCCAACGCCGGCTTCTTCGTCCGCCGCTTCGCCAACATGCGCTGGTCGATCCTCACGCCCGGCGTCTCGGTTCACTGGGACGGCGAACGGCTCCGGGAATCGCCGGGCGCGACCCGCGCCGACGCGCCGTCGGGCGATCCGATCGAGTCGGTCTGGAAGAGCTATTATGCCGCCATCTTCAACCCGGCCCGGGTCAAGGTCGGCGCGATGCTCAAGGAGATGCCGAAGAAATATTGGAAAAACATGCCGGAGACGGCGTTGGTCGGGCAGTTGATCGCGGGAGCTCAGGCACGCGAGGCGAAGATGGTCGAAACATCGCGAGGACAAATTGGCGGCAATGTCCGAACCGCCTGGGAATCGGTTCGCGCCGAGGCGATGGGCTGCACCCGCTGCGACCTCTACAAATGCGGGACCCAGACCGTGTTCGGGGAAGGACCGCTTGACGCCCGGATCCTGTTCGTCGGCGAACAGCCGGGCGATCAGGAGGATCTGGCCGGAAAGCCGTTCGTCGGCCCGGCCGGCCAGCTGTTCGACCGGGCGCTGAAGGATGCCGGGGTCGACCGCGGCTCGACCTACGTCACCAATGCGGTCAAGCATTTCAAGTTCGATCAGCGCGGCAAGAGGCGGATCCATTCCAAGCCCGACGCCGGAGAGATCAGCGCCTGCCGCTGGTGGCTCGATCAGGAACGGTCGCTGATCCGGCCGCCGGTCACGGTCGCCCTCGGCGCCACCGCGGCGCGCTCGCTGTTCGGCCGGGCGGTGACGATCTCGAGCCTGCGCGGCAGTCCGCAATCCCTTCCGGACGGCGGCGGCGAGGCCTGGGTGACGGTCCATCCCAGTTTCCTGCTGCGAGTCCGCGACGATCGCGAAGCGGAATATGGCCGCTTCGTCGAGGATCTCCACCGGATCGGCGAGCGGGCGAAGGCGCTCGCCTGAGGCGATCGCCAAGGGGCGGGAAGGCGGGGCGCTTTAGAGGCGGACGAGCATCTTGCCGATATTCTCGCCTTCGAACAGGCCGAGAAAGGCGTCCGGCGCGCTCTCGATTCCGTCGCGGATCGTTTCCCTGGAGGTGATCTTTCCGCTGCCTACCCAGGCCCCCATGTCGCGATAGAAATCGCCCATTTCGGCGAGATGATCGGTGTAGATGAAGCCCTTCAGCATCAGCCGGGTCGGGATGATCCGCATGATGTAGCGGAAGACGTGGTTGGAGCCCGTATTATAGTCCTCGATCATCCCGCAGATGGCGAAGCGGGCGTTCTGGCGGGCGGCGGCGAAGGCGGCGTCGAGATGGTCGCCGCCGACATTGTCGAAATAGACGTCGATCCCCTTCGGCGCCGCCGCGTTCAGCTGCGGCACCAGCGGCCCGGCCTTGTAGTCGATCGCGGCGTCGGCGCCGAGCTCGCTCACCCAGCGGCATTTCTCGGCTCCGCCGGCCGAACCGATCACCGTCATTCCGCGGGCCTTGGCGATCTGGACGACGGCCGATCCGACCGCCCCGGCGGCCGCCGAGACGAAGACGACGTCGCCTTCCTTCGCCTGGGCCACCCGAAGCAGGCCGAAATAGGCGGTCGCCCCGGTCAGGCCGAGATTGCCGAGCCAATGATGGTCCTCGACGGGGATCGGCGGCACTTTGTTGAACTTGTCGGCCGGTCCGGCCGCCTGCTCGCGCCAGCCCATCATGTGGAAGACGGTCTCGCCCTCGCGGAAATGGGGCGATCGGGATTCGACGACCTTGCCGACGGCGCCCCCGTCCATCGGCTCGCCGACCTGGAACGGAGGAACGTAGCTCTTCACGTCGTTCATCCGCCCGCGCATATAGGGATCGACCGAGAGCCACTTGTTCTCGACCCGGATCCAGCCCTCCTCGAGTGCGGGGAGCTCCGTTTCCTTCAGCTCGAAATTGGCCAGGGTTGGAAGCCCCTGCGGGCGCGACTTGAGATGCCAGGCGCGGGTCGTGGTCATGGTCTCTCCCCTATTGCGGCCGGGCTTTCGCGCCGATCCGGCGAAGAGTCAAAAAGTGGGGCCCGGCCGGAGGGGAAACAGCCGGGCCCTCTTCGGCCGGACTGAGCCGGCTCAGCTCTGATTGCGCAGGCTTCCGGAGGCGCTTCGCTGCGACTCCCGATATTCGGGCTCGGCCCCGCCTTCGCGCTCGAACAGGGCCTGGCTTTGGTCTTCCTCGCGCCAGCGGGCCATGGCGTCGTCGGCGCCGAGGTTCAGCATGACCTTGTCGTCGACCCGGTCGATCCACCAGCAGGGAATGCTGTGGTGGATTCCGCCGGAAGTGGCATCGCTCCGGGTGAGGATGACGTTGTCGCCGCGGGTGCAGTCGACGGTTCCGACATGGCCGCCATCGGCCCCGACCACTTCCATATGCTCCCTCACCCGGCCGATCGCCTGGCGCTGCTGTCCGCGCCGTTCGCGCCAGGCGCCGAAGTCGCGATCGAACCTGGCCTGGCTCTCGCGGCAATATTCCTCATAGTCCCGGTCCAGCTGCTCCACCTGCCGGTTCCGCCACTCCGAATAATGGGGGTCGTAGGACCGGCTTCGTGATTCGCCGCCCTGTTGCTGGGCCATCGCCGCATAATCCCTGGCCGAGCTCTGGAAACCGCCGGCGCTGGCGCCGTAGCCGGCTCCATAACCGGCCCCGAACGGCGACGACACCGGATGAACGCCGTGCGTTCCGGTGCTTCCGACGTCCTGGCGGTCGAAGCGCGGGCCGCCGAACTCGGCGTCGAATCCGGGCGCGCTGAAGAAGCGGTCGGCGTCGCTCGACATGGGATCGGAGCCAAAGCCCTGGGCGGTGCCCGAGCCGTAGCGTTCGGCGCCGTAATCGGGGTCGTCGCTCAGTCCGCGGGCATTGCGGTCCCCCATCCGTTCGGGCTGCTGTCCCCGCCTGCGATGCTCTTCGCCCTGCTCGAAATAGCGGCCGCGATCGCGGTCCCACTGGCGGCGGCCATCCTCATTAGCCATTTCGTCTCTCCTCTGCCGAACGGATGTTCATCGCGGCCGGAGACCGCGGCTCGAGCAAGAAAAACGAATCAGCGGGGAGGCCCGTTCCCGCCAGGATCGAGCGAGTCGGCCCGAACGCCTTCAGCCGTCGCTTTTTTGGTGCGGCGCGGCGCGGATCATTGCATCGCCCGGCGGCCGTCGCTATCTGGGGCGCCCCAGAGGACGGGGCCGTAGCTCAGATGGGAGAGCGCTGCAATCGCACTGCAGAGGTCAGGGGTTCGATTCCCCTCGGCTCCACCAACCTTCAGCGCGGGACGTAATTGACCTCGGTCTCCGCGGACAAGCGGTTGGCGGTCGGTTGCAGGCTGAGGATTGTGTCGCGTGAGCTTGCGACTCCCGGTGGGAGGCACCGCAACTCTGCCGAAGTTCCGAACGGCCCCGGTTCGCCGGGGGCGGCGAAGCTCAGGCGCACTCGGTTGATGCCCGCTTGCATGCGCGGCTCAAGGTCTTGATGGACTCCGGCCTCGCCGTGAAAAGTGCCAATTGTGGTTCCGTTGACGCTGACCGTCAGCTCTCCAGGCTTCCTGCCGTTTACGTTGAGCCGGCTGCAGCTGACGGCATTCGTTTCCGC
>CBIGXQ010000034.1:0-20658 GCA_966193865.1 uncultured Sphingosinicella sp. | reverse complement strand
CACATTTCGTAGTTCCGCTTTCCCTGGGGGGTATAATCATGCGCCGAATTCAGCCGCGAATCCTGTCCACCGTTTCTTTTGCCACCTTGGCGATCGCCGCTTTGCCGGCCGTCGCTCACGCGCAGGGCAATGAAACGCCTGCCGATTGCTCGACCTACTCGACCGCAGAAGAGCGCGAGGCGTGTCTGGCGCAGCAGAGCGAGGATGCAGGCGTCCTTCCGTCGGCGACGCCGACCGGCGAGCGCGATGAGGCGATCGTCATCACCGGCACTCGCATTCGCAGCGATTTCAACAGCCCGGATCCTCTGACGATCATCAATCCGGACGTCGCCTTCCAGGAAGGCCAGAACCAGACCGCCGAAATGATCCAGTCCGCGCCGATCGCGGCAGGCTCGCTCCAGATCACCGGCGCGATCTCCAACAACTTCGTCACCAATGGCGGCGCCGACGCTCAGAACGTGTCGCTTCGCGGCCTTGGCGCCGAGCGCACCCTCGTCCTGCTCAACGGCCGCAGGGCCGGACCGGCGGGCGTCCGCGGCGCCGTTTCGTCGTTCGACCTCAACGTCCTTCCGCAGTCGATCGTCCAGTCGGTCGAGATCCTCAAGACCGGCGCTTCGTCGATCTACGGTTCGGACGCCATTGCGGGCGTCGTCAACATCCTGACTCGCCGCAACACCGACGGAATAGAGTTCCGCGGCACCGGGTCGATTCCGGAACATGGCGGCGGCGAAACCTATAATGGCAGCCTGACCTATGGGCGCGACCTCGGCGGCGCCCATTTCCTCGTCAGCGGCGACTATTTCTTCCAGAACAATCTACGCCGCAATCAGCGCGAATTCACCGACTGCCAGGAAGACTTCCTGTTCTTCGAGGGCAGCAATGAGCGCGCCGACATCACGGACATCCGCACCGGGGAGCCGACCTGCAACGGCGTGATCGGCAATCTGTACCTGATCAACAACCAGTTCCTCGATAACCCGAACCTTCCGGGTCAGCAGTTCAACCAACAGCTCCGTGCTCCGGCGAATCGCCTCGGCCAGCAGCTGTTCGTCGGCCAGTTTTCGCTCCCCGGAAGCGACGTCAGCCAGGTCTGCATCCCGATCGATCCCTATCCGAACGTTTCCGCGCCGGCCAATTTCTTCGGCTGCAACTTCGATGGGCCGTCGACGGGCGCGCTCAACCAGTATCTGCCGCTCGAGCAGAATTCGGACGTGTTCAGCGAAGTCGAGCGCTACACTCTCTACGCCCAGGGCGGAGTCGAGATTACGCCTTCCATCGAAGTCTTCGCCGAAGCGCTCTACAACAAGAGGAAGACGTTCAATAACGGCTTCCAGCAATTCGGCATGTTCCAGTTCACCGGCGGATCCGGAGGCGCCGGTTTGCTGCCCCTGCCCCGGGTGGGGCTGTGCGATCCGTCGTTCGACTTCAACTGCCGGGTCACCGACCCGGGCGATCCGTTCAACTCGGAATTCCAGGGGAACTTCCTCCTTCGGCCGCTGGTGGTCGTCGAATCCGACAGCGGCACCGACATCGATTATTATCGCGGCGTCCTCGGCGCGCGCGGCGATTTCGGAAGCGGCCTCTCCGGCTGGTACTGGGACGTTCACGGCCAGTATAGCCTCAGCGAAGGCGACTATTTCCAAGACATCATCTTCGACGATTCCGTCTTCACCCAGGCATTCCGGACCCGCTCCTGCGTCGGTCTGGTGACCCCGGTGCGCGGCGTCCCTTGTATCGATATCGATTTCACCGATCCGACCGGCGCCATCGCTGGCAACTTCACGCCGGAGGAGGAAGCTTTCCTGTTCGGCGAGGAGACCGGGCACACCACGTACGAGCAGCTCTCCGCCGAAGCGACGGTTTCCGGCACCCTGCTCACGCTGCCGGCGGGTGACGTCGGCGTCGCTCTCGGCGCGCAGATCCGTCGCGATGAGATCGAAGACGTTCCTGGCGAGCATACGCTGGCGGGCAACGTCTTCGGCCGCACCTCGTCGGGCATCACGGCGGGCCGAACCGTGTCGAAGGAGATCTTCGGCGAAGTCCAGATCCCGCTGCTTCACAATCTGACGCTGATCGACAACTTCACCCTGACCGCGGCGGCTCGCCGCACCTGGGTGGACGCGACTCGCAAGGACGGGGTCAGCGACGCCTTCGGTGACACGACCTGGAAGCTCGGCTTCAACTGGGTGGTCAACGATTGGCTTCGTTTCCGCGGCACCTGGGGCACCTCGTTCCGCGCGCCTGCTTTGTTCGAGTTGTTCCTCGAAAACCAGACCGGCTTCCAGCAGCAGCAGGCGATCGATATCTGCATCAACACGGCGCGGGCCCTTCAGCTCGGCACCATCAACCAGCGGATCTTCAACAACTGCGCCGCCGCCGGCCTTCCGTCCGATTTCCAAGGCGCGACCGGTTCGGCTACCATCGTTCAGGGTGGTGGTCTCGGCAATCTCGAGCCGGAAACCTCGACCGCGAAGACTCTCGGTTTCGTCCTGACGCCCGACGCAAGCGGCTGGCTCTGGGGCGGTCTCTCGGCCAGCTTCGCGCTCGATTATTTCGATATCGACGTCCAGGACGAGATTACGACTCTTGGCGCCGGCAACATCGTCTTCGCGTGCTACAACTCGGAATTCGGGCTTGACGATCCGATCTGCGACCAGATCACCCGTGCCACGACCGGTCCTGGTGCTCTGAACATCACGGAGGTCCGCGACACCTACGTCAACATCAATCGGCAGCGGAACCGCGGGCTCGATTTCACCGCTCAGTTCCGTCAGGACCTTGGCAATCTGGGCACCTTGTCGCTGCTCGCTCAGATGACGTGGCAGATCGAAGACACGATCACCCTGTTCGAAGGCACGGAGACGGTGATCAACGGCGAGAATGGCGAGCCGGTCTGGGTCGGCGACTTCAACCTCACCTGGGCGAAGGACGATTGGTCGGTCTTCTACGGCCTCGACGTGATCGGTGCGACGTCCGACCTCGACGATCTGATCGCGAGCAGCGGCGCGCCCTGCCGGACTTCGCTGTTCCGTCCGGGTGTCCCGCTCGAGCAGGCGGTGCAGGGTGGCCGGCGTCGTTTCTGCCCGGATGTCCGCCTCGCGGCGACCGACTATCACACCTTGTCGGTCACCCGTCGCTTCGGCGATCGCCTCCAGCTGACCGTCGGCGTGCGCAACCTGTTCGATGCGCAGCCGCCGCGTGCCTCGGTCGCCTTCTCGGGGATCGGCGCGATCGGCCAGGCTCCGACCTTCGCGTCGCAGTACGACTATCTCGGACGGCGCGTCTTCCTCAACCTGAAGGCCACCTACTAAGCGTCGTCTTTAGTGAAGCTCAAAAGGGGCGGCGGACTTCGGTCCGCCGCCTTTTTTGTGTCAGGAGACGGTGACTCGCCTGGCCGTGAGATGGGAAGCGCTTCCACCCCAGGGGATCAGGTTCTAGACACTCAGACGTGAGTTTCGCTTCGCCCATGATTGCCGCCGGTGTCGCCCTTTTCCTCGGCGCCTGGCTCGCTGTGGCTCTGTGGGCGATACTCTCGGCCCGGCGCCAATCTGCGCAGGGGCACGCTGCCGGATCGGAAACACAGCGGCTGAACGCCCTGCTCGCGGCCGCTCCGGCAATGCCGCTGATCGTCTACCGCGACGGCCATGTGGAGGGTTCCGACCGGCTTGCGGCGAAGCTGGGGTTCGACCTGCTGCCTGAACGCTGGAAAGATATCCTTCAATCCGGCGTCTTTGCCGCCGATCAGGTGGCCCAGCTCGACAAAATGATCTCGGATGCTTCCGCGGCTGGAGCGAGCGGCTCCATGACGTTGCGGGCGGGCGAGACCCACTCGATCTTTCGCGTCGAATGCGCTCCGGCCGCGAATGCGCTCGCGCGCGGTGCGGCCTTGCTCTGGTTCGTCGACGTGACCGAGACCGAACAGCAAAGGGCTGAGCTGGAACAGAGACTGGAGCGGCGATCGGCGGCGCTCCAGGCACTGTCGGGACTCATCGAGCTGGCGCCGTTCCCGATCTGGCATCGCGGTCCCGATCTCACCTTGGCGATGGTCAATTCCGCCTATGTCGCGGCGGTCGAGGCCGAGGATGCGGCCACCGTCGTCCGGGACGGCATCGAGCTCGTCGAGGAAGCCGACGGATTCAGCCCGCTGCTGGCCTCGGCGGGCGTCAGGGATCGGCAGGAGCCCGCCAGCCGGACCGTTCCGATCACCATGGCGGGCGAACGGCGGATGATGCACGTGGCCGAGGTACCGCTCGCCGGCGGCGGCGTCGCAGGCTACGCGATCGACGTCGAGGATCAGGAGCAGGCGCGCGCCGAACTCGCCCGCTTTGTCCGGGCCCAGCATGACATGCTCGACCGTCTGTCGGCCGGAGTCGCCCAGTTCGGGCGGGATCGAAGCCTGAGCTTCTTCAACCAGCCCTTTGCGCGGCTGTTCTCGCTGAGCGCGGACTTCCTCGCCGATCGTCCGGAATTCGACCGCGTGATCGACGCCATGCGGGTCGAGGGCAAGCTTCCCGAGGTCCGCGATTTCCCGGAGTGGAAGGAAGAGCATCGCGCCTGGTTCACGAGCGGCCTCGCGGCCGACGAGGAGGAGTGGCTGATCCCGGGCGGCAAGCATTTGCGGGTCGTCGCCCAGCCGCTGCCCGATGGTGGCCTCCTCATCATCTTCGAGGACCGAACCGAGCAGATTCAGCTCGCCTCGGCGCGCGACACCCTTCTTCGGGTGCGCAGCGCGACCTTCGACAATCTGTTCGAGGCGATCGGCGTGTTCGCCTCCGACGGCCGGCTGAACCTGTGGAATAACCGGTTCAAGGAATTGTGGGGTTTCGAGGAGGAGCAACTGGCGGTCCATCCGCGGGTCGACGCTTTGACTCCCCATCTCGCCGCCCGATTCAAGCGGCCGAGCCATGCCGGTATCGTCCGGGAGCTTGTCCGAAGCGCGACCCAGGAGCGAAAGCAGCGCTCGGGCCGGGTGTCCCTGATCGACGGGCGCGAGTTCGAGTTCGCGGCCGTTCCACTTCCCGACGGCAACGCCTTGTTCACGATGCTCGACGTCACCGACAGCCGGAAAGTGGAAGCCGCTCTCAGGGAGCGAACCGAAGCGCTGGAGGAAGCCGATCGGCTCAAGACCGCCTTCGTCTCCAACATGAGCTATGAGCTGCGCACGCCTCTCACCTCGATCGGCGGCTTCGCCGAGATGCTCGCCGGCGGCTATGCCGGCGAGCTCGCCCCGACCGCCGCGGATTATGTTTCCGCGATCCTCGAGAGCGTCGCGCGGCTGAGCGCGCTGATCGACAATGTCCTCGACCTTACCCAGAGCGACATGGGCAGCCTGCTCCTCGCCGAGGACGAGCTCGATCTGGCCGAGCTCTGCCAGGAGACGACGGAAAACGCCCGGGAGCTCGCGACCAAGAGAGGGATCGACCTCGCCGTCGAGATCGACCCATCGGTGGGCTCGATCATCGGTGATCGTCGGCGGCTTGGACAGGCCCTTTTGAACCTGCTGCGCAACAGCCTTCTCTACACCGATTCGGGAGGCCGTGTGCTTCTTCACGCGGAGGGGGACCGAAGTCAGGCCCGGATCATCGTCTCCGACAATGGCCGGGGGATCGATCCGGCAGACCAGTCGCGAGTCTTCGACCGTTTCCACCGTACCGCCGAGGGGCGGCTGGCGGAGGAACCCGCGGTCGGGCTTGGGCTGCCGCTGGCGAAGCAGTTCGTCGAAGCCCATGGCGGCACGGTCAACCTGGAATCCAGGCTGGGCGAGGGCACCACGGTCACCATCACCTTCCCGCGAACGGCCGATCAGCGGGCGGGCTATTCCACCCAGCGCGCGGCGCAATGAGCGCGATCAGTCTGCCGGACTCGGCGGCGACGGAGGCTTTCGGCCGGAGCCTCGCCGAACGGATCGAGCCTGGCGACGTGATCGCTTTGTTCGGCCCCCTCGGCGCCGGCAAGACCACCTTGGCGCGCGGGATCCTGAACGGCCTCGGCCATTCGGGCGAGGTTGCCAGCCCCACCTTCCCGATCGTCCTGCCTTACGATCCCCCTGATACGAGGGTCCCGGTCTGGCATGTCGACCTCTACCGGATCGAGGATCCGTCGGAGCTGGACGAGCTCGGGCTCGAGGAAGCCCGGCCGGAGGTCGCCCTCCTCATCGAATGGCCGGAGCGGCTGCCCCATCTATGGCAGGAGTCGCTCCGACTGACGCTGGAGCCCGGGCCGGACGGCAGCCGCGCCTTGACAGCCATGGTGCCCCCGGCTTGGGGGAACAGATGGCCAACCCAATGATTCCGCCCGCACAAGCGCCGGCATTCCTCGCCGCGCACGGCTGGGATGGTGCCGAGATCAGACCGCTTGCGGGCGATGCAAGCTTCCGCCGCTATTTCCGGGTTCATCGAAACGGTGAGACGGCAGTGCTGATGGACGCGCCTCCGGAGCATGAGGATATCGGTCCATTCCTGAAGATCGCCGGACATCTGCTCGACCGTGGTTTCTCGCCGCCTCGGCCGCTGGCGATCGACCGCCGAAGCGGGCTTCTCCTGCTCGAGGATTTCGGCGACGACCGGGTGGGGCCGCTGCTCCAGCGCGAGCCGGGCCGGGAGCGGGAGATTTACGACACGGCTGTCGACATCCTTGCCCGTCTTGCCGCCCAGTCCGCTCCGGCCGATCTGTCGCCCTATGACGAGGAGGCGATGAGCCGTGAGGTCGGCCTCTTCACCGAATATTATTGCCCGGCGGTCGGGATCGACGCCGACAAGGAGACATTCCTGTCGGCCTGGCGCGGCGTCTGGGGCGACGTCCTCGCCATCGTCGCCGACAATCCGGTGCTCGTGCTTCGCGACTATCACGCCGACAATCTGATGGTCCTTCCGGAGCGCGAGGATCTCGGCCTTCTCGATTTCCAGGACGCTCTTGCCGGCCATGCGGCCTATGATCTTGTCTCCCTGCTCCAGGACGCCCGCCGTGACGTCGCCCCCTCGCTCGAGCAGGCGATGATCGAGCGTTATTCCATGGCCGCCAACGTTGCCGACCCGGTGCGCTTCCGAGCCCATTACGAGATCCTCGGAGCGCAGAGGAACACGAAGATCCTCGGCATATTCACCCGGCTGTGGAAACGGGACGGCAAGCCCCATTATCTTCCGCTTCAGCCTCGGGTCTGGAACTATCTCGAGCGCAACCTTGCCCATCCGGCGCTGGCGCCCGTGCGGGCGTGGTTCGATGAATATTTACCGGTCGAGAAGAGGGCGGCCGCCTGGACGAGGGACGCTGCGGCATGAGCCGGCCGAAGAGAGTGCTGGCGCTTCGTCCCGATCCAGGGTCGAACGTCCCCGAAGTAGCGATGGTGATGGCGGCGGGCCTCGGCAAGCGCATGCGTCCGCTGACTGCGACCCGGCCGAAGCCCCTCGTCCAGGTGGCCGGACGCGCGCTCATCGATCATGCCCTCGACAAGCTGGCCGCAGCAGGCGTGAAGAAGGCCGTGGTGAACGTCCATTACCTCGCCGACTCGGTCGAGGCGCACCTCGCCAACCGCAGCGGACCGCTCGAAACGATCGTGTCGGATGAGCGTGAGCAGCTGCTGGAGACGGGCGGAGGGCTCAAGCGCGCCCTTCCCTTGATCCCTGTCGATCCGTTTCTCGCCGTCAATTCCGACAATCTGTGGGTGGACGGGCCGGTCGATTCCCTTCGCCTTCTGGCGTCCGGCTGGGACGATAAGAAGATGGACGCGCTGCTTCTTCTCGTTCCGCTCGCCAATGCCCATTGCCATCTGGGCCGGGGCGATTTCCATATGAAGCCGGATGGACGGCTCAGCCGGCGTCGCCCGCGCGGAGTCGCCCCGTTCGTCTATACGGGCATCCAGATCCTGTCGAAGCGGCTGTTCGAAGAGGACACGCCCGAAGGCCCGTTTTCGACCAACCTGCTCTGGGACCGGGCGATCGAGGCAGGACGCTGTTTCGGCACCGTCCATCAGGGCCTCTGGTTCGACATCGGCCAACCTCAGAATATCCGGAAGACCGAAGAGCTGTTGGGCAACGTCTGAGGACTCGGCCTGGCGGAACAAGCGGCCGGTGCCGGCTTCCACCCGGGCAGGACAGGCTCTAGTCTGCGGCGGTGACGCCCAGAGTCTTCTCGATCCCCCCGCATCGCGCTTTCGCCGACGCCCTCGCGGCCGGTCTGCTTGCCCTTCACGGCAAGGAGAAAACGGGCCTTGCTCGAGGGATCGTCCTGGTCCCCAATCAGCGAGCCGCCCGAGCCATTCAGGACGCCTTCGTGCGCAGGGCAGGGGGCGGCCTGCTCCTGCCGCGGCTGATTCCGATCGGGGACCCGGAACTCGACGAACGGCTGCACGGCGCGCTCGAGCCGATCGACGCCGACTCCGCGATTCCGCCCGCCATCGATCCCGTCGAGCGGCTGATGCTTCTGGCACGACTCGTCCAGCAGCAGCGCGACGTCGACGCGCCTGAGGCACTGCGTCTTGCGGGCGATCTCGCCCGGACACTGGACCAGCTGCTCGTCGAGGAGATCGAACCGTCCCGACTCGCCAGCTTCGCGTCGGAATTGCCGGAATTGTCGATCCACTGGCAGCGATCGCTCGATCAACTCAGGCTCGTCCTGGATCAATGGCCAGCGATCCTCAGGTCCCGAGGCGCGATCGACCTCGCCGATCGCCGCAACCGGCTGCTGAACGCGCTTGCCCGCCGCTGGCGCGATCGCACTCCCGCAAGCTTCGTGTGCGCCGCCGGAATCAATCTTACGGCGCCGACGATCGCGAATCTGCTTGCCGCGGTGGCGAGGATGGAAAGCGGGATGGTCGTCCTGCCCGGGCTCGATCTCCACCTTCCGGAAGACCAGTGGCAGGCGCTCGGAACCCAGCAAGCCGACAACGAGACCGGCCGAAGGCGCCAGCCGATCGAGACTCACCCGCAATTCCATCTGAAGCTTCTGCTCGACCGGATGAGCGTGGCGCGTGGCGAAGTGACTTTGTGGCGCTGGGGCGGGGCGCGCGATTCCGCTGCGGTTCGAAGCCGGGCGATCGCTCACGCCATGGCGCCCGCTTTGTTCACCGATCTGTGGCAGACCCTTCCGGCCCGCGAAAGGCGCCTGTCCGGCATTCGCGCGCTCGAACTGTCGGATCCCGCCGAAGAAGCGCAGGCTATCGCGCTGGCCCTCCGCGAAGCTCTCGAGGAGCCCGGAAAGACCGCGGCCTTGGTCACTCCCGACCGCGATCTTGCCCGGCGCGTCTCCGCTCATCTCGGGCGTTGGGCAATCGAAGCGGACGACAGCGCCGGCCGACCACTGTCGCAGACCGCGCCGGGAACCCTGATTCTCGCTCTGGCCGCGGCGGCGGCCGAACGGTTCGCGCCGGTGCCGCTGCTCGCGCTTCTGAAGCATCCGCTGGTCATGGCCGGGGAGGAACGCCTCGCCTGGCTCGACGGCGTTCGACTCCTCGATCTCAGTCTTCGCGGACCGCGGCCCCCGGCAGGACTGGACGGGATCGCGCTCCACCTTTCGGACAGGAGCGGCCGCGACGCTCGGATCCGTGCCCAGGCGGCGACGTGGTGGTCGAAAGCGTCCTCCTTGCTTCGGCCGATCGAGAAAGCGTTCGAACAAGGCGCCGAGCTCTACGCGCTGATGGCAAGCCTTCGGGAGGCCTGCTTCAGCCTGGCGGGCGACGCGATGTGGTCGGGCCCGGCCGGGAAAGCGGCGAGCCTCTGGTTCGAGGCACAGGAGAGCGCTGCTCACCAGGGTCCGCGCCTTTCGAACGAGGCAGGCCTTCCCGATCTTCTGGAACAGCTGATGGCGGGGCAGGCGGTGCGGCCGCCTTACGGCCAGCATCCGCGGATCTTCATCTGGGGCCTGATCGAGGCGCGACTGCAGCAGGCCGACCTCATGATCCTGAGCGGGCTCAACGAGGGTAGCTGGCCAGCCCTTCCGGCGCCCGATCCCTGGCTGGCGCCGCGGCTCCGGGCGGATCTCGGCCTGCCTTCGCTCGAACGGCGGATCGGCCTTTCCGCCCATGATTTCGCCTGCGCCCTCGGCGCCCGGCAGGTGCTGGTGACCCGCGCTCGCCGCGATTCCAGGGCGGAGGCCGTGGCCTCGCGATTCTGGCTTCGGCTGGAGGCGCTGACCGGCGGCCTCAGTCGGGCGCCGCAGATCAGGAGATGGGCGCGCGAGATCGATCGTCCGGACGGCCCGCCGAGACCCGCTTCGCGGCCGGCGCCGGTGCCGCCGGTGGACGAGCGGCCGGCGAACATCTCGGTCACCGACGTCGATCGCCTCAAGGCGGACCCGTTCGCTTTCTATGCCCGCAAGTTGCTCAAATTGGGGACGCTCGATCCGGTGGACGCGGATCCGAGTCCCGCCTGGCGGGGAACGGCGGTCCATGCCGTGCTCGAATCGTGGATGAAGGAGGACGATTGCGATCCGGCGAAGCTTCGCCCGCGCGCCGAGGCGCTCCTGGCCGGAAGCTCCGCGCATCCGCTGATGCGGGCCCTGTGGCAGCCGCGCCTGATCGAGGCGATCGACTTCATCGCCGCAGAAGTGGAGCGCAATCGCCTCGCTGGCCGTCGACCGCTGAAGGCCGAAGCCTGGGGTGAAGCCGAGATCGCCGGCGTGACTCTCGGCGGCAAGGCCGACCGAATCGACCGGCTGGAAGACGGGCGGCTGGCGATCGTCGACTACAAGACCGGAAGCCCGCCGTCTGCCAGGGCCGTCGCCGACGGCTATTCGCTCCAGCTCGGCCTGCTCGGCCTGATTGCCGAACGCGGCGGCTTCGATGGGATCGAAGGGGAAGCCGCCTGCTTCGAATATTGGTCATTGGCGCGCAAGGCGGGCAAGCTCGGTTACGTGACCAGTCCGGTCGGTGGGCGCAACGGACCGGATTCTGCCGAGTTCACGAGCCTTGCCGAGCGCAACTTCACGGCGGCGGCCGGCAAGTGGCTGGCGGGATCAGAACCCTTCACCGCCAAGCTGCACCCGGAATATGCGCCCTATGCCGAATATGACCAGCTGATGCGCCTCGACGAATGGTATGGCCGCGAAGGCTAGGACTTACCCGATCAGGCTCTAGCGGGCGCCCTCGAACAGGCGCCTGAGGAACAGGGTCTCCACTTCGCGGCGAAGATCGTTGTTGTGCTTCTTCTGGAAGCCGTGGCCTTCGTCGGCGAAGAGGACGTACCAGGCTTCGATCCCGTTGGCTCTCAGCTCGCGAACGACCTGGTCGGACTCTGACTGCGGCACCCGAGGATCGTTTGCGCCCTGCATGACCAGCATCGGCTTGGTGATGCGTCCGACATTGTTCAGCGGCGAGATTCGATCGAACACCGCCCGCATCGTCGGCACGCGCTCGTCGCCATATTCGGCCCGCCGATTGTCCCGTCGATAGGCTTCGGT
Organism: uncultured Sphingosinicella sp.; assembly: GCA_966193865.1. GTDB lineage: Bacteria > Pseudomonadota > Alphaproteobacteria > Sphingomonadales > Sphingomonadaceae > Allosphingosinicella. The sequence goes on along the minus strand of CBIGXQ010000034.1, from coordinate 9,267 downwards.
GTTCTGAAGGAAGCTGGTCCAGTTGCTGATCCCGTAGCGTTCGACTCCGCCGACGAGCCGGTCGCTAAAATGAACCATGGAAGCGAGCGACATATAGCCGCCATAGGATTGACCATAGACCGCGACCCGGGCCGGATCGAGATCGGGTTGGGTGGCGATCCAGTCCAGCAAGGCGCCGATGTCGCGGACGCTGTCTTCCCGCCGCTCGCCATTGTCGAGGTTGAGATAGCGGGTGCCATAGCCCTCGCTGCCGCGGACATTGGGCAGGATGATCGTGGCGCCGAGCATCTCGGCGAAATATTGGGCGCCGGGATTCCATAGGGGTCGGGTCTGCGATTCCGGCCCGCCGTGGATGTCGATGATCACCGGCGTGCGCGTGTCCGCAGCGATATTCCGAGGTCGGTAGACGAAGGCGGGGACGGAGAGACCGTCGAAGCTGTCGAAACGGATGAGGCGAGGTTCCGCCAGCTGTGACCGCTGGAGCGCGCCCATTTCGGAGGAGGTCCAGCGCTCGATGGCGCCGTCAGCGAGATTGAAGGCGAAGACGTCTCCGGCATAAGTGGGCGTGGACAGGCCGATCGCCAGCCTCGTCCCGTCAGGGGAGAATTCCAGTCCGGTCAGGACGCCGCGATCGAGCGACTCGGGCTGGGGCAGGGCGCGACGGGTGACGAAGTCCTGGACGACGACCCGGGAATAGCCTTCTTCGTTGAACGCGAAGGCGAGGAGCCGCCCGTCATCGGACAGGTCATAATCCTCGATCCCCCAGCGCGATTCCGGGCTGATCGATCGGCTCCGGCCGGTGTCGAGGTCGAACTCCATCAACCGGCTGACGTCGCTGCCGGCGTCGGTGATCGCGATGACCGACCGGCCGTTGCGGGCGAATCTCGGTTCGTCATAGCGGGCTGGAGTCGCCGCCGACCAGCCGAGCTCGCGCGTTTCGCCGGTTTCCAGGTCGAGGACGAGCAGCCGGTTCTCCCGGTTGGACAGGTTGCGGCTCACAAGCACGTGCCGACCGTCGGCCGAAATGTCCGTCGGCCCGACCGAGCCGGTCCCCTGCCAGGCCACTCGGCGGCTTTGCGGATCGCTCGGGTTGGCGGTCATGATCGCATAATCGGCCGATCCACGCATCGCCCGCGACCAGACGACCAGACGCCCGTCCTTGCTCACCACTGCCGACTGGTTGCGCGTGCCTGGCTCGGTCAGCTGGATCGCCTCTGCACCGGCAACGTCTCTGACATAGAGCTGGAACCACTCGTCGCCGCCCGTATCCCGGCGGTAGAGGAAGCGCTCGCCGCCCGGGATTGCCTGCGCCTCTGCGACCGGCTCCTCGTGGAACGTGAGCTGGGTTCGGGCATGTCGCGGCTCTGCCACGTGGTGGACCTGCGAGGTGGTCCCGAACCGGGTGGTGATGAGCATCGTCCCATCGGCGAGCCAGTCCTGGAACCGCGCTTCACGGTAATTCTGGTAGCGTTGGACGGCGGCGCCGACGTCTTCGGGTATCTCTGGGACGTTCTCCAGTCGGGCCGTCCCGATCTGCCTCGTCGGGACCTGCGCCTGGGTCTGGACCTGAGTCGAAACATCGGTTTGCGCCATTGCCGCGGCGGAGAGCGCAAGCGCGAAGGCAGTCAGGGTCATCGAACGGATCACGAAGCGCCTCATCGACAAAAAGGGTGGCAAGGTTTCGGTGGGCTTGGCGCTCCCGTCAAGCCGGCGGGTCAGGCGAGTGCCCGCCAGACACCATAAGCGCTGGTCAGGACGAGCACGATTCCGACCATGACCAGAAGCCGGTCGGCCGAGACCCTCTTGGCGATATAACCCCCCAGTGGCGCAGCCGCGATCCCGCCGATGAGCAGCCCGACCGTTGCGCGGGTGAATTCCTCGAGTCCCAGGGCCGCGATGAAGGTGGCGGAAATGGTGACCGTGATGAAGAATTCCGCGGTGCTCACCGTCCCGATCACCTTCCTCGGATTGGCGCCCTGGATGAGCAGGTTGCTGGTGACGATGGCACCCCAGCCGCCGCCGCCCGCGGCATCAAGGAAACCGCCTGCAAGCCCGAGCGGCGCTATTACCCGCGGCCGTCTTTCGACATGGCGATGGGTGAATCCCCGCCAGAGCAGATAGAGGCCGATCGCCGCCAGATAGGTGAGCACCAGCGGTCGAGCGATCGACTCGGCGAGCAGCTCGGCAAGAATATAGGCGCCGAGGATGCCGCCAATGACTCCGGGAATGACGATCCGGACGAACAGCCACCAGTCGACATTCCTGTGCAGCGTGTGACTGATCCCCGAAACGGCGGTCGTGAAGCTCTCGGCTGTGTGGGTGGTTGCGGAGGCCGAGGCCGGTGGAACGCCGAGGCTGAGGAGGAGCGTCGTCGAAATGACTCCGAACGCCATGCCGAGAGCGCCGTCGATCAACTGGGCGGCGAAGCCGATCAGGATGAAGGGAAGCAGTTCGACGAAACTGAATGCGCTGAGATCGAACAAGAACCCGCTCCCTGGCCCGTCACGTCACGCTTTTGAGCCGATAGCCACATAGCGGTGCGTCGATCCGGTGCAAATGGCGGTCAGGCGGTGGAATAAGGCCCACCGAGCCGGCCGCCCATTAGGAAAACGTAAACTCCGACATCGGACAATGTCGGTAGCGCCCCGTTGCGCGATCTGTTCGAGGTGTTGCGAGTCGTGGAAACGATCTTCTCGCTTTTCAACGAAGTCCCCGGGAGCGACGATCCGCCGGGTCTCGCCCGTGACGCCGCCTATCTCCAGGCGGGCTCGCTGGTCCTCGGGAGCGTGCGCGAGGTATGCTCGATCCGCAAGATCAGCGGGGCCGGCGCAATTCTCCATGTCGATCTTCCGGTGAGGCCAGGCGAGCGGATGGAGCTCGAGCTGATGAGCGGCGATCATATCGACGGAATCGTCGAATGGCGGCGCGGCTCGGATGTCGGGCTTCGCTTCGATGATCCGATCGACATCTTCTCGCTTCTGGCCCGAAATCTCGTGAGCCAGCCGGGCGAGCGCCGGCGAATGCCGCGTGTCGAACTGCTTTGCCCTGCCTTGCTCGAATCCTCGTCTCGGACCGAGCTCGTCACGACCAGGGACGTGGCTCAGGGCGGCGTCAAGATCGATACCCCGGTTCCGCTCACCCCCGACGAGCGGGTCATGATCACTCTCGAGGGTTTCCGACCACTGGAAGGCGAGGTCCGTTGGGTCGAAGGCTGCGTCGCCGGCATTGCCTTCAATCCGGAACTTGGCTGGCAGGAGCTGATGCCCTGGCTGAAGGAGCGCCGGCAGGCGGCCCTGCGCCAGCCCCAAGGCATCGCTCCGCCGGCGCCGACGTTCGACCGACCGGCCCTGACCTTGCCCGCTCAGTCTTCCAATCCGGTCGAACCCGGCGCCGACACAGTCCAGCTCAACCTGGCGGCGCGGGTCAGGGAAGGGACCCGCCGCTGGAAGATCGAGGTCTCCCGGATCACGACCCGCAACGTCGAGTTCGAATCCTTCGTGCCGCTTCGGATCGGAACCTCGCTGTGGATCGTCCTTCCCGGCCTCGAAGGCTGGCCGGCGCGGATCGTCGACATCGATGGTTATCGATTCACCTGCGAGTTCACTCAGCCGCTTCACCCGGCGGTGCTCGAGCGGATCCTGACTCTCTCCGCAAGCTAGTCGATCCGCCCGGCTGCTCGCTCGGGCGATGGACAAACTCTTGTCTTCGATGCAGAAACCGCCGGTATTTGCTTGCAGAGAGAGGCAGCGATGCTGGTCCAGGTCAATGATCCCATTCGTGCCGCCAATGCCGATCGGCCAGCGACGGCGATGGAAGAGCTGCCGCCGTTCAGGGCACCCCATGCTTTCGTCGACAATTTCCTGGCCGACGAGCTGGCACGGGAAATGCGCAGCGCGATCGATCGCCATTTCGCCGAGCCCTACAAGCAGAACGCCGAGCACCAGGTCTGGAATTATTGGTACGTGCCGGAGATGTACACGTTCCTCCGGACGTCCGCCGACAAGGTCATGGGGAGCGCTCTTCTGCAGCGTTTCCATGCCGCCCTCACCGCCTGGGCGTGGCAGCGGCTCGGCCTGGGGCATGTCACCTACCCTTATCTGAGCCTCTACGTCGACGGATGCTCGCAATCGATTCACAACGACGCGACCAACGGCCGCTTCGGCTATGTCTATTCCCTCACTTGGGACGAGCGCGAAACGCGTGGCGGCGAGACGATCGTCTACCATGAAGGCGATCTCTACCGATCGAACCTGACCCGGATGACGGGCGGGAAGGGCGGCCTGTATGAGATGATCGATTCCCGCTTCAACCGGCTCGCCATCTTCGACGATCGAATGCCGCACGGGGTCAATCGGATCGAAGGATCAATGAATCCCGTTCACGGACGACTCGTCCTTCACGGCCATATCAGCGAATCGGCGCCCGGTGTCCGCGGTCCGCTCGAGCCGGACGTCGTGGGTCCGATCGTCGAGGAAGCGGCCAACGTCGCCCTCAATCGATTCGAGATGGCGTGCGATCCGCACGGGCCGGTGACGGTGAAGCTGCTGATCGGTGCCGATGGCAGCGTCGAGCGAGCACGGCTGCTGCTCGATCGATTGGCCTTTCCCGACGGCAGGAGCACCGATGGAATGGCCGACTCGATCGTCGAGGAGGCGAAGAAGTTGCGCTTTCCGGCCGCTTCTGCGCCGACCGAGGCGATCGTGCCGATCATGGTCGGCGGGCCGCTGCCCTGGATGAACCGCTAGAGCCTGGCTTTGTAGGGAAAGCGCTGCGCGCTTCCGCTTCAGGCTGGATCAGCCTGAAGCAACCAAAGGCTAGCGCTCGCTCGAATCGGCTGAGCCGGACTTTTCGGGCTGGCCGACCGCCTGTTGGCGACCGATCTTTCGCGATCGATTGGCGTAGAGAAGCGCCGCGACCAAGGCTGCCGAGCCGATCCCGATCGCGGCGCCGGTGACGATCTTGCGGGTGCGGGTCCCTTCCGGCCCTTTGTCGTCCAGCGCCTTTTCGGGAGACAAATCTGATTTGCCGACAGGATCGCCGACGGGCGCTTCTTCCGGATAGGACGGTGACTTGGCCATTCACTCCTCGCTCGATGTGACGCGAAAGTCCCTAGAGCCTGATCAATGGACGTGGAAGGGCTTCAAACGATCCGGAAGGTCATCAGGTCGTCGGTAGCGACGCCTCTTTCATGCCCGTCGCTTGCCGAAGGGCCTTCTCGATCGCCCGACTGACGGACCCGGAGTCGAACGGCTTGCGAAGGATCTCGAAATCGTCGCCCGATCCCTGGAGTATTTCGTCGCTATAGCCGCTTGCCAGGACGACCGGGACGGCAGGGTGACGTCTCCTGACCGCGTGCGCGAGCTCGATCCCGCTCATTCCAGGCATCACCACGTCCGTGAGGAGGAGGTCGATCGGCTGGTCGTCGATCAAGGCGAGCGCGCGATCGCCGGAATCGGCGCTGACGACATGGTGCTGGAGCTCGCCGAGAAGATGCTCGGCAAAAGCGAGGACGTGGGCATTGTCTTCGACGAGTAAAACGGTGAGTCCGGTTCGGCTCGGGATCACCATTTCCTCCTCGGGGGTCGTTGCCGGCGGCTTGGTCGATCGCGGCAACAGGATCCAAATCGTCGTTCCCTCGCCCGGGGCCGACTCAATCTCCGCTTTGCCGCCGGACTGGGCGGCAAAGCCATGGATCTGCGACAGGCCAAGCCCCGTGCCCTTGCCGACGGGCTTGGTCGTGAAGAAGGGCTCGAAGGCGCGGCTCACCACGTCTTCGGGCATGCCTTGTCCGGTATCGGTCAGGGCGATCGAGATGCAGTCTCCGTCATCCGAGGGCATATTCCTGGCCGAAATGGTGAGGCGTCCGCCTTCCGGCATGGCGTCGCGTGCATTGAAGGCGGCGTTGAGCAAGGCGGTTTCCAGCTGTGTCGCATCGACCTCGATCGGCCACAGATCCGGAGCCAGGTCCAGCTCGACGGTGACCTGCCCGTCGAGCGTCCGCGACAGAACCTCACCCAAAGCGTCGAGTCGGACATTGATGTCGATCACCTCCGGCCGGAGCGCCTGGCGTCGACTGAAGGCGAGAAGCTGGCTGGTGAGATCGGCCGCCCGATCGGCCGTCTCGATGATCGCCTGGAGATAGCGTTCGCGCTTCTCTTCATCGAGGTTCACGCGCCGCAGAAGGTCGGCAGAACCGCGGATGACCGTCATCAGATTATTGAAATCATGGGCGATTCCACCGGTGAGCTCGCCCAGCGCCTGAAGCTTTTGCGACTGTGCCAGAGCGGCCCGCGCCTCTTCCAGCTCGAGGTTCGCCTGCCGTCGTTCGGTGATATCGCGAGTGACTTTCGCAAAACCGACAAGCTCGCCATGGCGATCGTAGATCGGGTCGAGAACGACGCTCGCCCAGAAACGCGTTCCGTCCTTTCGGACTCGCCAGGCCTCATTTTCATATTTGCCTTCGCGAACGGCGGTTTCGAGCGCGCGTTCCGGCTCGCCGCGAGCCTGGTCTTCCGGCGTATAGAAGCGGGAGAAATGCTGGCCGACGATCTCGGCTTCCGAATAGCCCTTGATATTGGCGGCCCCGGTATTCCAGTTCGTCACTCGACCCTGGGTGTCGAGCATGTAGATGGCGTAGTCGCGGACACCCTGGACGAGCATGCGGAAGCGCTGCTCGCTCTCGAACAGCTGCCGTTCGGCCTCCTTCTTGTCGCTGATGTCACGGGTGATCTTCGCGAATCCGATCAGCTCGCCCTGCTCGTCGCGGATGGGGTCCAGCACCGCATTGGCCCAGAAGCGCTTCCCGTCCTTCCTTACCCTCCAGCCCTCGGCCTCGAACCGTCCCTCGCGGGCGGCGATCTCCAGGGCTTTCCAGGGCAGCCGCGCCGCCCGATCCTCGTCGGTGAAGAATCGTGAATAATGCTCGCCGATGATCTCTTCGGCTTCATAGCCCTTGAAGCGGCGCGCGCCGGCATTCCACGTCGCGACGTAGCCCTGCGGGTCGAGCATGTAGATCGCGTAATCGGTGACGGCGTTGACCAGCACCTCGAAACGTCGATCTCTCGTCTCGGGGAAGATGTCCGGACCGTCCGCCATTCAGTAGCTGCACACCATAATGGCTCCTTGACTCAGCCGCTTAGGCATCGAACCGAGCATTCGCAACCTGTTTGGACTCACCTGTGCCGGCAGGGGATGGGCTGACGGGCCAAAGAGGATAATATCCTCGGATGGAATCGGGGTTCTCCTTGTTCGATACCGGCATCGGTCGCTGCGGCATCGCCTGGTCCAGCGCAGGCCTGAGCGGCATGCAGCTTCCGGAGCCGGACGAGGCCCGGGCCCTGAGTCGGCTGAAGCGGCGCTTCCCCGATCTGGAGCAGGCGGACCCACCGATCTGGGTTCAGCAAGCGATCGATTCCGTGGCCGCCTTTCTCGCCGGTTCCATCACTATCGACCTTGGCTCGATCCCGATCGACCTGAAGTCGGTCGGGAATTGGGAACAGAGCGTCTATCGGGCGACGCGCGACATTCCGGTCGGCAGCACCATCACCTACGGAACGCTCGCGGAGCGCCTCGGCGATCCCGGCAAGGCTCGGGCCGTCGGTCAGGCTCTCGGCCGCAACCCGTGGCCGATCGTCATCCCTTGTCATCGAATTACCGCCGCGGGAGGGCGAACGGGCGGTTTCTCGGCATCCGGAGGAGCCGCCACCAAGCTGAAACTGCTGGAGATCGAGGGCGCCCTTGCAGCCGAAGCCATGCCGCTCTTCGCGCCTCGTGATGGATAAGTCGCGTTCAGGGCAGGTCCGCCGCTTGAAGTTCGGCCCATCCGTATTATGTGACTAATACACAACGACGGCAGGAGACTGGAAATGGACTTCTTCAGGAACATGCAGCCGCGCGACTGGATGATCGCCGCCGCCGCTTTCGTCGCCGGGGCGATCATTTTCTAGTTTGTTTTCATCGATCGGCTACCGCCGGGGCCGATCGAGCTTGGCGCCGGACCCCGCCTTGGCCATGATGAGGCCGATGCCGGGGGAATCGCCTTGACCAATCGACTGAAGCCGCTGGCGCGGCTCGAGGGCGATCAGCTGCGCGCATCCTCGCCGCTTCATCATGCCGCCTTGTCGGCATCGGCGGGCACCGGCAAGACTCACGTGCTCAGCGCTCGAGTGCTTCGCCTTCTGCTGGCAGGGGTCGATCCCTCGTCCATCCTGTGCCTTACCTTCACCAAGGCGGGGGCGGCCGAGATGGCGGGTCGAATCCACGCCAGGCTGGCGCATTGGGTAAGAGCGAAGGACAGCGATCTCGGCGCCGAGCTGGCCGCGCTTGGCGAGGATGAGGGGCCGGACACGCGCGAACAGGCGCGGCGGCTCTTCGCCCGCGTTCTCGACGCCCCTGGCGGCGGCCTCCGGATCCAGACCATCCACGCTTTCGCCCAAAGCCTCCTTGCGGCCTTCCCGGCCGAGGCCGGGCTGACCCCGGGGTTTCGGCCGCTCGACGGCCGCGAGGAGAAATTGCTCGCGCGGTCGACACTTGCCGAACTGCTCGTCCGGGCGGAACGCGACGGACACGACGCCCTTGTCCGCGACATCCAGGCCTTGAGCCTCCGTCTCGGTGAGGGAGGTGCGGAGAATGTGCTGATGACATGCGCCCGCGCCCCGGAGGCGATGGCGGCGCTTGGGCCCGCGCAGGGAATCGAGGCGCGGTTGAGGCTCGCCTTCGATCTGCCGCTCGGGGACATTGACGAAGCGATCGCGAAGCAATGCTGTGACGATCTGTTCGATATTGCCGGCCTTGGCGAGATCGGGCTCCTGAACAAGCGGTGGGGCACGAAGAACGGGCTCGAGCGCGCCACCCTCTGCGAGCAATGGCTGGCCGCCGCTCCGGATGAACGCGCGAGGCTGCTCGAACGGCTTCACACGGTCTGGGCCAAAGGCGATGGCGACGCTCGCAGTTTCGCCAGGGGACAGGCGCCGCAGGATCCCAGCTACCCGATATTGGCTCAGGCCGCGTTCGAATGCTGCCATCGTCTCCTGTCGATGCGCAACCGAGCGATCCTGGTGTCCGCTTATTCCGCCGGCCTCCGCGCGGGCCAGGCCTTCGCCGCCGCTTATGGCGAGGCGAAGAGGGCCACCGGCGCCGTCGACTTCGACGATCTGATCCGCTGGGCGGAGCGCCTGCTCGTCACCCCGGGGATGGGCGACTGGGTCCGCTACAAGCTCGACCAGCGCACCGATCACATCCTCGTCGACGAGGCGCAGGACACCAACA
>CBIGXQ010000033.1:0-20684 GCA_966193865.1 uncultured Sphingosinicella sp. | reverse complement strand
CGATGCGCTTCCTCGCAGACGAGCAGGACCGGGCGCTGCACCTCGTTGCGCGACCAGATGGCGTAATCGAACACCAGCCGCGAAAGCACCGCGACGACGACCGAGACGATGTCGGAAGGCACGCCCGACACGTCGATGATCGAGATCGGCTTGCCGTTGGCAGGGAGCCGGAAGATCTTGCTGATGAACGAGCCCATCTGGTCGGCGATCAGCATTCCGGAGAACATGAACTGGTAGCGCGGATCCGACTTGAGCTCGTCGATCTTGCTCTTGAGCCGCATGAACGGCGCGGTGTCGGTCGCCTTGTTGAGAAGCCCCATTTCCTGGGAGATGGCGTTGGTGAGGTCGGACAGCGCGTAGGGAATCGGCGAATCGACCGTGAGCTTGGTCAGGCCTTCGGCGGCGCGGTTCTTGGAGCGCGCCTGGAGAAGGCACTTGGCGAGGATGTCCATGTCGCACTGGCGGTCGGCGCCGGTGGTGGTGATGAACACCTCGCAATGCTCTTCGAAGTTCATCAGCCAGTAGGGCATGGCGAGATTGTCGACGTTGAACAGCTCGCCGCAGCCCTTGAAGGCCGCCGAATATTCGCCGTGAGGATCGACCATGACGATATGGCCCTCCGGCGAGAGCTCGCAGATCCGGTGCATGATAAGGGCCGCGGCGGTCGATTTGCCGGTGCCGGTCGACCCGAGGAGAGCGAAATGCTTGCCGAGGAAGGCATCGATGTAGAGCGCTCCGCGAACGTCCTTGGTCGGGTAGACGGTGCCGATCTCGATATGGGCGTTGCCGTCGGCGGCGAACATCTGCTTCAGGTCGTTGCCGGTCACCGGATAGACCTTGCTCCCGGGGATCGGGTAAGCGGTGATGCCGCGCTTGAAATTGACCAGCTTGCCGGTCTGCGGATCCTCGTCGCCTTCGCCGAGGAAGTCGATCTCGGCAGCGACGACGCCGGCTTCGGCATCGGTGACCCGGAGGCCGCGGACGTTGGCGAGCAGCCAGCGCCGGCCGGAATCGATCTTGATCTGGCTTCCCACCTGCCCGGACATGGCGACGCTCGGATCGGGATCGTCGATCAGCTCGGAGAGGCGGCGCCCGGCAATCTCGATGAGCGCGCCGCTGCCCGCAATCTCGACGACCTGGCCGAGCGCCTCATATTGCGAGACCAGGGTCCGGCGCGGGGTCGGTGCCTGCGCCACCGCGGGACGATCGCCGTCCGTCTGGGGAAAATCGTGGTGGTTGAGCCCGTCCATTCTGTCCTCGATCCGGCTGGTCGTCACTGGAGAGCGGCCGGATTAACCGAAACCGGTAAACAAGGCGTTTGCGTCGTTCAGGCATACCTTCGGTTGAACAGGGCGCTGGCGCCCCAGCCGAGCAGAAGCGAAAGGGCCACGGCGACGATTCCGTAAGCGAGCGAGGATCGTTCGGCGGCGTCGGCGACGAAGCGTTCGAAGCCCAGTTTCTCGATATTGATCTCGCGCGCGGCGCCGGCAATGATCCGGCCGTCCCTGATCAGGAAGGTCTCGGCGGTGTAGGTGCCGACTGGCACGCGAGCCGGAATCGCGATCCTGGCGCGATAGAGAACGCCCTCGCTGATCGCGACCCCGCCGGGATATTCGACATAGACCTGCTGGCGGCGTCGAAGATCGATCAGCCCCTGCTCGAACCTTCGCATCACCTCGGGCGAGGCGCCTCCGCCGGGCGAGAGCTGGAGATTCTCCAGGCCCAGCTCGTAGATCGCCGCCGTCCGCTCGTCGACGAGCTCGCCGATCGGCCTCGACGAGGCGACGGCATAATAAGCGGGCGCCGACCGGAATCGCACCCGCTCCACGTTGACCCAGATCCCCGCCACCTTCTGCTTCTCGCGGACGACGATCGGCTCGAGCGGGCCCTTGAGGACGACCGCGATGTCGGCGGCCTCGTCGGGCGTCCGCCCGCCGGGATAGAGGATCGCTCCGAACAGGAGCAATTCGGCGCCCGAGAAGCTGTAGTGGATCTCGACGTCGCGCTGCGAGACGTCGGGCACGAGCCGCGGCTGCGCCTGGCCGAGCAGTAGGGGCGCGAGCAGGGCAAGCCCAAGGACGCGAACAGCTCTCACAACATCTGCACCGTATAAATTTCTTCCGGCTGCCAGCCGAGCTGGAGCGCCATCCTGGCAGCGACGGCAAGGACCATGATCGCAAGGATCATTCGAAGCAGTTCCGGCTTCATCTTCTGGGCGAAACGGGCGCCATATTGGGCGCCGATCACCGAACCGATCAGGAGCAGGCCGGCAAGGACGATGTCGACCGACCGGGTGGTCGTGGCGTGGACGATGGTCGTCACTCCGGTCACGAACAGGATCTGAAGAAGCGAGGTGCCGACGACGACCTGGGCCGACATGCCGAGCAGGTAGATCATCGCCGGAACCATGATGAAGCCGCCGCCAATGCCGAGCAAGGCGGTGAGCAGACCCGAAAGGAAGCCGAGACCGAGCGGCGCCAGCGGCGAGATATAGAGCCCGGACCGGTAGAAGCGCCAGCGCATCGGAAGCGCGGCGATCAAGGGATTGTGGCGCCGCGGCGGCCGTTCCGACCCGCCGGCGCGCGGCTTGATGATCTCGAGCGCGGTCGCCGATTCCCTGGCCATGATCACGCCGATGCTGCCGAGCAGGAGAACGTAGAGAATCGAGATGACGGTATCGATCTGGCCGCTTTGCTGGAGCAGCCGGAAGACGAACCCGCCGACGATCGAACCGATGACTCCGCCGACGATGATCACCACGCCCATCCGGATATCGACCCCGCGCCGGCGGCGATGAGCGAGGACTCCGGAGATGCTCGTGCCGGTGATCTGGGTCGTCGCCGAGGCCACCGCCACGGCCGGCGGAATGCCGTAGAAGATCAGGATCGGGGTCGTCAGGAAACCGCCGCCCACTCCGACCATGCCGGTCAGCAGACCGACCAGCCCGCCGAGGCCGATGATCACCAGAGCGTTTACGGATAATCCCGCGATCGGCAGGTAGATGTCCATCGGTCGCGGAGCCTCGAGGCAGTCCCGTTCAAGTGGAAGCATCGTGATCGGGCGAGAAAGCGTATGGGGGAAGCCGCGACCGCGGCGTCAGCTTCGGGCGGCGACCTCGATCTGCATTTCGACGTCGGGCGACAGCGCTGAGCGCGCCTCGCCGCTTTGATGAAGCAAGGCGAAGAAAAGGGCGGCGCCGACCAGGAAGCCCTGGCCGACGAGGAGGAACGGGTTTTGAAGCCTGGTCCTGAAATTCATCACTCGCTCTTCTCTCCCGGCCCGCGGCCAGATGCGTCGCCTTGATGAGCGCCATGCACAGAAAAGGCTAAATGGAAGCTGAATCCCCCGTTCAGGAGGATCTCATCGAAAGGTGCAGACTGTTCAACGGGAGAAAGACCGGCGCCGGATTTTCCGGCGCCGGAATAAAGTCGACGGCTCAGGCGTTCTGCTCGGCTTCCGCCGGCTCCTGCTCGCTTCGTTCTTCGCTCGGAGCGCTTTCGATCGCAGAAGCACCGCCGCCAATCTGGATCTTGCGCGGCCTCATCGCCTCCGGCACCTCGCGGACCAGCTCGATCGAGAGAAGGCCGTCGCGAAGGTCCGCGCTGCTGACCCGGACGAAGTCGGCAAGCTCGAACCTGCGCTCGAATGCCCGGGTGGCGATTCCGACATGAAGGAAATTGCCGTCGCGGTTTCGGTTCTCCGAGCGGCGCCCGGTGATCGTCAGCATGTTCTGCTGAGCGACGATCTCGATATCCTCGCGCTTGAAGCCGGCGACGGCGAGCGTGATCCGATAGGTGTCGTCGCTGAGCTTCTCGATGTCGAACGGCGGATAATTGTCCTGCTCCGCCCGGCTCGCATTTTCGAGATAGTCGAAAAGCCGGTCGAAACCGACCGTGGACCGGCGATAGGGAGAAAAATCAAAGCCTCTCATCTCATGTCCTCCTCAAGAGCAACATGTCGCGGGGCGCGTCCCGAAAGCAGGCAAGGCCCCGGACGAACGACCGGAATGGCTCGAGGCGATCCCGGTGCCGTCGATCTAGTTCACGAGGGCGGCTGTTCAAGGGGGCCGTCGCCGACCAGCGAGGCGACCATTCGGGCAAGCTCGTCCATTCCGAACGGCTTGCGCAGGACCGGCGCTCCGTCTGCCGCCGCGGCCTCCAGCTGATCGCTCTCGGCGAAGCCGGTGATGAAGACGATGGGAAGGTCCGGATGGCGGGCTCGAACGTGGCCGGCCAGCTCGGCCCCGTTCATTCCCGGCATGGCGAAATCGACGAGGATGAGATCGGGAGCCTGGCCTTCGAGCGCCTCCAGCGCTTCCGCTCCGGTGGCGAAAGCCTTCACCGAATGGCCGAGCTCCTCCAGAAGGTCGCAAAGGAAGGCGCGGACGTCGGGGTCGTCGTCGACCAGAAAGATCGTTCCTGCCCTGGCCGGCGCATGGCCCGGACGGTCAACATTGCCCACCGACTCCGCCGATCCCGCGCCTGCCGTCGGCAGGAGGACGCAGACCGTCGTTCCCTCGCCCCTTCGGCTTTCGATCCTCAGCGCTCCGCCCGACTGGCGGGAGATTCCGTAGACCTGGGCGAGGCCGAGGCCGGTCCCCTTGCCGAGCGGCTTGGTCGAGAAGAAAGGTTCGGTGGCGCGGGCGAGGACCTCCGGCTCCATGCCTTCGCCGCTGTCGGCAACCGTGATGCAGACATAGTCGCCGTCGCTGACGTCGGCTTCCCCTTGGATCCGGCGAGCTTCGGTCGAGATGGTGAGTCGGCCGCCCTGAGGCATCGAATCCCGCGCATTGATCGCGAGGTTGAGGAGGGCGTTTTCGAGCTGGTTCTCGTCGCACTGGGCAAGGCCGGCGTCGGCGTCGAGGTGGGTCGAGACGGTCACGTCGGGGCCGATCGTGTGATGGAGGATCTCGCGCATCTGCGCGATCACCCGGTTCACCTCCACCGGCGCCATCTGAATTCGCTGGAGCCGGGAGAAGGTCAGCAGCTGGGTCGTCAGCTTGGCGCCGCGCCGGCTCGATTCCAGGGCCGTGTCGGCGATCCGCTTGAGCCTCGGGTCCTCGAGGTTGCGGGTGATGATCTCGAGTCCGCCGATCACCGGGGTGAGCAGATTGTTGAAATCGTGAGCGATGCCGCCGGTGAGCTGGCCGACAGCCTCCATCTTCTGGGCCTGGCGCAAGGCCTGCTCGGCGCGTTCGCGCTCGGCGACCTCCGCCCGAAGCCTTTCCAGCGTCGCCCGAAGCTCGGCGGTTCTTTCCTCGACCCGCCGCTCGAGCGTCTCGTTCATCTCGCGAAGGCCCTGCTCGGCTTGCTTCGCCTCGGTGATGTCGTGAGCGACGCCGATGAAGCCGAGATGTTCGCCGCCCGGTCCCCAGCGCGGTTGCGAGATGGATCGCACCCATCGCCATTCGCCGTCGCCGCGGCGATAGCGTCCTTCAAGCGCGAAGGGCTTCAGGCTTGCCTCGCCGGCGATCGATTCGGCGAGGATCCGCTGCTGGTCGTCGGGGTGGATGATCGTCCGCCAGTCGAAATCGACCGCCTGTTCATAGGTGATCTGGAGAAAGTCGACATAGGCGCGGTTGACGAAGCTGCGCTTGCGATCGAGCTGCGTCACCCAGATCAGGGTCGGGGCGGAATCGGCGATCAGCCGGAACCGTTCCTCGCTCTCTCGAAGGTTGAGCTCGGACTGTTCGTCGAGAATCGCGGTGACGACTCCGAACAGGCCGACCGGCCGGTCCGATTCATCGATCACAGGATTGTAGCAGCCGGTGATCCAGTGGGTTTCGAGCGATTCGCCTCGGCGAAGGCGCCTGGGCGCTCGCTCGACATGGACCGTCTCGCCCTTCATCACCCGATCGACATTTTCGCTGACCACGTCCCAATTGTCGGCCCAGACGTGGCTGATCGGCCTGCCCAGCCCGCGATTTCGGTCCCCGAGCATCTCGCCGTAGCTGTCATTATGGATGACGATCAGCTCCGGTCCCCAGGCGAGGATCATCGGCACGTTGGAGCCGAGGACGATGCTCGCCGCCGCCTTCAGCGGCTGCGGCCAGTCCGCTGCGGGGCCCAAGGGGGTCGAACCCCAGTCGAAGGCGCGCGCCGCCGTCGCCGTCCCTCCCGGTGGAATGGGCGGTGACGGCTGCGGGCCGGCGGAATCGGGTCGGAACGGCATCTACTGATGAGCCCCCAGGACGAAGGAGCAGTCTAGCGCTGCTTGCCGAACGAAGGAAGAGCCAACGAAATCAGGATCTTGCTGCGCCAGCCTGAACCTGGCGAAGGACCCTCAACAGGTTTCCGCCCATGATCTTGGCGATATCTTCCTCGCTCATTCCTTCGCGGAGCAGGCGGGCCGTGATCCGCGGCAACAGGCTGACATCGTCCATTCCGACGACTCCGCCGCCGCCGTCCCAGTCGGCACCGAGTCCGACATGGTCGACCCCCATCACCTCGACGGCGTGGAGAAGGCTTCGCATGAACATGTCGAAGGTGATCGTCGTCGCCGGCTGGCGGGCGTCCAGCGCCGCCTTGTCCGCGACCAGCTGGCGGCGCTCTTCTGCGGTGAGGCTGTGCCACGTCTGCTGGCGGCGCTCGATTTCGCTGCGCTCGTCCGAGCCGTCGGTCGTGCCCAGGAACAGGGTGTTCATGAACATGACGCCACCCTTGTTCGCAAGCCTTCTCATCCGCTCGTCGCTGGTGTTGCGGGGATGATCATAAAGGTCGCGCGGGCCGTGGTGCGACAGGACGATCGGAACCCGGCTCAGCTCCATCATCTGATCGATCGCTGCGTCCGAAGAATGGCTTCCGTCGATCACCATGCCGAGGCGGTTCATTTCCGCCACCCACTGGCGCCCGAGCGGAGACAGGCCGTTCCAGCGGGCTTCACCGGTGGTGCTGTCGGCGAGCTGATTGGACCGGCTGTGAACCGGTCCCGCCATCCTCACCCCCAATTTGTGGAAGGTGTCGAGGAGCGACAGGTCCTCGCCCAGCGGCCAGCTATTCTCGATGCTCATGAAGGCGATCTTCCTGCCTTCGGAGTGGAGCCGCTCGGCGTCGTCGGCGGTGAGCGCAAGGCCCATCCGATCCCGGTTTTCGCCGATCACCCGGCGGATCGCAGCGGCACGGACCAGCGCCCGGTCGCGCGCCGAAGCATAGCCTTCCGGCGTCAGCTCGCCCTGGGCCGTGTAGATGACGAAGAAGCCGCCATCGAGCCCGCCAAGATCCATCCGCGGCAGATCGGTCTGGCTCAAGTCCCAGCCATAATGGTGAAGATCGGTGAAATCCCATTCGCCGCTGTCGAACCGGGCCGGAGTGTCGAGATGGGTGTCGAGGACGAGCATCTGCTCGTGGATCAGCCGGACTTGAGGATCGACGTCAGCTTGAGCGGAAGCGGGGGCTTGAGCGGAGGCGGGAACGGTCGCGAGAAGGGAAAGGGCCGCGGCAGTGACAAGACGCATTTGACAGGCTCCGGATGTGGCCGGCCAATTGGAACCATCAAGCGCGGCGGGTCAAGCGGGCGGCGAAGCTTCGGACGAGTCCCCGATGCGGTCGAGGTCGCGGCGAAGCGCCTCGGCCGAATGGGCGGTGACCTGCGCGAGCAGCTCGTCGATCAGGCCGCCGACCGTGCCCATCTCGCGGCTGCAATCGTTGCAGATGATGAGCGACGAGGATTCGGCACCTGACGGCAGGCTGTAATTGGCGCTGCCGCACTTGCCGCAATGAACCTCCGCCGAAACATCCATCTTCTTCTCCCGATCCTGTCGCAACGAGATCGTGCCATAATCGATCCGCCGGCGCACCAGCGCGCGCTTCACAGCTGCCGCCAATTCGAATAAGTTACTCGCCAGGCTGGGGAAGGGGCTGAGGTGAATTTTCTCGAAAGGCTGGCGCACAAGCCGCTTTCCGCGGTCTCGAAGCGATCCGACGGAGTCGAGGATGAAGACGTCGGAAGACCGCCGCTCGAAATCCTTCATGCGCGATTCCTCGAGGCCTGGAGCCACAAGGGGCCGGAGGCGGGCATTCCTGAATGGCTCGCTTCGGCCGATTCGCTCGGCGTTCATCTCGACAAGGTGCTGAGCGAGTTTCTCGGGTCGGAATCCGGAGAGAGCGGCGAGGCCGCCGGCGCTTCGGCCTTCGCAGGCGAAGCCACGGCCCAGGTCTCGCCGCTCGAGGACATGTTCGGAGCCGTCCTGACGCTGGCGGAGTCGCCGCAGGCGGATTCCCCCTTCGCGCCGATCACGGTCGACATTCCCTTCGCCGTCGGCTGAGCGCTCAGCCGAGCCTCATCGCCACGTCGGCCAGCGATTCCGCCTCGATCAGCAACTCGTCCTCGGCGGCGCCCGGCGGCGCCGCCTCCCGGCCGATCATCACCATCACCGGCACTGCCATCGGCGAGATCCGGTCGATATCGACGTGGAGCATCGTCCCGACCGCGCGTTCCAGGAGCGACGCCAGCCTTCGGACGTCGGTGAGGCGCGATCGGGCATCGTCCCAGGCCGCCCTGAGCAGCAGATGATCGGGCTCGTAGCGTCGAAGGACGTCGTAGATGAGGTCGGTCGAAAAGGTCACCTGGCGGCCTGACTTGCGCTTGCCGGGATGATGCCGCTCGACCAGCCCGCCGATCACCGCGACCTCCCGGAAGGCGCGCTTGAGCAGGTTGGAGCCCTGGACCCATTCGACGAACTCGTCCTCGAGCAAATCGGCGCTGAGCAAGGCGCGCGGATCGGCGATCGGCTCGAGGCCGTAGCAGGCGAGGGCGTAATCGTTCGAGACGAAGCCGAGCGGCTTGAGGCCGGCCGTCTCCATCCGCCGGGTGACGAGCATTCCAAGCGACTGGTGCGCGTTCCAGCCTTCGAAGCTGTAGATCACCATGTAGTGGCGGCCTTCGTGCGGGAAGGTCTCCACGAGCAGCTGGTCAGGTTCGGGAAGCCGCGAGCGGCGCTGCTGGATTTCGAGCCATTCGCGGACGTCGTCGGGGAAGCGCCGCCATTGCTCCGGCTCGGCGAGAAAGCGCCTGACCCGGTCGGCGAGATGGGTCGTCATCGCCATCCGAACGCCGACATAGGTCGGTATCCGCGCCGACCGGCTGGTCGCCCTGACGATGATCTCGGTGCCCTGCATCCGCTCCACTTCGAGCACGAGACCGGCGAAGAAGAAGGTGTCGCCGACCGACAAGGTGGAGGCGAAATAATCCTCGACCGTGCCGAGCTTGCGGCCGTTGCGGAAGCGGACGTCGAGCAAAGGCGCATCGACGATGATGCCGGCGTTCATCCGGTGCTGCTGGATGAAGCGCGGGTGGGAAACCCGCCAGCTTCCGTCCGGATCGCGGGTCAGCCGCTTGAACCGGTCATAGGCGCGAAGCGCGTATCCGCCATTTTCGATGAAGGCGAGAATGGCCGAGAAGGTCTGCTCGTCGAGGCCGGCATAAGGCGCGGCGCCGCGAACCTCGTCGAGCAAGGTCTTTTCGTGGAACGGCGCGGCGCAGGCGACGGCCATGACGTGCTGGGCGAGGACGTCGAGCGCTCCCGGGCGGAAGACCTCGGCATCGAGCTCGCCCTCCTCGATCGCGTCGAGCGCCGCCCGCCCTTCGAGATATTCGAAGCGGTTGCCGGGAACGAGGATCGCTTCCGAAGGCTCGTCCAGGCGGTGATTGGCGCGGCCGATCCGCTGGACGAGGCGCGAGGCGCCTTTCGGCGCCCCCATCTGGATGACGAGGTCGACATCGCCCCAATCGACGCCGAGATCGAGGCTTGCGGTGCAGACCAGCGCTCGAAGCCGGCCGGCGGCGACCGCCGCTTCGACCTTGCGGCGCGCCTCGATCGCCAGCGAGCCGTGATGGATTCCGATCGGAAGCGCCGATTCGTTGACTGTCCACAGATCCTGGAAGGTCAGCTCGGCGAGGCTTCGCGTGTTGCAGAAGACGAGCGTCGTGCGGTGCCGCTCTATCTCCGCCATGACCCGCGCAGCCGCCCAGCGCCCGCTATGGCCGTACCAGGGGATCCGCTCGTCTTCCGGAAGCATGATCGAGATGCGCGGGTCCGCCCCGGGATCGCCGCGGACCAGCCTGACCGTGTCGATGTCGCCGTGCGGCGCAAGCCACCCCTGATAGGCTTCGACATCGGCGACGGTGGCGGAGAGGCCGACCCGGCGAAGGCCAGGCGCGATCGTCTGGAGCCGAGCCATTGCCAGCGCGAGCAGGTCGCCGCGCTTGCCGGTCGCGAAGGCGTGGATCTCGTCGACGACGATGGTGCTGAGATTCGCGAACAGGCGGACGCTGTCCTCGTGGCTGAGCAGCAGGCTGAGCGATTCCGGCGTGGTCAGGAGCATTTGCGGTGGCCGAAGCCGCTGACGGGTCTTGCGGTCGGCGGGCGTGTCGCCGGTCCTGGTTTCGACCCGGATCGGCAGCGCCATCTCCTCGATCGGGGTCAGCAGATTGCGCTGGACGTCGACGGCGAGCGCCTTGAGCGGCGAGATGTAGAGCGTGTGGAGCCCTTCGCTGGGCCGCTCGACCAGCTCCACCAGGCTCGGAAGGAAGCCGGCAAGGGTCTTGCCGGCACCCGTCGGCGCGACCAGAAGCGCGCTCTTCCCGTCGCGCGCCGCTGCAAGCATCTCATGCTGGTGGCGGCGGACCTGCCAGCCTTTGGTGGCGAACCAGTCGGAAATGGGTCCGGGCAGCGCGGTCATGCGCGCCCCGGATCAGGGAACGTAGTCGCTTTCGTGGCGATGCTCCCGATCCTCTTCCTCATAGACTCGGCGAGTCGCCGCCTCGCTCTCGGCGTCCGAAGCCCGCGAGCGGCGGTTCCGAAGAATCGCCCAGGCGATGACGAGGACGAGGACGAGCGGCCCGACGATGGTGAGCAGAGTCCAGTTGAATCCAGCGGCATCCATGTGAAACGCTCCCTTGTTGCGGCCGAGGATCGCTTGGCCCCTGGCCTGTCGTCACCCATATAGCTCATGATGGCGCGTCTCGGTTCCTGGATAGAGCCTTTTTCCGAAGGCATCTACGTCCGGCCTGCAGACGCCTGGATCGATCCCTCCCAGCCCAAACCGCTCGCCTTGGTCACCCACGGCCATGCCGATCATGCCCGCGGCGGCCATGGCGAGGTGATCGCCACGCCCGAGACCCTCGCGATCATGGAATGCCGCTACGGGCCCCAGGCGGGGCGGCCGATCGCCTATGGCGAAATGATCCGGATCGGCGAGGTCGACATCAGCTTCGTGCCCGCCGGCCACGTCCTCGGTTCGGCCCAGATCGTCCTCGACCATAAGGGGGAACGGATCGTCGTGTCCGGCGACTATAAGCGGCGGCCCGATCCCACCTGCGCCCCGTTCGAGCCGGTCCCGTGCGACATCTTCATCACCGAGGCGACGTTCGGGCTTCCCGTCTTCCGCCACCCGGCGCCCGCGGGCGAGATGGACCGGCTGCTCCAGCGGCTTCACGACAATCCCGATCGCTGCATCCTGATCGGCGCCTATGCGCTCGGCAAGGCGCAGCGCCTGATCGTCGAGCTGAGGTGCCGGGGCCATCATGATCCGATCTACATCCATGGCGCGCTTCAGCGGCTTTGCGATCTCTATTCCGAATGGGGAGTGCCGCTCGGCGAGCTTCGGCCGGCGACCGGCGCATCCAAGGAGGAAATGAAAGGGAAGATCGTGATGGCTCCGCCGGGCTGCCTCAACGACCGCTGGTCACGCCGCCTGCCCGATCCGATCACGGCCATGGCCTCGGGCTGGATGCGGATCCGCCAGCGCGCCCGCCAGCGTCTCGTCGAGATGCCGCTCATCCTGTCGGACCATGCCGACTGGGACGAGCTCACCGAGACGATCCGGGAGCTTGCCCCGCGCGAGGTGTGGATCACCCATGGCCGCGAGGACGCGCTCATGCACTGGTGCATGACCCACCAGATCAAGGCCCGGGAGCTCAACCTCGTCGGCTATGAGGACGAGGACGACTGATCAGAACAGGTTGAGCCCGACGAACAGAGCCAGAGCGGTGACCATCAATATTCCCCAGCGGACGTTCCGCTCCATCGTCTCGTCACCGGTCTGCGACATGATCTGCATGCTCGCGGCGCTGACCAGGACGAGCAGGCCGAGCGTGATCAATATTCCGACCCACCAGCTGCCATAGACCGCTCCGGCAATCGCCAGGGCCGCCCAGGCGAGGCAGAAGAGCAGGGCTTCGGGGTGGAATTTAGGCATTGAGACCGGCTCTCAATGCGCGGCCTGGGCACCACGCCGGACGCCCGACAAGGCGAGCTGCTCGTCGATCTGGGCGAGAAGGCGCTCGAGCGCCTGCTCGTCCGTCGCTTCGGCCCGGGCAACGAGCACGTCCTGGGTGTTGGAGGCGCGCAACAGCCACCAGCCGTCGCTCGTCGTCACCCGGGCGCCGTCCGTACGGTCGACATCGGCGCCGGCCGTGCAGAGGCGGTCGAGCACTTCCTCGACGACGGCGAACTTGCGGCTTTCATCGACCTGGAACCGCATCTCCGGCGTGTTGACCATGGCCGGCATGGAGGATCGCAACAAGGTCAGCGAGCCGCCCAGGCGGGTGACGGCGCGGATCAGCCGGACCGCCGCGTAGAGGGCGTCGTCGAAACCATAATAATCATGGGCGAAGAAGATGTGCCCGCTCATCTCGCCGGCGAGCGGCGCCCCGGTCTCCTTCATCTTCGACTTGATGAGGCTGTGCCCGGTCTTCCACATCAGGGGTTCGCCGCCGAGCTCGGCGATCCGGTCGTACAGCGCCTGGCTCGCCTTGACGTCGGCGATGATCGTCGCCCCGGGCACGTCGGTGAGCACCGGCTCGGCGAGGATCGCCAGCAGCTGGTCGCCCCAGACCACCCTTCCCTCGCCGTCGACGGCGCCGATCCGGTCGCCGTCGCCGTCGAAGGCGAGCCCGAAATCGAGACCCTTCTCATGGACGAGCCGCTTCAGATCCTCGAGATTCGCCTCGTCGGTCGGGTCCGGGTGATGGTTGGGGAAGCGGCTGTCGACCTCGGTGTAGAGGAGGTGATGCTCGCCCGGAAGCAAGGCGGTCAGCTTCTCGACGGCGGGGCCGGCGGCGCCGTTGCCGGCGTCCCAGCCGATCCGGTAGGCCGCGCCGTCGAAACCCTGGACGAGCCGATCGACGTAGCGGTCGATAATGTCTTCGTCGAAGACCGATCCCGAACCCTGCTCCCAATCGCCGGCTTCCGCCATCCGGCCGAGAGTCTGGATGTCGGCGCCGAAGAAGGCGGCGCCGCCGAGCACCATCTTGAAGCCGTTATATTCAGGCGGATTGTGACTGCCGGTGATCTGGATCCCGCCGTCCACGGCTAGCACCGCCTCGGCATAATAGAGCATCGGCGTCGGCCCGAGCCCGACCCGGACCGCATCGGCGCCGCCTTCGTTGAGGCCGCGGACGAGCGCCCGTTCCAGGTCGAGCGAAGAATCGCGGCCGTCGCGGCCGACCGCCACTCGGCTTCCGCCGCTACGCCTGACGAGCGTCGCGAAGCCCCGTCCGATCGCATAGGCATCGGCTTCGCCGAGGGTCCGGCCGACGACGCCCCTGATGTCATATTCGCGCAGGCAGGTCGGATCGAAGCGGTGGCTCATGCTTGCTGGGCTCCAGTTCATTGGGAAAGGATCAAGACGCGCGCGGCGGCTTGCGGTTCAAATCGGAAAGCAGCGCGTCGCGCGCGGCATTGACCCTGGTGGCGAGCTCGGCCGATCCGCCGGTGTCGGGATGGACCCGGGCGATCAGCCGCCGGTGCGCCTCGCGAATGTCGCCGAGCGAGGCCGATTCATCCACTCCGAGCAAGGCCCGGGCTTCGGCCACGGGCATGGCGGTGATGCCGGCGATCCGTCGCTTCAGCCATGAGTAGATCAGGACACCAAGGAGGATGGCGAGCCCGAGCTTGAGGAGCCAGCCCATCAGCCGGCGGCCCGGCGCGGCTCCGCCGAACCCAGCTCCGGCAAGGCGAAGCCGGCGATCATCTCGCGAAGCTCCTGTCGGGCGGCGATATGGGCGATCCCGACCTGGCCGGCGTCGCCGATCTGCTGGAGGTCGAGAAGGGTCAGGCCCTTGGGGAAGAGCTCGCGATAGATGACCCGCTCGTGGAGGCCGGGAATGACCCGGAATCCGACCCGCCGCGACAATTCGGTGAGGGCGTCGCCGACCCGGCGCATGTTGCGCGCCTCGAGATGCTGCATCCGGTTGCGCAGGATCACCCAGTCGACGCTTGCGCCATGGGTCTTCGCCCGCTGGGTCCGGCTGTTCCACACCAGCTCCGCATAGAAGCTCGGGCGCTTCACCCGATAGGTTTCGGAATCGACCTCGCCGATCAGGTCGAGATCGACGAAGCTGTCGTTGATCGGGGTGACGAGGGTGTCGGCTCGGATCATCGCCGCCCGGGCATAAGGATCGTCCCGCCCGGGCGTATCGACGACGACGATTTCGACGTCTTCCCCGATCCGTTCCAGCTTGTCCTCGATCTCGTCCTTGGCCGGGTCGAACGTGTCGTAGACCGGAGTCGGCAGATCGACGCCGAGACGGCCCATCGTCGCGACCCGGTTGTCGAGATAACGGCCGAGAGTCCGCTGGCGTGTGTCGAGATCGAGCGCGGCGACCTTCCGCCCCTGCGCCGCAAGCGCCACCGCGCTGTGGACCGCGGTGGTCGACTTGCCCGTGCCGCCCTTTTCATTGGCGAAGACGATGAAATGCGGCGCTGCGCCAGCCATGCTCTAGAAGGTCCTGAACACTTGATCTTGGGTCCGGCGGGCCGCAAACAGCCCACCCGATCCTCTATCGAAGGCCGCAAAGCGGTGCAAATCATCCGTGAAATCACCGGCCTGCGAAAAGCCGTCGCCGCCTTGAAGGAGACCGGCACCGTCGCCTTGGTGCCGACGATGGGCGCGCTCCATGCCGGCCACATGGCCCTCGTCGCGGAAGCGCGAAAGCGCGCCGGCCACGTCGTCGCCTCGATCTTCGTCAACCCGATGCAATTCGGCCCGAACGAGGACCTCGCCACCTATCCGCGCCGGGAAGCCGAAGACACGGCGATGCTCGAAGCGGAAGGGGTCGCCTTGCTGTGGGCGCCGTCGGCCGAAACCATCTATCCGGACGGATTCGCCACAACGGTGAGCGTCGGCGGGATCAGCGCCGAGCTCGACGGCGCCGCCCGCCCGGGCCATTTCGACGGCGTCGCCACCGTCGTCACCAAATTGTTCGCCCAGGTCGAGCCGGACATCGCCTTGTTCGGCGAGAAGGATTTTCAGCAGCTTGCCGTGATCCGCCGACTCGTCCGCGACCTCGACCTCCCGATCGAGATCGTCGGCGTGCCGACCCAGCGCGACGCCGACGGCCTCGCTTTGTCGTCGCGCAACTTCTATCTCAGCGCCGAGGAACGCCAGGCCGCTCGCGCCCTGCCCCGTGCGCTGGTCGAGGCGGCCCAGGCGATCGCGGACGGAACTCAGGCCGAACCTGCGCTGGATCGCGCCCGAAAGAGCCTGAGCGAAGCCGGTTTCGGCCCGATCGACTATGTCGAGCTTCGCGATTCCGAAACGCTCGCGCCGGTCAGCCGACCGGACCGGCCCGCCCGGCTCCTCGCCGCCGCCCGGATCGGCCGAACCCGCCTGATCGACAATGTCCCGGTGACCGCGCCCCGAAAATCCTGACCGCGGCGTTAACCATTTGTTCGGGATGTCAGGCGAAACAGGTCTCATCGCAATTCCAAAAGGGGGAATTCGGATGGGACATAGTCTGAAATCGGCGGCTTTCCTGGTCGAAAGCCGAATCGCCGACGCCGCCTCTGGCAAGGTCCAGGCGCTTTACGAACTTGGAGTCGCTTATTCGACCGGCAGCGGCGGAGTCGCCGTCGACCTGATCGAAGCCCATAAATGGTTCAATCTTGCCGCCCTCAACGGCAGCGACGAAGCGCAGGAATGCCGCGCCGACATCGCCGAGGACATGACCGCCCGAGAGATTGCCGAAGCGCAGCGTCAGGCCCGCTCGTGGCTCGCGGAAATGCAGATCGAACGCCGCGCTGCCTGAATATCAGTCGGCCGCCGTCGCGGCGGCGGTCGGCGCCGCCGCCGGAATGCCTTCCTTGTAGCGATCGAACCAGGCAAGGATCGCGCTGACCCTGGCCGCGCTCTGCGACGGTCTCGCCGCCAGGCCGTGGCCGACTCCCGGAATCTTCACCAAGGCCGTCGGCACGCCCTCCAGCTGAAGCGCGGTATAATATTGCTCGGCTTCGCTGACCGGCGTTCGATAGTCCTCGCCGCCGACGACCACCAGAGCGGGCGTCTGCACGTTGCCGACCAGCGACAGCGGTGATCGTGCCCAGAAGGCCTGCGGATCCTCCCATGGATATTCGCCGAACCAGTAGCGCGAGAAGAAAGCCGGATTGTCCGCGGTGAGGACGAAGCTGGCCCAGTCGATCACCGGCTTCTGGACGGCGGCGGCCCGGAAGCGGTTGGTCTTGCCGATGATCCAGGCGGTGAGGACCCCGCCGCCGGAGCCGCCGGTGACGAAGAGACGGTTCGGATCGGCGATTCCCTGGGCGATGACGTGATCCACCGCGCTCATCAGATCGTCATAGTCGTTGCCCGGATAGGCATGGTGGATCAGGTTGGCGAACTCGGCGCCATAGGAGGTCGAGCCGCGCGGATTGACCGAAAGGACGGCGTAACCGGCGGCGGCATAGAGCTGGTTGTCGGTGGCGAAATGCGGCCCATAGGAGGCGAACGGGCCGCCATGGATTTCCAGGATCAGCGGCACCGGCCGCCCTTCGACATGGTTGGGCGGAAGAGTCAGCCAGGCCTCGATCGGACGATTGTCGTGCGACGAGACCGTCTCGAGCCGGCGAACCTCGCCGAGCCTCTTATGGTCCAGAAGCTCCGAATTGAGACGGGTCAACGACGTCCGCCGCCCGCTTCGGACGAGCGCGATATCGGCCGGCCGGGTCGCCGACCCGCTGGTAATGGCGAGGGTGCCGTCGCGCGCGACGCTGAACGATCCCCCGGAATAAGGCCGGTCGAGCTCGGTTCCGCTCAGACCCTCGGCGACGGTCCTGACCGAGCCGTCGAGTCCGATCCGCGCGACCCGGGTGCCGCCGTTTTCGTCATAAGCGACGTAGAGCGACCTGCCGTCGGCCGCCCAGACCGGGGAGCCGACGCTTCGGTCGAGGCCTTCGGTGAGGGCACGGCGATTGCCGCCGTCGCGATCCATCACGTAGAGAATGTTGTTCTGATAGCCGAGCCGCTCATCGTCGAAGCCGGTAAAGGCGATCAGCCGGCCGTCAGGCGACACGACCGGCTCGGAATCGGGGCCGCGGCGGTCGGTCAGAGCGGAAAGGCGGTTGCTGGCGACGTCCAGCGAATAGACTTCGCTGTCCGCCGGCTCGCGCTCCCAGTCCGATCGGCGGTTGGCGCTCAGGATCAGTGATCGGCCGTCGGGAGTCCAGGAGATCGGCCCGTCATGGTTGAAGGCGCCATAGGTCAGCTGGCGCGGTGCACCGCCCTCGGCCGAGACCAGGAAGATCTGGCTGTAGCCCGGACGCAAATAGCCGGCGCCGTCGGCCCGGTAGGTGACCGCTGTGATGATCTGGAGCGGCTCGGCCCACTGCGCCCCCTCCGGCTTGGCGGGAGCGGCGCCGATCCTCGCTCCTTCGTCGGGGACGAACATCGAATAAGCGAGATGGCGGCCGTCCGGCGACCAGGCGATGCTTCCGGGCGAATTGGGAAGGCCGGTGATCCGGACCGATTCACCGCTGTCCATCCAGCGGACGTATAATTGCGGAGTCCCGCCCTCGGCCGTGGAGATATAGGCGATTCGATCGCCGCTGGGCGACCAGCGTGGCTGGCTGTGAGCGCCGGTACCGGCGGCGAGCGGAGTCTGGCGGCCGCTTCCGGTGTCGATCAGCCAGATCGAAGGGCGAAACCGATCGGTCATGATGTCGCCGGAGCGGCGGACATAGGCGATTCTTCGGCCGTCGGGGCTGATCTGCGGGTCGCTCGCGACTTCCAGCGAGAACAGGTCCTGGCCGGTGAAGAGGCGAACGGGCTCGGTCGGCGGCGCGGCCGGCGCCGGCGCCGATACCAGCAGGAGGGCCAATGAGGCCAAAAGACGCTGATTCATGTGTTTCCCCCGCGAAATCGCTTGTTCGCGGCGGATCATAAGTGAGGCTGAGCCGGCGGCAAGGCCCGATCGTTTTCAGTCGTTCCGGAACGGTGTCGCCGCACTCAGCTCGGCAATCTCGCGCTCGACCGCTCGCCGCTCGGCCGCGAGGAAGCTCTTCACCGCCGAACGGAAACCGGGATCGGGCAGATAATGGGCCGACCAGGTCGGCGTCGGGCGGTAGCCGCGGGCGAGCTTGTGAGCGCCCTGGGCACCCGCCTCGACCCGGTCGAGGCCGAGCTCGATCGCCGCCTCGATCGCCTGATAATAGCAGATCTCGAAATGGAGATGGGGCACTTCGGCAAGAGTGCCCCAATAGCGGCCGTAAAGCGCCTCCTCGCCGACCAGGTTGAGCGCCCCGGCGATCGGCTGGCCGCCGCGCATCGCCAGGATCAGGAGGACCCGGTCCGCCATTCGCTCGCCGACCCGCGAGAAGAAGTTCCGGGTCAGATAGGGATGACCCCATTTGCGGGCGCCGGTGTCCTGGTAGAAGGCCCAGAAGGCATCCCAATGCTCTTCCCTGATCGCGGCGCCGGTCAGGCGCTCCACGGTCAGCCCCTGCAAGGCGAGCGCGCGCTCCTTGCGGATCGACTTGCGCTTGCGCGAGGACAGAGCGGCGAGGAAGTCGTCGAAGCTTCGATAGCCGTGGTTCAGCCAGTGGAACTGGCTGTCGGTTCGGATCAGCCAGCCGGCCCGCTCGAACAGGCCCACCTCCCCTGGAGCGATGAAGGTGGCGTGCGCCGAGGACAGGCCATGATTGTCGACGATCTGCTCGGCTGCGGCGATGAGGGCCGGAGCGAAAGCCGGGTCGCGAGCGAGCAGCCTCCGGCCGGGCACCGGCGTGAACGGCACAGCGATCTGGAGCTTCGGATAGTATTGGCCGCCGGCGCGCTCGAAGGCGTCGGCCCAGCCATGGTCGAAGACATATTCGCCAAGCGAATGGCTCTTCAGATAAGCGGGCATGACGGCGGCCGGTCTTCCGTCGGGGCCGTCGATCGCCACCGGAAGTGGCCGCCAGCCCGTCTCCGCCGTCGCGCTTCCCGACAGCTCGAGGGAGGCGAGGAAAGCGTGGCTCAGGAACGGGTCGGCGCTGCCGGCGCATCTATCCCAGTCGGCCGAGTCGAAGTCCGCGACGCCGGCGGCGATCCGGGCGATGAGCGGCTCGCCGCTCATGCGCCGGTCTCGTAGATGATCTGGTCCACATGCGCGGCCGCGAGCGAGCGATGGACGTCGGTTCGGCAGGTCCAGGTCAGCAGCTTGACGCCCCGGCGGCGCTTCGCCTCGGCAAAGCGCGACGGCAGGTCGCGCACGTCGTAGGCGAGGAAATCCGGGTTCGACCAGTGGAAGGCGAGCCAGCGGCGGAGCCGGCCGCGCGACGCCTTTCCGGCTTCCGTAACGACGAGGCCGCGAAGATGCTCCGGGGCGTGCCGGGCGAACCAGCGCCCGACCGCGGGGTTGAAGGACATGACCGCCACCGGACCGACATAGTCCGCGAGGGCGCGATTCACCGCTCCGCTCAGCGCGGCGACCCGTCGCCCCGGCGATTTCAGCTCGATGAGAAGCGGCGCTCCGCCGGCGATCAGCCGAAGCACCTCGGCCAGAGTCGCGATCGACTCCGTCGAGCCGCGCAACCTGATCCGGGTCAGGGCCTCGGCGGCGAGGCCACGAACCGGTCCTTCGGCCTCGGCCAGCCTCTCCAGCCTGTCGTCATGGAAGACCATCGCCTCGCCGTCGGCGCTCGCCTGGACGTCGAGCTCGATTCCGTGGCCGGCGTCGATCGCTGCCTTGAAGGCGGCCCGGCTATTCTCGATTCGGCCGTCGCCGTGCAGTCCGCGATGCGCGAACGGCCGCGCAATCAGTCGCTCGACTCGAAGGTCCCTATCCCGCTTTGACGGCGACGACGGCATCGATCTCGACGGCGGCGCCCAGCGGAAGCACCGGCACTCCAACGGCGCTCCGGGCGTGTCGGCCCGCTTCGCCGAACACCTGCTCCATCAGCTCGGAGGCGCCGTTGGCGACCTTCGGCTGATCGGTGAAGGCGGCGGCGCTGTTGACGAAGACGCCCAGCTTCACGACCCGCTCGACCCTGTCGAGCGAACCCAGAGCGGCGCGGATCTGGGCGATCAGCATGATCCCGCAAAGGCGGGCGGCGCGCTGGCCATAGTCGAGGTCGCGGTCCTCGCCGAGGCGGCCGGTCAGCAGCTGGCCCTGGTCGAACGGCAATTGCCCCGAAATGTGGAGCAGACCGTTCGATTCGACGGCTGGAACGTAGGCGGCGACCGGGGCGGCCGGTTCGGGAAGGGTGATGCCGAGCTCGCTCAGGCGCTGTGAAATGGGATCGGACATAGGATCGGTAAGCACCGCCATGCCAGGCGGGTCAACTCCCTTCGCCGCGCCTGGCGATGACGAATCCGGCGAAGGACTGGCTGACGGGCATCAGCTCGAGCGTGTTGTTGTTGACGTGCGGCGGCAGGGTCGCTACCCACCACAGGGTTTCGGCCAGTTGCTCGGCCGTCATCGGATCCATG
>CBIGXQ010000032.1:0-20780 GCA_966193865.1 uncultured Sphingosinicella sp. | reverse complement strand
TGTCGTCGCTTCAGGGCGCCGCCGTCACCTCGATCAAGATCGAAGGCGTGCTTCACGAGTTCAGCAGCCTCGCGGGCGTTCGCGAGGACGTCACCGACATCGTCCTCAACGTCAAGCAGGTCGCGCTTCGCATGGAAGGCGAGGGGCCGAAGCGGCTCCAGCTTTCGGCCACCGGCCCCGGCGAAGTCACCGCCGGCCAGATCGCCACCACTGGCGACATCGAGGTGATGAACCCGAACCTCGTTATCTGCCACCTGGACGAGGGCGCGACCCTCAACATGGAGCTGACCGCGGAAACCGGCAAAGGCTATGTCGCCGCGGCGTCCAACCGCCCGGTCGACGCGCCGATCGGCCTGATCCCGGTCGACGCGCTCTACAGCCCGGTCAAGCAGGTCAGCTACAAGGTCGAGAACACCCGCGTCGGCCAGGAGCTGGACTATGACAAGCTCACCCTGACGGTCGACACCGACGGCACGATCACGCCCGACGACGCGATCGCCTATGCCGCGCGTATCCTTCAGGACCAGCTGCAGCTGTTCGTCCATTTCGACGAGGGCATGGTCAGCGTCCCGACCATGGCCGGGATCGCTGCGCCGAGCGCCGCCGAGACCGAGGCCGACGCCAACCAGCTCAACCGCTACCTGCTCAAGAAGGTGGACGAGCTGGAGCTTTCGGTGCGCAGCGCCAACTGCCTCAAGAACGACAACATCATCTATATCGGCGATCTGGTCCAGAAGACCGAAGCCGAGATGCTCCGGACCCCGAACTTCGGCCGGAAGTCCCTGAACGAGATCAAGGAAGTGCTCGCGAGCATGGGCCTTCGCCTCGGCATGGACATTCCCGGCTGGCCGCCCGAGAATATCGAGGAGATGGCCAAGAAGCTCGAGCAGGAGCTGCTCGGCTGAGCCGGCCTTCGCGGTCGGTCTTGAAGTGGAAAAAGGGCCGCCGCGAGGTGGCCCTTTTTTGTGTCGGCGGGTCGGCCGATTCGAGGTAGCGGCGCCGAAGCGAGCGGGCCGTGCTATACTATTCCGGCAGTCAGGGATTCACCGCCCAGGGCAACGAAAGAGGGGAAAATTTGAGATGGGCGAGCGATTCGAGCGGCACCGGCAACCCTGGACGAGCGACGAGATCCAGAAGCTCCACACGCTTGCGAAGAAGGGGATGGCCTTGAGGGCGATCGCCAAGGCGCTGACTCGAAGCGAGGAATCGGTTCGCGACCGGGCCAAGGCCGATGGCCTGAAGATCGCCAAGCTCCGGTAGGAATCGGCCGGCGCAGGCCGCGGCACCCGCTGGCCGAGGCCGGTCGGCGGGCTGGAGAAAAAGACGAAGCCCCGAATCTATTCCGCGGCGGCGACGGTCTCGGCCGCCAGGGCCTCGGCGGCCTTCTTCGCCTCGGTTTCGGCGCGCATCCGTTCGGTTCTCGCGACCCGGTTCGCCATGTCGTCCCAGGCGGCAGCGGCGCGAAGGCAGCGCTCGCGGACATTGGTCAGGGTAGCCGCGTCGGCGTCGCGGCGGGCATCGGCAGCGCGGTCAAGATAGAATTGGTGATGCGTGGACATTCTTTCCCTTTTCTTCCGGTGAGAGAGAGAGAAGGGGAGCCGCCTTTGGCCGCTCCCCCCTCTTCCGCGTCTCCCCCGCTCAGGCGGGGGAGGAAGGTTCAGGCGGGCTGGATGTTGACGGCGCTGGTCTTGCCGCGATTGTCGGTTTCCAGCTCGTAGGAGACGCGCTGGTCCCGATCGAGCGTGTGAAGGCCGGCGGCCTGGACGGCGGTGATGTGGACGAAGGCGTCGCCGCCGCCATCTTCCGGCTGGATGAAACCATAGCCCTTGTCGGTGTTGAAGAATTTGACTGTGCCGATCGGCATAAGGGAGTTCCTTCGTGGGTTCGTGCGCGCCGAACGCCGGCGTGCCGGTGCCCGGAAGCGAGAGAAGGAATAGGAGCCGCAAAGCGCCGAAGACCGTCCGTTGCGACCGAAGCGACGGCCTGCATAATCGCTGGAGGCCGATATGGCAAATGAGCGGCCGGACGAGCGGCGGCCGGGGCTCGCGCCGATCAGCCCTCCGCCGCCTTGCTCTGCAGCTGGATGTAGTTCTGGAGCCCCATCTGCTCGATCATGTCGAACTGCTTTTCGAGCATGTCGACATGATCTTCCTCATTTTCGAGGATCTCAGCAAACAGGTCGCGGCTGACATAGTCGCGGACCGACTCGCAATGGGCGATCGCCACCTTGAGCTGCTCGACGGCCTCGCGTTCAAGCTCGAGATCGGCCTTCAATATCTCCTCGACATTCTCGCCGACCCGAAGCCGCCCGAGCATCTGGAAATTGGGCAGGCCCTCGAGGAACAGGATCCGCTCCGCAAGCCGGTCGGCATGCTTCATCTCGTCGATCGATTCGTGCCGTTCGAATTCGGCGAGCTTCGCGACTCCCCAATTGTCGAGCATCCGATAATGGAGCCAATATTGATTGACCGCGGTGAGCTCGTTCTTGAGCGTCTCGTTGAGATGCTGGATGACCTGGTCGTCGCCCTTCATGTGCGCTCTCCTTCGCTGGCGATCCTATAACGAAGGGAGGCGCCCATTGGCACCCGAAAAATGGCGGAAATCTGCGAAAAATTGCCCGCTAATGCTAGGCGGTCGCACGCTCCGCGGCGATCACTTCGCGCGCAAATGCGAAGCATTGTCCGCAGCGCGGCTTGCGCCCGAACGCCCGGTAGGCCGTGGTCGGGCAGGAAGCGCCGTCGCGCGCCGCCTTGCGCACGTCGGCCTCTCGAAGGGCATTGCAGACACAAACGACCATGACCGTCACATAAGGCTGTTGCGAATGTGTCGCAATAGCTTTCGCAAAATTGCGTCGCTTTCGGCGCAGTGATCGCTATGCCCGCGGCGACTCCGATCAGGCCAGGGCCGGCTCGCGGGCCATGAGTGAGGGAAAGAAGCCTTCATGCGCCTCGCGAAGCTCGGCGAGGGCGATGCTGTGATCGCTGTCCGGAAGCTCGAAGATGAGGCGGCTTCCGGCGGTTCGGCCGATCGCCTCGACTTCGACTCCGGCAGCATGAGCCCGGGCCAGGAAGGTGAGCAGGCAATTGTCGCAGATGGTCGCGAGGTAGACGCCCTGATCCTCGCCGAACAGGCCGGCGGCGCCGCCCGGTATCGGCTTGTTGACGATCGCGCCGACATTGCCGGCGAGCGCCATTTCGGCGAGCGCGACCGCGACTCCGCCGTCGGAGACGTCGTGGCAGGCGGTGATCGCGCCACCGGCGATCGCCGCCCGGACGAATTCGGCGGCGACCCGTTCCTCGTGAAGGTCGACGCTCGGCGGCGGGCCCGCTTCGCGGCCTTCCATCCCGTGGATCTCGCGAAGCCATAGCGACTGGCCGAGATAGCCGCGCCAGTTGCCGATCGCGACGATGACGTCGCCCGGGCCCTTGAAGGCGATCCCGACGGCCTTGGTCCAGTCTTCGATCAGCCCGACTCCGCCGATCGCCGGCGTGGGCAGGATGGCGCTTCCGGTGCCGTCCTCGTTCTTCGTCTCGTTGTAGAGAGAGACGTTGCCGCTGACGATCGGGAAGTCGAGCTCCCGGCAGGCTTCGGCCATGCCCTCGATGCAGCCGACGAACTGACCCATGATCTCGGGCCGCTGAGGATTGCCGAAATTCATGCAGTCGGTCGCCGCCAGCGGCCGGGCGCCGACCGCGCTGAGGTTGCGATAGGCCTCGGCGATCGCCTGGCGGCCGCCTTCGCGCGGATCGGCATGGCAGTAACGCGGGGTCACGTCGGTGGTGATGGCGAGCGCCTTGCTCGTGCCATGGACCCGGACGAGGGCGGAGTCGCCGCCCGGCGGCTGGATCGTGTCCGCGCCGACCTTGTAGTCATATTGCTCCCAGATCCAGCGGCGGCTGGCGAGATCGGGCGAGGCCATCAGCTTCAGCAGGTCCCCGGCAATGTCGCCGCAGGCCGGCACGTCGGTCAGCGGCGCCGGCGGCTCGGTCGGGATCCAGGGACGCTCGTAGCAGGGGGCGTCGTCCGCGAGCGGCGCCAGCGGGATGTCGGCCGTGGTCTCTCCATTCCATTTCAGGACCAGCCGCCCGGTGTCGGTGACCTTGCCGATGACGGCGAAATCCAGCTCCCACTTGCGGAACAGCGCCTCGGCCTCGGCTTCGCGGCCCGGCTTGAGCACCATCAGCATCCGCTCCTGGGATTCGGAAAGCATCATCTCGTAGGGAGTCATGCCTTCTTCCCGGCAGGGCACGGCGTTCATGTCGAGCTCGAGCCCGACTCCACCCTTGGAGGCCATCTCGACCGACGACGAGGTGAGGCCTGCTGCACCCATGTCCTGGATGGCGACGATCGCATCCGAAGCCATCAGCTCCAGGCAGGCCTCGATCAGAAGCTTCTCGGTGAAGGGATCGCCGACTTGGACCGTCGGTCTTTTCTCCTCGCTGTCCTCCGAAAAGTCGGCGGAGGCCATGGTGGCGCCGTGGATTCCGTCGCGCCCGGCCTTGGACCCGACATAGACGACCGGATTGCCGACGCCGGCGGCGGCCGAATAGAAGATCTTGTCCTGCTCGGCGATTCCGACAGTCATCGCGTTGACGAGGATGTTGCCGTCATAAGCCGGGTGGAAATCGACCTCGCCGCCGACCGTCGGAACGCCGACGCAATTGCCATAGCCGCCGATGCCGTGGACGACTCCGGCGATGAGGTGACGCATCTTCGGGTGGTCTGGGCGGCCGAAACGCAGGGCATTGAGATTGGCGACCGGACGCGCGCCCATGGTGAAGACGTCGCGAAGGATCCCGCCGACCCCGGTCGCCGCGCCCTGATACGGCTCGATGTAGGAAGGGTGGTTGTGACTCTCCATCTTGAAGATCGCGGCAAGCCGGGTCCCGTCGGGACGCTCGCCGATGTCGATCACGCCGGCATTCTCGCCCGGCCCCTGGATCACCCAGGGCGCCTCGGTGGGAAGCTTCTTCAGATGGACCCGCGAGCTCTTGTAGGAGCAATGTTCCGACCACATGACCGAGAAGATGCCGAGCTCGGTGAGGTTGGGTTCCCGGCCGAGGGCGTGGAGGACCCGGTCATATTCCTCCTTGGTGAAACCATGTTCGGCGACGATTTCGGGGGTGATCGCGGATTCGGTCATGGCGCGGCGCATAGCCGGGCCGCGCCCGCCCGCCTAGAGGCTGGTCGATCGATCTGGAGCCCGCGCCGCTCGATCGAGCCCGTGAGCCGGGCCCGGTCGACAATAAGCGTGGTACCCGCTTCCTATCTTCGCGATCGGCGGCGGCTGGATGCGGGCGAGGGGGCGGCGCGAAGCGCTTCGAGACGCTCGGCGACGACGCTGCTGCGCCGGATCGATTCGATCTCGGCCAGCTTCTCCATGTCCTCCGGATCAGAGCCGTGGATTTCGGGATCGCCGTTGGCCGACTTCACTCGCTCGAACGTGGCCTCGGCCCGCTCCACCCGTCGTTCGATCACATCGCTGCAATCGCGGTCGCCGCCGCCGAGAGAGCAATCGCGGCGCCTGGCTTCGAAGTCGCGAAGCTCCTTCTCCATCTTCGCCTTGCGGGCGCGGAGGTCGACGAAACAGGAATCGAGGCGGATCACCTGTTCGGCGGATTCCTTCTGCGCGGTCTCGAGCTGAGTGACCCGCTCTTCCAGGTCGAGCTGGCTCGACAGCGCCGCTTCGGCCAGATCCTCGCGTCCCTTGCCGAGCGCGAAGCGCGCCTTCTCGTCGAGATCGGCGATCCTGTCGCGGATCGCCTGCTCGAGCTTCTTCGCCTGGACTCCGCGCTGCTGCGCGCTTCGATGCTCCGCCCGAACGTCGTCGATGGCGCGGTCGATCTGGCGGATCGCTTCTCGCATCACGCTCCCGGCACCGGCCCGCTCCATCGCGTCGACCGTTTCTTCCGCGCTTGCACTCAGCACCCGCCGGACTCGGAGAAATATCGGTTCCGCCACTTCAGCCCCTTTCAGCGTTTCGCCGGCACCGTGGCCGAACAGCGCCTAAGGGCCGGTTAACGCTTGTCGCAGTGGAGACGGGTCAGCCGCCGCGGCACAAAAGGAAAGGGCCGGCGCTGGCGCCGGCCCTCCATGTTCATCCTCTGCGCTTCACTCAGGTGTGGCAGCTGAGATTGTTCTTGCCGGGGGCGGTGATTCGGACCGCATCGCCATCGCCGCTGACCGAATGGCCTTCGGCGACATAAGGCGGGTTGCCGCCGGCGGCGGTCAGATTGACGGCCTCTCCGCCCCGCACGGTGCGCAGACGCGCCGTGTCGTTCGTATAGAAATCGACGTAGAAAAGGCTGTTGTCGCTGCAACGATAGGCCTTGCTGCTGGCGATCGCCGGCGGCAGTTCCGTGACCGGCGGCGCCTTCTTCAGCTGCTCCGCCATGGGATCCGAGCGGCTGTTGAGCTTTTCGGGCTCGCTGTCGCAGGCCGAAAGGAGGATGACTGCCGCAATCGCGCCTGCGGCGAGGAATCGATGATTCTGCATGATGTCCCCTTCGCGACCGCAGCATATTCCGTCAAGTCGGACTTTGTCGCAAAACCTGGCGTCGCCTGCCAGGCTTTCGACCAATTCGGCCGCAGGTTCGACCAATCGCCAGCTGCCCCCGCTTCGCATTGACTGTCGCCGATCGGCCGCTGCTCGTCCGGGTCCGCCGGGACGGCGGCTTCGAGGAACCGAGCCTTGGCCATTGCAGGGCAGGGAGCGACGCCTTAGTCTCGTCAGCATGCAGCGCGGGGAAAAGGCACTGTCGATGCAGCGTGTTCGGATCGGCCTGACCGGTCTGGCGTTCGTCTTTCTCGTCGTCCTGCTCGCGGCCATCTTCACGAGCCAGAGCGCGGACGAGGCGCCGATCACGCCGAACCTGATCGAGCAACAGCGTTCCGGCGGCGCCGCCGCGCCCGAAGCCGAGGTCGAGCCGGCGCCGACCGAACCGCTCGCCGAGCTCGGAGTCGCCCCAGGCAAGGCGGAGAGCAACGTCACCGCGCCCGAGGAGGAGACGCCGGCGGCCCCCGACGTCCTGGAATAGTGGGTCAGCCTCTCCGGCGAGCCGGCCGCGGGCGAAGGCCGCTCGCGGGTCTTGCCGCCTTGTGCCTCGGCGCCGCCTTGTTTGCCGCGGCCGAGATCGGCGCCGGTCTCCTGATCGGCCGCTTCCTGGACTGGGGCAGGGCAGAGGCGCTGATCTTCTTCGCCTTTCGGCCATGGCTGCTGCTGATCGCCGCGATGCGGATGGCGGCGGCCCGCTGGCAAACTCGCTACCTGCTCTACGCGCTCGCCCTGATCGTCGCCGGACTAAGCGAGACCCTGCTCCTGGCTGGGCTCGGCGCGGCCAGTCCCTGGCCGGAAATGCTTCGCGGCTGGGCGGCAGGGGCGATGCTGGCGGTCATTTTCGACCTCGCTGTCCAGGCCGGATGCCGGTTCGGCGGGAAGCGCGGAAAATATGCGGCGACGATCGCGCTCGCTCTTCTCCTGCTCGTCCCGGGCGCGCTCCGGCCTTATGAGGCGATCGTGCTGGGCGGGGCGGGCGGCACCGTTTCGCCGGACCGGCCGGCCGTGACGGTGATGACATCGCTTCCGATCGTCTGGGGAGAGAAAGGGGCGTTGGGCGGTGGTGCTCCTTCGGCGTCCTGGCTGGCGCTCGGCCGCGAATTCACCCTTCGTCCGATCGATTTCCTGGATGGTTCGAGCCTTGGCCGGGCGCGGCTAATGCTTCTCGCCCAGCCCCGGCTGCTCGCGCCCGAGGAGCTCGTCGCTTTCGACCTATGGGTCAGGGGCGGCGGCCGGGCGCTCATCCTCGCCGATCCCGCGCTCGCCTGGCCGAGCGTTCTTCCGCCGGGCGACGTGCGCCGTCCGGTCGCGATCAACATGCTGACGCCTTTGCTGGCGCATTGGCGAATCACCGTCGGCCCCGCGGTCGAAGGGCCGCGAATCCATCAGATCGGCAAGAGACAGCTGAGGCTCGCCGGCGCAGGCACATTGGCGAGCGATCATCCCGGCTGTCGGCAGGAAGCACCGTTCGTCCTCGATTGCCGGATCGGCCGCGGTCGCGCGATCATCGTCGCGGACGCCGATCTGCTCCACGATTCCACGTCCATGCCTTCGGGCTCGGCCTCGGCGGAGCGGCACGACCGTCTGTCCGACAATGTACCGGCTGTCGCCGACTGGCTCGACCGGCTTGCCGGAATCAGCCGGGAGCGGGCGCAGGGAGACGTGCAATGGGCCGATCCCGGCGCGAGTCGCGGCGCGGCGGTACTGAAGGCGAGCCAGCCGATCGCGCTTGCTCTCGCTTTGGCGCTGATCTGCCTCTGGCTGTCGAGGCGCGCCTCGTCTCGACGCTGAAGCCGCTCTTCCGGCCGCCATATTCACCGATTTATCCACAGGACGATCGCTGCTATCGATGATCCGGAACAAACCACGAATAGGCAGGCAAATACGCTCTTGGGGCATGAAATCCCCACTGTAGGCATCAAAACCCCTTCCAATCCCACCCGCTCCCTGTTATCCACTGGCACTTAGTCAGGGGCATTTCCTGTTTTGCCGCGGTGCGACCGCGGACGTGCAGAACGCGCGTCCGCGAACGGGAAGCCTATGTGTGCGGGGACCGGACTGGGTGGAGATCGAGCACTTCTTCAGCGGAAGCGCGCTCAACGCGGTAGATGCCAAGGGGCGTCTCTCCGTTCCCGCCGGCGTCCGCTCGGTGATCGAGCGCCGCTCCGAAGCCAAGGTCGTCGTCCTGAGAATGCACGAGGTCGATCCCTGCCTGGTTGCCTATGACCGAAATTACGGCCGCTTCCTCCACCGCGAGAATGAGCGGCTCCGGCTCGCCGAGGAGGCCACCGATCCGCGGGCCCGCTATTCGCGTGACCGCCGCACCTTCGGCATCGTCGAAGAGGTGCCCTATGACCCGAGCGGCCGGATCATCCTGCCGCGGATGATGCGGAGCAAGGGCGCGATCGAGGATCTCGCTCTGTTCGTCGGCACCGGCGCCACCGTCGAGATCTGGAACCCCCGGCTTGCGCTCCAGAGCGGCGACGAGGGCCTTCGCGAGCTCGCTGCCTTTCATCTCGACGAAAAGGGGCTGAAGCTGTGAGCGCGACCGCCGCCAGCCCGCACGTGCCGGTCCTTCTCGACGAAGTGCTCGAAGCGCTCGCCGTCGCCCCCGGCGAAACCCATGTCGACGGCACGTTCGGCGCCGGCGGCTACACCAAGGCCATTCTCGATAAGGGAGCTGCCCGAGTCATCGCCTTCGATCGCGATCCCGACGCGATCCGAAAGGGCGAGGCTCTGGCGGCTTCGAACGGGGGGCGCCTGACGCTTGTTCCGGAGCGTTTTTCCCGGATGCGTCAGGCGCTTGCCCTGCACGGCGTCGACAAGGTCGACGGCGTCACGCTCGACATCGGCGTCTCCTCGATGCAGCTCGACCAGGCCGAACGGGGCTTCTCCTTCCAGGGGGACGGGCCGCTCGACATGCGGATGTCCCAGGAGGGGCAGAGCGCAGCCGACTTCGTCAACCAGGCCGGCGAGGCGGAGATCGCCGACGTCATCTTCCATTATGGCGAGGAGCGGCAGTCGCGGCGGATCGCCAGGGCGATCGTCGCCGGCCGCCCGATCGAACGGACGGCCCAGCTGGCGGAGATCGTCCGCAAGGCGGCCGGCCATCATCCGGGAATGAAGAAGGACCCGGCGACCCGCACCTTCCAGGCGATCCGGATCCACATCAACGAGGAATTGAGCGAGCTCGAGGGCGGGCTGGCGGCCGCCGAACAGGTGCTTGCACCTGGCG
Source organism: uncultured Sphingosinicella sp. (assembly GCA_966193865.1). GTDB lineage: Bacteria > Pseudomonadota > Alphaproteobacteria > Sphingomonadales > Sphingomonadaceae > Allosphingosinicella. Next base: position 10,989 of record CBIGXQ010000032.1, on the reverse strand, counting down.
GCCGCCTTGCCGTCGTCACCTTCCACAGTCTCGAAGACCGGATCGTGAAGCGGTTTCTCAAGAGCCGGAGCGGCGACCGGCCGGCCGGCTCTCGCCACCTCCCCGCAGCGAACGAATCCGGCCCGCCGCCGACCTTCGAAGCGGTGGCGAAGCCGGTGAAGGCCGACGAGGCCGAAACCCGGTCCAACCCGCGCGCCCGCTCCGCCACGCTTCGCGCCGCACGCCGAACGTCTGCTCCCGCCTGGCCCGTCAATGAGGAAGGAATGCCGAGATGATCGCAAGGGGATTCAAGCCCGTTGCATGGGTCGCCGCGATCGGCACGGCGGCGCTCGGTTGCTACATGCTCTCGCTCCAGGTCGCCGCGGAGCGTGCCGAGCTGGCGAGCCTCGATCGCCAGGTCATCCGCGCCCAGCAGGACATACGTTCGCTTCAGACCGAGCTCGGCACCCGCGGCCGGCTCCAGCAGCTCGAGCAATGGAATGCGGAGGTCCTCGCACTGTCGGCGCCGGTGGCCGGCCAGTTCCTCGAAAGCGGGCTCACGCTCGCCCGGTTCGACACCAGGGAAGCGCCGGGCCAGGTACATGAGCGGGTCCGCTTGGCCTCGGCCGAAGTCGCGCCCTCGGCGCCTGCCCCCGCGGCCCGGCCGCCGGTCGTTCAGGCGCGTGCCGACATCCCCGCCACCGACCCGGTGCGGCCGTTGTTGCGCCGGGCCAGCCTCGAAATCTCTCCGTCGGTGAAGCCGGCAACGGTCCGGACGGCGGCGCCGCTGCCGCGCTCGGCCGATTCCTCCTCATCCCTGCTCGACGAGCGCACCCTTCGCGAACTCGGCGTCCAGGCGCAAAGCGAAGGCGAGCAGGGCGTCGATTGATGGCGACGCTCGCCGCCCAGGTTCAAAGGCAAGCGCCCCCAGGCGAGCAGAAGCAGGAGCTGACGCTCACCTATCAGCGGCTGATGCTGGTGATGCTCTTGTTCGCCGGGGTCACCGCCCTGATCGTGCTCCGGCTGGCCTATCTTCAGGTCTTCACGGACCGTTCGGGAGCCGCTCAGCTCGTCAATCCGCTGATCCCGCCGCGCGCGGACATCGTCGACCGCAACGGCATCCCGCTCGCCCGGACGATCGACGCCTGGACCATCGGCGTTCATCCGGAACGGATCATCGGCGACCGGCGCGAGCTGGCGGTGAAGCTGAACGCGCTGATGCCGGAGCGTGGCGTCGATCAATATCTGCGGATGCTCAGCTCCGACAGCAATTACCTCTATCTGGCCCGTCGCGCAGTGCCGGAGCTGGTCGCGGCGGTGAACGCGCTCGGCGAACCGGCGATCGTCTTCAACAGGGAGCCGGAGCGGCTCTATCCGCAGACCGCTCTGGCGGGTCACGTCCTCGGCTGGACCGATTTCGACGGCCACGGTGTCGCCGGGATGGAACGCGTGCTCGAGGAACGTCTCACCGCCGAGGGAATGAGGGGCGAGCCGGTGGCTCTGGCGATCGACAGCCGGGTCCAGGCGACAATGGAATCCGAGCTCGGCAATGCGGTGACGGCGCTCCAGGCGGAGGGCGGCACCGGGATCATGCTCGACGTCCATACCGGCGAGATCGTCGCAATGGCTTCGGCGCCGACCTTCAATCCCAACGCCGCCGGCCGATCCGATCCGAGCGCCCTCTATAATCGGGCGACGATGGGCGTGTACGAGCTGGGCTCCGCCTTCAAGCCGATCACCGTCGCCGCCGCGCTCGAGGCCGGCGTGGTGACGTCGATGGCGCAGCGCTGGGACGCCAGCGCGCCGCTTGCGATCGGCCGATTCCGGATCAGCGACGATCACGCCCAGGGCCGGCCTCTGACGATCCCCGAACTCCTGGTCCATTCCTCGAACATCGCGACCGCCCGAATCGCCGACGCCATGGGGTCCGAGCGGATGCAGGCCGCGTTCCGGGCGGTCGGCTTCGACGAGCCGGCCCATATCGAGCTGGTCGAGCGAAGCCGAACTCTGTGGCCGAGGGACTGGGGCCGGGCGACGGTGCTGACCTCGGGCTACGGACATGGCATCGCCGTGACTCCGCTTCATCTCGCCAGCGCTTATGCCGCCCTGGTCAATGGCGGCATCTGGCGCCCGGCAACTCTGTTGCGGGTTCAGCCCGGCCATGCCGCCCAGGGCCGCCGGGTCTATTCGCCCCAGACCAGCCATCGCATGCGCCAGTTGCTCCGAATGATCGTCACCCACGGCACCGGCCGAAAGGCCGAAGCGCCGGGCTTTCGCGTCGGCGGCAAGACCGGCACGGCGGAGAAAGTTGCGACCGGCGGCGGCTATTCGCGACGAGTGAACGTTTCGACCTTCGCAGCGGCTTTCCCTATGGATGAACCGCGCTATGTGGTGGTCGTCATGATGGACGCTCCAAGAGGCAATGAAGAGACCCACTTCCTGACCACGGCCGCCTGGACGGCGGCGCCGGTGGTCTCGCGGGTGATCGCCCGGACCGGGCCGCTGCTGGGAATCATCCCGGACGAGGGCCGGGATATCGACACTTCCGACCTGGTGCCGCTGGTCGCCGATTCGAGGCACTGATGCGTTTGGGCGCGCTGACCGGCAGCGACGACTCCACCCCCGTCACCGGTTTCGCCATCGACCATCGCAAGGTGGCGCCGGGCACGGTGTTCGGCGCCTTCCGCGGGAGCCGGTTCAACGGCGAGGATTATATCGGCGAGGCGGTCTCGGCCGGGGCGGTCGCAATCGTCTCAAGGCCGGAGGCGCCGGCGCCGGGCGCTCTTCACATCGCCGCCGATGAGCCGCGCCGCGAATTCGCCCGGCTGGCGGCGAAGTTCTTCCAGCCTTTCCCGCGCGCCGTCGTCGCCGTCACCGGCACCAACGGCAAGACCTCCACGGTCGAGCTTTGCCGGCAATTGTGGCGAATGGCCGGGCACCCGTCGGCAAGCATCGGCACCCTGGGCGTCACCACCGCCGACGAGCAGGTGGTGACCGGCCTGACCACGCCCGACATCGTCACCTTCCTGTCGAACATGGCCGGGCTCGAGCGGATGGGGATCACCCACGCCGCCTTCGAGGCGTCAAGCCACGGTCTGTCCCAGTACCGCACCGAGGGGCTGCCCGTGCACGCCGCGGCCTTCACCAATTTCAGCCGCGATCATCTCGACTATCACGAGACGATGGAGGCCTATTTCGAGGCCAAGATGCGGCTGTTCGAGGAAGTCGTCGAAGCCGACGGTTCCGCCGTCATCTGGTCCGACGATCCTCGTTCAGAGGAGGTCGTCCGGCGCTGCGAACGACGCGGTCTGAAAAGCTTCACCGTCGGCAGCAAGGGCAGCGCGCTGAGGCTGGTGGAGCGCGAGACGACTCCACTGGGCCAGAAGCTGGTGATCGAGGCCGAGGGCCGAACTCACAATGTCCAGCTGTCGCTGATCGGCGCCTACCAGGCCGCCAACGCCCTCACCGCGGCCGGATTGGTCATCGCGACCGGGGGCGAGACGGCCTCGACCCTGGCCAATCTCGCCCGGGTCCACCCTGTCCGCGGCCGGCTCGAGCGGGCCGTCATCACCCGCGCCGGAACGCCGATCTATGTCGACTATGCCCATACCCCCGACGCGATCGAATCGGCGATCGCGGCGCTTCGGCCCCATGCCCAGGACCGGCTGATCATCGTCTTCGGCGCCGGCGGCGACCGCGACGTCGGCAAGCGTCCGGAAATGGGGGCGGTCGCCGCCCGGCTGGCCGATCTCGTCATCGTCACCGACGACAATCCGCGAAGCGAGGATCCGGCGGCGATCCGGCGCGACATCATGGCCGGAGCGCCCGGCGCCCGGGAAGTAGGCGGGCGGCGCGCGGCAATCGAGGCGGCGGTGGCGGAAGCGGGCCCCGGGGACATCATCCTTCTCGCCGGAAAGGGCCATGAGCAGGGCCAGATCGTCGGCGACAAGGTCCTTCCGTTCGACGATGTCTCGGTAGCCCGGGAGTGCGCGGCATGAGCCCGCTCTGGACCTCCAGCGAGATCGCCGCGGCGACCGGCGGAGTCGCGAGCGGCGATTTCGAGGCGAAAGGCGTCGCCTTCGACTCGCGCGAGATCGGGCCGGGCGACCTGTTCGTCGCGATGAAGGGCGAATCGACGGACGGTCATCGCTTCGTCGACCAGGCCTTCGCCTCCGGCGCTTCGGGCGCTCTTGTCTCGGCGGAGATCGGCCATCCCCATGTCCGCGTCGAAGACACGGCCCGAGCGCTCGATGCGCTCGGAATCGCGTCGCGGGCCCGGAGCGGAGCCCGGGTCATCGGGGTGACCGGATCGGTCGGCAAGACGAGCACCAAGGAGGCCCTGTTCGCCGCGCTCGACCGCGCCCAACCCGGATATTGTCACCGCTCGGTCAAGAGCTACAACAATCATACCGGCGTCCCTTTGTCGCTCGCCCGGATGCCGCGCGAGACCCGTTTCGGCGTTTTCGAGATGGGCATGAACCATGCCGGCGAGCTGGCGGTGCTCACCCGCCTGGTCCGTCCCCATGTCGCTCTCGTCACCGCGATCGCCCCCGCCCATCGTGAATTTTTCGCAAGCGAGGCCGAGATCGCCGACGCCAAGGGCGAGATCTTCCAGGGTCTCGAACCTGGCGGGACGGCGATCCTTCCGTATGACAGCCCCCATCGCGACCGGCTGATCGCCGCCGCACGCCCTCACGCCTCGAAAATCCTGACCTTCGGCCTCGGCGAAGGCGCCGACATCAGGGCGACCTATGTGATCAGGGGCGCCAAGGGTGGGACGATGATGACCGCGACCTTGCCGTCGGCGCAACTGAGCCTGACGATCGGCCAGCCGGGCGAACATTGGGTTTCCAACGCGCTCGCCGTCCTCGCCGCGGTCGAGGCGGCCGGCGGAGACCTTGCGGTGGCGGCGCTCGCTTTGGCCGATCTCGGCGGGATCAAGGGACGTGGCGAGCGACGGATCATCGCCGTCGCCGGCGGCGAGGCGCTTCTCATCGACGAAAGCTACAATGCCAATCCGGCGTCGATGGCGGCCACTCTCGCGGTGCTCGGGGAAGAGAAGGTAACGGGCCGGCGAATCGCCGTGCTCGGCGCGATGCGCGAGCTTGGCGGCGACACGGCGGATTTCCACTCTGCCCTTGCCGAGCCGGTCGAGGCGGCGAAGGTCGACTTCGCGATCCTCGTCGGCGCGGAGATGGAGGCGCTCTCGAAAGCCCTTGGCGGGCAGGTCAAATTGGCGCATGTCCCGGACACCGCTTCGGCGATCGACATCGCCCGGGAGGCGATCGGGCCGGGCGACGCGGTGCTCGTCAAGGGATCGAATTCCATCGGACTTGCCGCCCTCGTCGAGGCGCTTTCGAGCGGTTCCTCGGGTTCGGCTCTGTCCGGGGAGAAGCTGCAATCGGCCGCCGAAGGGCTCGGGACGGGTAAGGACTGATGTTTCTCTGGCTAGCCGAACAACTGGGTTTTCCCGGCGGATTGAACCTCTTCCGCTACATCACCTTTCGCGCCGGAGCGGCCACCGCGACCGCTTTGATCATCGGTCTGCTGATCGGTCCGAAATTCATCGGCTGGCTTCGGATCCGGCAGGGGAAGGGCCAGCCGATCCGAGAGGACGGGCCGCAAACCCATCTCTCGAAGCGCGGCACGCCGACGATGGGCGGGCTGATGATCCTCACCTCGCTGACGGTGGCGATGCTGCTGTGGATGGACTTCTCCAACCGCTATCTGTGGGCCTGCCTGTTCATCACCGTCGGCTTCGGCCTGATCGGGTTCCTCGACGATTACGACAAGGTGAAGAAGAGCAGTCACAAGGGCGTCTCCGGCCGGGTTCGTCTGCTCGCCGAATTCGTCATTGCCGGGATCGGCTGCTGGATCATCGCCTGGGGCGCCGGAACCGAGCTCTACATTCCTTTCTACAACGGGCCGGTGATCGACCTCGGGCCTTTCTACATCGTCTTCGCCGCCTTCGTCGTCGTCGCCTTCGGCAATGCGGTGAACCTCACCGACGGGCTCGATGGGCTGGCGACGATGCCGGTGATCATCGCCAGCCTCGCCTTCCTCGTCATTTCCTACCTGGCCGGCAATGCCGTCTTCTCCGGCTATCTCGGCATTCCCCACGTCCTCGGCGTCGGCGATCTCACCGTCCTCTGCTCGGCGATCGTCGGCGCGGGCCTGGCCTTCCTCTGGTTCAACGCGCCGCCGGCGGCCGTCTTCATGGGCGATACGGGCAGCCTCGCGCTCGGCGGGGCGCTCGGCGCGATCGCGGTCGCGACCCAGCACGAAATCGTTCTCGGCATCATCGGCGGCCTGTTCGTCGTGGAAGCGATGAGCGTCATCATCCAGGTGCTGGTCTACAAAAGGACCGGCAAGCGAGTCTTCAAGATGGCTCCGATCCACCATCATTTCGAACAGATGGGATGGTCCGAGCCGACCGTCGTCATCCGCTTCTGGATCATCAGCTTCGTCCTCGCTCTGGCGGGGCTTTCGACCTTGAAGCTGCGGTGATCACGAGCCCCGCATTCGCCGGGAAGAAATATGCGGTGCTGGGCCTTGCCCGTTCCGGGCTCGCCACCGTCGACGCGCTCGTCGCCAGCGGTGCGGAGATACTGGCCTGGGACAATCGCGAGGAGGCGCGCGACGCCGTCGCCGGCAAGGCCCGGATCGGCGATCTGCTTACCGCTGACCTCAGCGGCTATTCGGGAATCGTCGTGTCCCCGGGCGTACCGCTCAACCGCCACCCGATCACGGGCAAGGCGCGCGACTCCGGCGTGCCGATCATCGGCGACATCGAATTGTTCGCTTTGGCCCGCAAGTCGCTCCCTCGCCACAAGGTGGTGGGAATTACCGGCACCAACGGCAAGTCGACGACCACCGCTTTGGTCTGCCACATCGCCCGGACCGCCGGGCTGCCGGCGACGATGGCCGGCAATATCGGCTACCCGATCCTGAGCCAGGAGCCGCTCCCCGAGGACGGGGTCTATGTGCTCGAGCTTTCGTCCTACCAGATCGATCTCACCCACGGCCTCGACTGCGACGTCGCCGTTCTCCTCAACATCACCCCGGATCATCTCGACCGTTATGACGGGGTCGAAGCTTATGCCGATTCCAAGGCGCGGCTGTTCGAGATGCAGTCGGCCGACCATGTCGCCGTCATCGCCACCGACGACGATTTCACCCGGCGGGCGGCCGAACGGGTGAAGGGGCGGCTGTGCCGAGTGTCGTCGGCCGACGTGAAGGACCAGTCGCGCTGGCCCGCCTTGCAGGGCCCCCACAACGCCCAGAACGTCGCCGCCGCGACGGCCGCGGCCTCGGCGATCGGAATTTCGGACGAGACGATCGAGCGCGCCCTCCGGACCTATCGGTCGCTCCCGCACCGGATGGAGCTCGTCGCGGAGCGGGACGGCGTGCTGTTCGTCAACGACAGCAAGGCGACCAATCCGGATTCGGCGGCGCCGGCGCTGGCCGCCTTCCCCGCGGTTCACTGGATCCTTGGCGGGCTTCCCAAAAGCGAGGATCTCGGGCCCTGCGAGGACCAGCTCGGCCACGTCAGGGCCGCTTATACGATCGGCGAGGCGGGACCGATGTTTGCCCGCTTGCTCGAGGGGAAAGTCCCTGTAAGGCAATGTGAATTGCTGATCGAGGCGGTGCAGTGCGCGTCCCGGGCGGCGGTTTCGGGAGAAGTGGTCCTGCTCTCGCCGGCCTGCGCGTCGTTCGATCAGTTCAGGGATTATGAGGCGCGCGGCGACGCGTTCCGGGCCGCCGTGGAGTCGTTGGCATGAGAGTGGGGGCTTAGGCATGGCGATCAGCGGCGCGGCGCAAGGCGGCGGCAGGAACATGGCTGGGCGGCTCGGTCGATCCGACATGAGCGCGCTCGGCCGCTGGTTCTGGGAGATCGACAAGCTCCTCCTGATCCTGGTCGCGGTCCTGATCTCGATCGGGCTGATCGCGGTCGCCGCGGCGTCGCCGGCCGCCTCGCAGCGTTATTCGGGCGGCGGAATCAGTTTCGATTCGCTCCATTATTTCTACCGCCAGCTGATGTGGATCGTCGTCGCCCTGCCGGTCATGATCGTCGTGTCGATGCTTCCGAAGCCGACCGCCCGGCGCCTGTCGCTCCTCGGCGCGGTCATCTTCACCGCTCTGCTCTTCCTCGTCCCGATGATCGGCCAGGAAGTGAACGGCGCCCGCCGCTGGCTCGGAGTCGGCTTCACCCAGTTCCAGCCCTCCGAATTCCTCAAGCCGCTCTACATCGTCAGCATCGCCTGGCTGTTGTCGCTGAAGGAGAAGGACCAGTCGCTGCCGATGGTGCCGCTGACGGCCCTGATCACCGGCATCGTCGCCCTGCTTCTGATGCAGCAGCCCAATTTTGGCGAGACGATCATCTTCGTCTCGGCCTGGGTGATGCTGCTCGCTCTGTCCGGGGCCTCGCTTCGGATGCTCGGGATTCTCGGGATCGCCGGACTCGTGGCGGTGGTTCTCGCTTATTTCTTCTATGACGTCGCGACCCAGCGGATCGACGGGTTCCTCTTCTCCGAGGGCGACAATTATCAGGTCGAATCGGCGCTTCGGACTTTGACGGCCGGCGGGCTGTTCGGGGTGGGGCCGGGTGCGGGCACCCGCAAATTCTCGCTTCCGGAGCCGCATACCGATTACATCTTCTCGGTGATCGGCGAGGAATTCGGGATCATCGCCTGCCTGGCGATCGCCGTCCTCTACATGACGATCGTCGCTCGGGTGATGATTCGGCTTCTTCACGAGGAGGACAAGTTCCTGGTCCTCGCCACGGCCGGCCTCGTCACCCAGTTCGGCCTTCAGGCGCTGATCAACATGGCGGTCAACGTCCACATCGCGCCGTCCAAGGGCATGACCCTGCCGTTCATCTCCTATGGCGGATCCTCGATGGTCGCTCTGTCGGTCGGCTTCGGCCTTCTCCTGGCCTTCAGCCGGCGCAACCCGTTCCTTCATCGCTCCCCCTACGTCGTGAAATGGAGCGGTCTTCGCTGATGGTGATGTCGCGTCATTTCGTTCTCGCCGCGGGCGGAACCGGCGGCCACATGATCCCGGCCCATGCCTTGGCCGAGGAGCTGATGGTCCGCGGCCATCGGGTCGCGCTCATCACCGACGATCGCGGCGCCCGGATCCCCGGCCTTTTCGACAAGGTCCAGGTCCACGTCCTCCCGGCGGGACGGCTGAGCGGCGGCCCGATCGGCTGGTTCAAGGCGGCGCGAAGCATCCTTACCGGCCGGTCGATGGCGCTCAGGCTCTACCAGACCTTCCGCCCCTCGGCGGTGATCGGCTTCGGCGGCTATCCGGCCTTCCCGGCTCTGCTGGCGGCAAGGGCAGCCCGGGTGCCGACCCTGATCCACGAGCAGAATGCGGTCCTCGGCCGGGTCAATCGCCTCGTCGCCGGCCGGGTCGACGCGATCGCCACCGCCTATCCGGAAGTGGAGCGGCTCCCCGGCAATGCCGGCGACAAGGTCCATCTCGTCGGCAATCCTGTCCGCGAAGAGGTGCTCGCGCTTCGCGACCAGCCTTTTCCGGCGCTTGGCGAGGAGGGCATTTTCCGGCTTCTCGTCACCGGCGGAAGCCAGGGCGCGTCGATCCTGTCCGACGTCGTTCCCGAGGGACTGGCGCTTTTGCCTGAACATTTCCGCCGCCGGCTCCAGGTCACCCAGCAATGCCGCGCCGAGGATATCGAGCGGGTCCGCCACCGTTATTCGGAGCTCGGAATCCCGGCCGACCTCGCAACCTATCTGCCCGACCTTCCCGATCGCCTCGCCTGGTCGCATCTCGTCATTTCCCGGGCCGGCGCGTCGACGATCGCCGAGCTCACCGCTGCGGGCCGGCCGGCGATCCTGATCCCGCTGCCCAGCGCGACGGACGATCACCAGACCGTCAATGCCCGCGAAATGGCGAAGGCGGGCGGCGCTCGGGCGATCGCCCAGAGCCGCTTCACCGCGATCGAGCTGGCCAAGCAGATGCAGAAGCTCGGGCTCGACCCGGAATCGCTCGCCAACGCCGCCGCCCGGGCGCGTTCGGTCGGTCGCCCGAACGCCGCCCGTGATCTTGCCGATCTCGTCGAGCGAGTCGGTCGCCACCCCGGCGCCGATCCGCAATTCGTTCGCGAGAACGTGCTTCGCTCGATGCCGGGCGGGGTTCCGGCATGAAGGGCGTGGGCACCGACATCGGCACGATCCATTTCGTCGGCATCGGCGGAATCGGCATGTCCGGCATCGCCGAGGTGATGCATATCCTCGGCTACAAGGTGCAGGGGTCGGACGTGGCCGAGGGCTATGTCGTCGAAGGGCTGCGCCGGCAGGGCATCCCGGTCGCGATCGGCCATAGCCCGGACAATCTCGGCGACGCGGCGGTGGTCGTCACCTCGACCGCGATCAAGCGCGGCAATCCCGAGGTCGAATGCGCCTATGAGCGCCGCATTCCCGTCGTCCGCCGCGCCGAAATGCTGGCCGAACTGATGCGCCTCAAGGCCACCGTCGCCGTCGCCGGCACCCACGGCAAGTCCACCACCACCTCGCTGCTCGCGGCCCTGCTCGACGCCGGCGGGATAGACCCCACCGTCATCAACGGCGGCATCATCAACGCCTATGGCTCCAACGCCCGGCTCGGCAAATCGGACTGGATGGTGGTCGAGGCCGACGAGAGCGACGGCAGCTTCCTGAGGCTCGACGGCACCATCGCCGTGGTGACCAACATCGATCCCGAGCATCTCGATCATTATGGCAGCTTCGACAAGGCGAAGGACGCCTATGTCGAATTTGTCGAGAACGTACCGTTCTACGGCGCCGCCTTGCTCTGCGTCGACCATCCCGAGGTGCAGACGATCATCCCGCGCCTCCGCGACCGGCGCGTCGTCACCTACGGCTTCGCCGCGCAGGCCGATGTCCGCGGCGACAATGTCGAGCCCTTCCCCGGCGGCAACCGCTTCGACGTGACCGTGCGCGACCGCGCCGGCGAAGTGCGGACCATCCACGGCATCGAGCTGCCGATGCC
>CBIGXQ010000031.1:0-20860 GCA_966193865.1 uncultured Sphingosinicella sp. | reverse complement strand
CATTATGTCCTGATCGTCTCCGCGGTCGGAATCGTCATCTGGCTGGCCGCCTGGCCGGTCGCCCGCTTCGGCGCCGGAATTGGCTTCGTCCAGTTCACTCGGGCGATCGCGCCCAGCCAGGCGGTGGCGTTCAGTACCCAATCCTCGCTGGCGACTCTTCCGGCGATGCTCCGCGCCAATGCCAAGCTCGACGTCCCGGTGGCGGCTTCAGGCGTTCTCCTGCCGATGGCCGTGGCAATCTTCAGGGCAACCGGCCCGGCGATGAACCTCGCCGTGGCGATCTACATCGCCTACTGGTTCGGGATCGAGCTGACAGCGACTCAGCTCGCTTTCGGTGTCGCCGCGGCGGCGACGACGACCATGGGCGCGCCAGGCATTCCCGGCCAGGCGAGCTTCGTCACCTCGATCGCCCCGATCTGCATCGCCATGGGCGTTCCGATCGAACCGCTGGCGATCCTGATCGCGGTCGAAGTGCTGCCGGACCTGGTCCGAACGATCGGCAATGTCAGCATGGACGTCGCCGCCACCGCGACCGCCGCCCGTCGCTCCGGCTTCACCGAGGCGGAAAGCGACAGCGAGCAGGATCGCCTCCTCGAACAGGGCGCCTGAACGGACGGGCGCGCTTCTCGCGTTGGTGCGGCGCCGAAATGACTTTCGGAAGCTCGGGAACTGCTCTACTTTCCGATGATTGAGCCAGTTCTGCGTACCAAAAGACAATCGTCAGGGAGAAGCAGGGATGAGCACTCGCACCTTCGCGCTAATTTTTGGAATCGTCTTTCTCCTCGTGGGCGTCGCCGGCTTCGTGTCGCCAGCGCTCCTTCATCCGCACGATTATCCGGACGTCACCGTCAATGCCTTCGAGGGCGACGTGCTCGGCCTCTTCCCGGTGAACGCTCTCCACAGCCTCGTCCATGTCCTGTTCGGGATCTGGGGGTTGATGGCATCGCGTGGGCTCGGTGCCTCGGTGAGCTATGCCCGCGGCGTCGCCGTCATCTATGCGGTCCTCACGGTGATGGGATTCATTCCACCGCTGGATGTCACCTTCGGCCTCATCCCGTTGTTCGGCAACGACATCTGGCTCCACGCCTTGCTTGCGATCGTCGCCGCCTATTTCGGCTGGGTTCATCGTAACCCGACGACGGTCTGACCCCGTCTACTGCGCGGCCCGGCGCGTTTTGGCGCCGGGTTGCGCAGGCGGATGGCCGACAAGTCGGTCGGGTCATTACTCGTTCATCACGCAGGTGAAATTACCGAATTGGCCGCTGGCGCAGAGTGGCGGCCTTGGGTAAAAGGTTCACCATGATCCGTTATCTTCGTGCTTCCGGGCTGGCGCTGATGCTTGCCTCTCCGAGCCTGTCCGGGGCAATTCAGCCGGCGCCGCTGCCGCAAGCGTCGCCGCTGCCATCCGCTCAACAGCCTGCACCGCAACTCCCGGCTCCCCAATTGCCTGCGCCGGCCTGGCGTCGGGCCGCGGTGCTCGAGTTGATCGCCTATGTCGAGCAGGTCGGCCGCGAGGGTCTCGATCCGGCGGATTACCGCCTTGCCGATCTCCGCGCCGCTGTGGGCGGGGGCAACGAGGCTGCCTGGAGCGCGCTCGCCGGCGACGTCTTCCTCAAGCTCAGCGGCGATCTCAGCGGCGGCCATGTCCGAGGCGACGATCGACGTGACTGGCACATGCCCGACAGCTCGATCAACGGTAATGAGCAGCAGCGTCTGCTTGCCGGCGTCGCTCAGAACGGGGGTGTGGCCGAGACGCTGAACGGTCTCCTGCCAACCCACAGCCAATATGTCGGCCTTCGCCGGGCGCTCGCAAACACGCCGGCGAGCGACGAGACGAAGCGAAACCTGATCCGGACCAATATGGAGCGCTGGCGCTGGATGCCGCGCGACCTCGGCGAGCGCCACGTCATCGTCAATGTCCCCGCCTTCACTGCCGCCGTCGTCGACAATGGCCAGGTCGTCGCCCGTCATCGGACGGTCGTCGGCTCCCGCCGGACACCGACCCCGCAGCTCGTCTCGAATGCAGTCGCGGTGACCTTCAATCCGTGGTGGACCGTCCCGCAGAGCATCATTCGTGAGCTCGGTTCGATGCGCGGTTACGAGGTTCGGCGCAACGGCGGCCAGCTCATCGTGCGCCAGCCGCCCGGCCCGAGAAACTCGCTCGGCCGGCTGAAGATCGAGATGCCGAACGATCACGCCATCTTCCTTCACGACACGCCGGCCCAGGCCCTGTTCAGCCGGCCGGTAAGAGCGTTCAGCCATGGCTGCGTTCGGACCCAGAATATCCGGGATTTTGCGGCCGTGCTGCTCGCGCCGACCGGCGAATGGGATCGGGCGACGATCGACTCGGCGATCGCCACCGGCGAGAACCAGCAGACCCAGCTGGCGGCGCCGGTACCGGTCTACATCGCCTATTTCACCGCGGCAGCGACGAATGACGGTGACATCGTCACCTATGAAGACATTTACGGGCGGGACACGCCGGTTCGGCAGGCGCTGAACCAGACCGGCGCAGCCACTGAAGTCGCCAGCGCCGACTGAAACTCGGGGGCTGTGCTGCGTCGTACATTTCGCCCGCCGACAGGGACCTTGTTCTTTCACAGGATCTGAGCGTGGTGCCGGTTCACGGGCCTGGCGCGCCGCGATGGTCTTCGCCGTCCACAGCTCAATGACCACAGCATCAACAAGGCTTCGACCTCTTCAGCAGATCGGAACAGGCCCGAACCGTTCGGGTTGTGTCGTGAAGCAACGGAGAGTGTCATGGCGAGCCCGCCCCGCAATATTTCCTACTGGAATGCCACCGCCCCGAAGGACCGCTTTCCTGCACTGACCGGCGAGAACGAGGTCGATCTCGCCATCATCGGCGGCGGCATCGTTGGAGTCACCACGGCAAGGTTGCTCAAGGACCGCGGTCTCAAGGTAGCGGTCGTCGAGGCCGGACGGGTCGGCGAGGAAGTGACCGGCAAGTCGACGGCGAAGATCACCTCGCAGCACAATATCGCCTATACCGTCATCGAACGGAAGTTCGGCGAGGATGGAGCGCAATGTTACGCGGACGCCAATGAGGCGGGCATTCGGACCATTGCCGAGCTCGCCTCGCGCCACGGCCTTTCGTGCAATCTCGAGCGCAAGCCGGCTTTCACCTACACGCTGGACGAGCGCGAAGTGGCAAAGATCGAGGACGAAGTGAAGCTCGCGCGGACTCTTGGCCTGCCGGCGTCGCTGACCCGCGACACGGGCCTGCCGTTCGAAGTGCTGGCCGCGATGCGCTGGGATGATCAGGCCCAGTTTCACCCGGTCAAATATGTTAAGGGGCTGGCGGCGACGCTGCCGGGCGACGGCTGCCATGTCTTCGAAGGCTCGCGGGTGATCGACTGGTCGCCGGACCATATCGCCACCGGACAAGGCGTGGTCAGAGCCCGGCACGTCCTCATGGCGACCCATCTTCCGCTCGGCCAGGTCGGCTTCTTCTACGCTGAAAATTATCCCCACATGCATCCGGTGATCATGGGGCGAGCGGAATCGAGCAGAGTGCCGGACGGCATGTATATCAGCGTCGAGACGCCGCATCATTCGAGCCGCGGCCATCGCGACGATCAGGGCCATGACTGGATGATCTTCACCGGCCCGTCCTTCAGGCACGGCCATGTCGACGAGGAGCGAAAGGCGTTCGCCGAGATCGAGCGCTTCGCAGCCGATCATTTTGGAGTCACACCCGAATATCGATGGACCAATGAAGACTATACGCCGATGGACCACGCCCCCTTCATCGGCTGGTCGTCCGGCGGCAGCGCCGCCTATCTCGTCGCCACCGGCTTCAATGCCTGGGGCATCTCGACCGGAACCGCGGCGGCGATGCTTCTCGCCGACCTGGTCTCCGACAAGGACAATCCCTGGCTGGATCTGTTCGACGCCCGCCGGATCAAGCCCGTCGCAGGCGCAAGGGAATTCGTGAAGGGCAATGCCGAGGTTGCCAGCCATCTCGTCGGCGGTTGGCTATCGAAAAAGCCGGACCGATTCGACGATCTGGCGGCCGGGGAAGCGGCGATCCTCAAGATCGAGGGCGAGACCATCGCCGGCTATCGGGACGATGACGGCCGACTCCACGCCGTCTCCGCCGTCTGCACGCACATGGGCTGTCTGGTCGGCTGGAACGAGAATGACAGAAGCTGGGACTGCCCGTGCCACGGGTCTCGCTTCGCCCTTGACGGCGAGGTCATCCACGGACCGGCAGTGCTTCCGCTCGAGCGGAAACGGAATTAAGTCAGGCGAGCCGATCGGCGTAGAGGAAGCGGCCCGGCCCGAGCCGGGCAAGGACTTCCTGAAGACTACGATGCGGAAGGGCGAAGCAGCCTTCGCTGCGGCCAAGGCGCCCCGTTTCCTCGGCGACATTGGGCTCGGCATACCAGGCGGTATGAACGACGATGGCCCGTGCCTCGGCATTGTTGTTGGTGGGATCCAGACCCCGGACACGCATCGATCGGCCGTATTTGCCGTGATAATAATTGCTCGTCACATAAGCGCCGTTGGAACTCGCCTCGGAGCCGAACTGGTTGGAGAAGCGCTGAAGAAAGCCGGTATGGCTCGGATCGGAGCCGCGGCCGTGCGAGACAAGATGGCGGGTTACCCGGCCGGTATTCGTGTCGAGCAGGAAGAAGCGGTCATCGCGTGACGCGCGGGTGAAATCGGCGATTCCGACGATGTCGCCATGAGCGATCTGGGAACGATGGCGATCGAAGGCGGCGCGGGCGCGGGCGACGATCCGGGGATCGACGATCGGATCGACCATCACCCGAGGCCGCGCAGGAACCGTGACGACGGGTGCAGGCGCCGGCGCAAGCCGAGCATCACGGGTCACAGCCGCGATCAGAGGCGAAGAGACGGCCGCCAGAAATCCGCTGGCGGCACCCGCCTCGATGAACTGCCTACGCGACAAAGCCATTTGGAACCCTCCCCGGCACGGCTCCGAAACTAGGCATTTTCTCTTTTTCGCTCAATGCTCTGTTCCCTCCGAAGGGCGCGCTTCATCCCGCTCGCGCCGCCATTCGCCGCATCATTCCCCCGACAGGGTTAACGGAGTTTTGAGAGTAGCGACCAGCCGTGCCGGAACCGCGTTGAAGCCCGTGAGTCTGTTCGAAAGGGAAATGAAGGAGCACCGATTGCTCGAACGCCTCGCGATCACGCCGCCCTTGCCGCCCATGGAAGCCCGCCTGGCCGACGAGCTGCCGTCCGGTGAAGACTGGCAATATGAGCCCAAATGGGACGGATTCCGCTGTCTCGCCTTCCGCGATGGCGACGAGGTCCAACTTCAGTCCAAATCCGGAAAACCGCTCGCCCGCTATTTCCCGGACGTCGTCGATCTATTGCGCCGGCTCGAAGCGGACCGCTTCGTCGTCGACGGCGAGCTCATCATCCCGGTCCATGGAAAATTGTCGTTCGAGGCGCTCCAGCTTCGCCTCCATCCGGCGGAAAGCCGGGTGCGCCGCCTCGCCGTGGAAACTCCGGCCCAGCTGATGCTGTTCGACCTGCTGTTCCACAAGGAAACCGATTATCTCCAGGCGCCTTTGTGGCGCCGACGCCAGACGCTCGAGTTGATCGATCTCGGCGAAGCCCGCGACCAGGTGAGGCTTTCACCTTATACCGAAAACCGCGAAACCGCCCGCCGCTGGCTCGACGAAGTCGGCACGGCCCTCGACGGAGTCATCGCCAAGCGTCGAGACGGTGCCTACGAACCGGGTGAGCGCGCCATGATCAAGGTGAAGCAGATGCGCACTGCCGACTGCGTCGTCGGCGGTTTCCGCTATGGCACAAACAGCCGCGAAGTAGGCTCTCTCCTGCTCGGACTATATAATGATCGCGGTCTTCTCGATCATGTCGGCTTCACGTCCGCCATACCGGCGGACGAGAAACCGGCGCTGACCAGTCGGCTCGAGAAACTGATCGGCCCGCCGGGCTTTACGGGCGATTCCCCCGGAGGCCCGAGCCGCTGGTCCACCGAACGGACCAGGGAATGGGAGCCGCTCCGCCACGAACTGGTGGTCGAGGTCCGCTACGATCATGTCACCGGCAACCGTTTCCGGCACGGCACCAAATTCCTGCGCTGGCGACCCGACAAAGCGCCGAAGCAGTGCCAGATGGACCAGCTCCAGCCCGAAGCTGGACCCGAAGTCCTCGAAGCCGAGCTGGCCGGGGCATGAGCGAGCGATTCGTGGAGGGCGTCCGGCTCAGCAATCCGGACAAGATCCTTTATCCGGAACAGGGCATCACGAAGGGCGATCTGGCCGATCATTATCTGGCGGTCGCGGACCGGATGCTGCCGCACGTCGCCTTCCGGCCGATCACGATGGTGCGCTGCCCGACCGGCCGGCAAAAGAACTGCTTCTACCAGCGTCATGCCGGTTCGGGCGTGCCCAAGCAGATCGAAAGGATCCTCATCCCCGGCTTCGACAATCCCTTCCTCTTCATCAGGGACCTGCCCGGGCTGGTAGCGCTCGTGCAGATGGGCGTGCTCGAAATCCATCCCTGGTCGGTGACGAAGCGTCAGCCCGACCGGCCGGACCGGCTGATCTTCGATCTCGACCCGGCGGAGGGGCTGGGATTCGCGTCGGTCGTCGCCGCTGCGCTGGAAGTTCGCGCCCGGCTGGACTCGCTCGGGATGGTCAGTTTCGTCAAGACGACCGGCGGCAAAGGCCTCCATGTCGTCGTTCCGATCCGAGCTTCGCTCGAATGGAAAGAGGCGAAGGCCTGGGCAAAAACTTTTTCGGAACGCATGGCGGCGGATTCACCGGACCTCTATCTGACGAAGATATCAAAGGCCGAGCGGGCCGGCCGTATTTTCATCGACTATCTTCGCAACGACCCGACATCGACCGCCGTCGGCCCCTATTCGACCCGCTCACGGATCGGAGCGCCAGTTGCGACTCCGCTGCTCTGGGAGGAAGTCGTGCCGTCGCTGGACCCGTCGGGCTTTAACATCCTGACGATTCCGGCACGGATTGCGGCCATGCCCGCCGATCCCTGGGCTGAGATGCCGAAAATCCGCCAGGCTGTGCCGAGCCTGCCGAACGGCTGAGTCGGTCGTCAGCCGCGCTTCTGCCGGCGTGCCTCGGCCGCCGCCTCGGCAAGGCGCCTTGCCGTTTCCTCGGCCGCGTCTGGGGTCAGTGTCACCGCTACCCCATCCGGGCCTTCGACAATGACCTCGCCCTCTTCAACGATGACTTCGCTCGGCTCCCCGAACACGGCGACAGATGACATTGACCGGCTCCTTTCACGCCCAAACCGGGGCAAAGGCGCTATGTTCCTGACGTGTCGCCGGCGGAACGTTGTCACGGCCTCTCAACGTGCCTTGCGTGATCGGCGCCTCCCGGTCCAAAGGCGGGCAGCGAATTTGGAGCGAACATGGCAACGGCGGACACCAGACGAACCGTCTATGTGGTCGACGACGATCGCGACGTTCGGCGGTCGTTGAGCTTCATGCTCGCTGCCGACCATATCCGGTCACACCCGTTCGCCAGCGGCAGCGACTTCCTGGAAGCCCTTCCCGATCTCGACCCGGGCTGCGTTCTCCTCGACCTGAGAATGCCGGACGTGGATGGTTTTGCCGTGATGAGCGGGATGGCGGAGCGGCTCGTCGACTGGCCGGTGATCGTCATGACCGGCCATGGCGAAGTGCCCGTGGCGGTTCGGGCGATGAAGCAGGGCGCGATCGATTTCATCGAGAAGCCGTTCACCGAGGAAACGCTGCAGGCGGCGCTCGCCAACGGTATGGCGGTGCTCGCCGCGCGCGAGGTCCAGGCGCGGCGGCGGCGCAACGCCCACGAGCGGGTGAAGCAGCTCACCGCACGCGAGCGGGAGGTGCTCCAGGCGCTCCTCGCCGGCCAATCGAACAAGATCATCGCGAAGCAGCTCGGGATCAGCCTTCGAACGGTCGAGATGCACCGCGGCAACATGATGGACCGGCTTCAGGTGAGCGGGCTGGCGGAGGCGCTGACCCTGGCCATCGACGCCGGACTCGATGTGCCGTCCGCCACTGACAGCTGATCGATGGCGAAGAAGACCCTTCCGGGCGGCATTCCGACCAGTGCCACTCCTCCCGAAGGCGACGAAGTCTATCGCTACGCTGCCGAGCTTGCCGACCTCATAGTCTGGACTGCCGACGCGCACGGCCAGTTCGTTTCGATCAGCCCGCGCTTTACCGAGCTCACCGGACTTCCGCCCGGAACCCAGAGAGCGGCGATGCATCCGGATGATGCCGACGAGGCGATGAGGGGCTGGGAGCAAGCCACCGCTGCCGGGATTCCGCATACCACCGAATTCCGGATGTTGATGAAGGATGGCAGCTATCGCTACTTTCGCGCCCGGTCCGGGCCGCGCCGGGACGAACAGGGGCAGCTCGTCGGCTGGTACGGCTTCACCGAAGACATTCACGACCGCCGGATGGCGCAGATCGCCAGGGAGGAGATGGAGGAACGCTATCGCCTCGCCTTCCAGGCCACGAACGACGCGCTTTACGATCTCGATCTCGTCGCTCGGGAAATCAGGTGGCGAGCGACCGGTTCGGCCTTTTTCGGCTATCCGGCCCAGGACGGGCCGACACCTTTGACCTGGTGGGCGGAGCGAATCCATCCGGAGGACCGGAGCTGGGTCGTACGCGGCTTCGAAAGGACCATCACCAGCGACCGCGATCGCTGGGCGATCGATTATCGCTTCAGGAAGGCCGATGGAAGCTACGCCCATCTCCACGACCAGGGCCTGATCGTCCGCGATGCCGATGGTCGGGCCGTTCGCGCCGTTGGCGCGATGACCGACGTGACCCGGGAGCGCCAGGCGGAATCCGAGTTGAAGCGCATGCAGGAGGAACTGATCCAACTCGCCCGGCGGACGGCGATGGGGACGATGGCCTCTACTCTGGCCCACGAATTGAACCAGCCGCTCGCCGCAGCCAGCAACTATCTCAGCGGCGCCAACCGCCTGGCCAGGCAATCGGGACTCGCGCTTCCGCCGCCGCTGCTCGACGCCCTCGATTCGGCAGCCTCGAGCACCATGCGCGCCGGCGAGATCGTCCGCCGGGTCCACGAACTGGTCGCGCGCGGCACGATCAGCGCCGGCGCCGTGAATCTGCCCCGATTGATCAAGGAGGCAAGCGTGCTCGCCTTCGTCGATGCGAGTCAGAAGAGAATCAAGCATCGCTGCACCTGCGATCCCGAGGCGCAATGGGTGTGGGCGGACAAGATCCAGATTCAGCAGGTTCTGATAAATCTGATCCGAAACGCGATCGAAGCCATGGAGCATTCGTCTTCGCGTCAGGTCGATATTTCGACGAAGCGGCTGTCGGGAGGCATGGTCGAGGTGCGGGTCGCCGACACCGGCACCGGCATCGATCCGACCCTGGTCGACAGCCTCTTCTCCCAGTTCATGACGACGAAGAGCGGCGGCATGGGCATCGGTCTGCCGATCTCGAGAACGATCATCGAAGCGCATGGCGGCCGGATCTGGGCCGCGTCGATCGAGGGCGGCGCGACGTTCGCCTTCACCCTGCCGGCCAGCAACCGCGAGGGGAAAGGACCGGTCCGCCCTTGAATTCGCGATCCGGCTTCTATCTGGACAGAAAAGGATGGAGATCATCATGGCCGAACAGCAGGCGATATTGGCGGGCGGATGCTTCTGGTGCACCGAGGCGGTGTTCAAGGACCTGACCGGGGTCTCGAAGGTCGAGAGCGGCTATACCGGCGGCCATGTCGCAAACCCGACCTACAAGCAGGTCTGCGGCGGCGACACCGGCCATGCCGAGGTGATCAGGATCACCTTCGATCCCGATGTGATCGGCTATGACGACCTGCTCGACATCTTCTTCGCGACTCACGATCCGACCCAGCTCAACCGCCAGGGCAACGATATCGGGACCCAATATCGTTCGGCCATCTTTGCGGCCTCGCCGGAGCAGGAAGAGGCGGCGAAAAGGGCGATCGAGCGCAACCAGCCGAACTGGCCGGCGCCCATCGTCACCGCGATCGAGCCTTTCGCCACCTGGTATCCGGCCGAAGATTACCACCAGGATTATTGGGAGGGGGAAGGCCAAAGCAGTCCCTATTGCCTGGCGGTGATCCCACCCAAGCTTCAGAAGCTGCGCAAGGGCTTCGCCGAGCGGCTCCGGAACGAGCCGGTCTAGGCGATCGGTCTAGCCGCGCGGCGGCACCGCGGCCCGCCGAAGCCGGTCGTTGATCGCCTGTCCCAATCCTTCGTCCGGAACCGGAGCGACCGCAATTCTCGGCCGGTCCTGGGCTTCGGCCTCGTGAAGCCGGTCGAACAGGTTCGCGGCCGCCTCGACGAGGTCGGCGGACCGGCTCAGGCTGCTGTCGCCGTCCACGGCTCCGAAGCCGATCAGCCATTCGCTCGGCGCCGCCTCGGTGGCGTCGAGCCGGACCGGCTTGGCCGGAGCATAATGGCTCGCCATCTGTCCAGGCGCCTCGATCGCTGAGGCCCCCGTCTCCGCTGCGCCGAGATCGATCGGTCCTGGCCTCAACACCCTGAGGACGCCGCCGGCGACGGCGACGATGGTGGATTCAAGGCCGTGGGTGGTGGGGCCGCCGTCGACGATCAGCGGGATCCGTCCGCCGAGGCTGGCAAGGACGTGCTCGGCACGGGTCGGGCTGATCCTGCCGCTGGCATTGGCCGATGGCGCTGCAAGCGGCCGTCGAGTCGCCTCGAGAAGATCGCGCATCGCGGGATGGGCGGGGCAGCGCACGGCCACCGTCGCCAGCCCGGCGGTGACGATCGGGGCGACCGGCGCCCCCTCCCCCAGCGGCAGCACGAGCGTAAGCGGTCCGGGCCAGAAGCGGGTGGCGAGATCGAGGGCCGCCTTCTCGAACTTCGCGATTTCGAGCGCATGATCGAGATTGCGGACATGGACGATGAGAGGGTTGAATCGCGGCCTCCCCTTGGCGGCGTAGATCCGAGCCACGGCCTCGCCGTTGGAGGCGTCGGCGGCGAGGCCATAGACGGTTTCGGTCGGGACCGCTACCGGCTCGCCCGACAGGATCAGCTCCGCAGCCGTCGCGATCGCCGCCGGTCCGTAGGTCTGGACGTTCGTTTGCACCATGGAGGTCGCGGGCTATAGCGCCCGTTCCACCTTCGCAACTTTTCGCGGGACGCCATGAGCTACAAGCCGCCGGTCGACGAACAGAAATTCCTGCTCGCTCATGTCGTCCAACTGGACGAACTGACGGGCGGCAACGCCTTCCCCGAAGCCAGTGCGGACATCGTCGACGCGATCGTCGAGGGAGCCGGAGCCTTCGCCGCCGGCGAATTCGCCCCTCTGAACCGGGTCGGCGATGAGATCGGGGCGCGCTGGTCGCCGGAGGGCGTGAAGATGCCGCCGGGATATGGCGAAGCCTATCGCGCTTATGTCGAGGCCGGCTGGGGCACGCTCGCCGGACCGGTCGAATATGGCGGCCAGGGACTGCCGCTGAGCCTTGCGACGGTCGTCATGGAGGATCTGGGTTCGGCCAATATGGGCTTCTCCCTGGTCATGATGCTCACCCCGGGCGCGGTCGAGGCCCTGAAGCATCATGGCTCCGAAGCGCTGAAGGAGACCTGGCTGCCGAAGCTGGTCAGCGGCGAATGGACCGGGACGATGAACCTCACGGAGCCGCAGGCGGGCTCGGACGTCGGCGCCCTCAAGACCCGGGCCGAGCCGGCGGGCGATGGCAGCTACCGGATCCGTGGCCAGAAGATCTTCATCACGTTCGGCGAGCATGACCTCACCGACAATATCCTTCACCTCGTCCTCGCCCGAGTCCCCGATGCGCCCCCCGGCACGAAGGGTATCTCCCTCTTCCTCGTGCCGAAGATCCTGCCCGACGGAAGGCGCAACGACCTTCGCTGCGTCTCGATCGAGCACAAGCTCGGAATCCATGCCTCGCCGACCTGCGTCATGTCCTATGGCGACGAAGGCGGCGCCGTCGGCTGGCTGATCGGCGAGGAGAATCGAGGCATGGCGGCGATGTTCACGATGATGAACAATGCCAGGCTCAACGTCGGCCTCCAGGGCGTATCGATCGCCGAGCGGGCGATGCAGCAGTCGGTCGACTTCGCCATGGAGCGCGTTCAGGGCTCGCGCGACGGCCGGCCGGCGCGGATCATCGAACATCCCGATGTCCGCCGAATGCTGCTTCGGATGAAGGCGCTGACCCAGTCGGCGCGGGCTCTGGCTTATTATACGGCCGGCCAGACCGACCGGGCGACGCTCGGCGACAGCGCCGCTTCGGCTCGCGCCGACCTTCTGACCCCTCTCGTCAAGGCCTATGGCACCGATGTCGGAGTCGAGGTGACCAGCCTCGCCCTCCAGGTCCATGGCGGAATGGGCTATGTCGAGGAGACCGGCGCCGCCCAGCATTATCGCGATTCGCGCATTTCGCCGATCTACGAAGGGACGAACGGAATCCAGGCCGCCGATCTCGTCGGCCGAAAGCTGGACCTGGAAGGCGGCAAGGCCTTGTCCGGGCTTCTCGCCGACATGAGGCGAGACGATGACGAAGGACCGCTCGGCGACCTGATCGACGCGATCGAAGACGGGGTTGCATGGCTGCGCAGCGAGGCAAGTCCGGACGATCGGCTCGCCGGCTCCTATCCATTGCTGACGATGCTGTCGGTCGCCGTCGGCGGCTGGCTGATGAAGCGCCAATCGCGCGAAGCCGAGCGCCGGCTCGCTGACGGCGAAGGCGATCCCGCCTTCCTTGCGATGAAGAGAGCGGCAGCCGCTTATTTCGACACGATCGTCGAGGAAGCGATCGGTCTCGCCGGCCAGGTCCGACGCGGCGCGGGATTGCTCTATTCGATGCCCGAGGAAGCCTTCTTGGCCTGATAGGCCTCGACGAAGCTCGGGCGTCTAGAACCGGCGAGCGAGCTTGTGGGGCCGCTGTCCGACGGTACGCCAGATGCGCGGGCCGAGATCGACCCGGAAAGCGCCCATCTTCTCGCTGGGCTCCTGAAGCTCACGGCCGACGACATAGGATTTGGCGGTCTGGCCGGTGCGTTCCTCGCCCCAGTCGTACAAGGCGTTCACCGCCACCACCGGGATGAACAATGTCCGGTCGCTCAGCTTCATCGCCCGCATCTCGGCCAGCGGCATGGCCACTTCGCCATCGATGATTCCGGTGGCGCCCGGCTGGATTCCAGGAAGCTTCAACTTGGTCTGCTCGCGGCCGGCGGTTCGGAAGAAGGCGCCGATCTCCTTGTCCTGCTCCTTTCCGGCGTTGAACAGCATGACGTCGATGCGAAGGTCGCGGGCAACGCTCTGGCCGGTATTGCTGACCGACAGCTCGAACTGGACGACCCATTCCGTGTCGGTGAACGAAGCGCGCTTCGCCTTCAGCTCGAGCTCGAGCCAGGGCCTCGGCACCGCCTCGCGGCGCGGTACCGGGGCGGCGGCGGCGGCCGGCTCGACGGTTTCGGCCGGAGCGGCAATCCGGCGGCGGCGGCGAACCAGGGTTCCGCCGACGACCAAAAGCCCCAGCAGCGGCAGGGCATAGGGCCACCAACTGCCGCCCTCTTCCTCGACCGCCGGCTCCGGTGAAGCCGAATCGGCGGGCGCCGAAGCGGCCGGAATTTCCGAAGCCGGTGGCGGCAGCGTTATCGGATCGGCGACGATCGGCGGAACGACCTCGCTCGTCGGCTCGCGCGAAGGCCCGGCGGCGGAGCGCCGCGGCTGGGCCTCGGCAGGCTCGGGCGAGCGAGTCTCGGCCGGCGTCGGGGCCTGACGCTGCGGGTCGGCCGCCGGCCGGGGCTGACTGTTGGTCGGCCGCTGCGGCTGGGGCGGCGGCTGGGTGACGAGGCGCTCCCGCGGCTCGAGCTGGAAGTCCTTGAGCGCGGGCGGACCGATGACCGGGCCCGAGCTGTTGCCGACACTGCTGTTGCCTACACTGTTGGTGGTCGCGCTTTCCTGTGCGTGCGCAGTCCATGCCGCGCACAGCAACAGGGCGCTCACGACGCCGCCGATCTGGCTCCGTTTGAAATATGTCATCTGATTCTTGCCCGGACCGCTCGCAGCCGATTCCCCTGGCGGCCGACATAGGCGCCAAGGGGCAAGATTTTAATGGCCCCTCAATGTCCTGGCGCTGAACGGCCGCGCCAGTGCGGCAAATGGGTCACACCACGCCCGAAAGGCCGTGCCCGGCGAACAGGACGAACAGGCCGGAGGCGAAGGAAAGGCAAAAGGCGCGGAGGGGCTTCATCGAAGGATCCTGGACAAGCAATGGCTGGGTACAATGCTTTTCGGCGCCGTCTGTTGCAGCGCGATGCCGAAGTTCGCCGTCGTCCGTGCCGATTGTGTCCGCGCTGAAGTCAGGCGAGCGCGCGCTCGACCAGATCCTCGACGTCGAGCCCGAGCCGGCGCATGTGCGAGGAGATTTCCGGCCAGCGCTGCTCGAGGAAGTCCTTGCGCTCGGCCGAACGAAGCCGATCGGCCGCGCCCGGAGCGACGAACATGCCGACGCCGCGCTTGACGACGACCAGCCCTTCCTCCTGGAATCCCTGATAGGCTTTTGCCACCGTCAGAGGGTTCGCTCCGAAATCGGCGGCCAGGGTCCGGACGGAGGGCAGAGCATCGCCGTCGCGAACCTTGCCGTCGAGGATCATGGCGCCGATTCGGTCGCGGAGTCGGAGGTAGACCGGGCGTTCTTCGTTCATTCCGTTATGCTGTACTAATACACCGCGTGGGTCAAGGATATTCTCCCGAGTCGGGCATGGACCTTGGGAAGGCTCAACGACCGCCGGGGCTCGCCTAGATCAGCCGGGCTTCCACTCCGAGTAGATTTCGTCATATTCCGGTCTGAGCCGTTCCTCGAGCCCGGCGCCCGGCGTTCCGAGAAAGATGAAGCCGGCGATCCGCTCCGGCGGCGCTCCGAAGGCGGCGAGGACGGCGTCCGAATAGGCCGCCCAGCCGGTGACCCAGCCGCCGGCAAAGCCCAGAGCGTGAGTCGCCAGGAGCAGGTTCATGCAGGCGGCGCCGCACGACAATTGCTGCTCCCAGGCCGGAATCTTGTGACCGGGCACCGGGCTGGAAAGGGCGACGATCAGCTCGGGCGCCTGGCGCGCGAAGCGATCGGTCGCCTCGATCTCGAGCCGGCCGGGCGCGGGATGGTCGATCCGGTAAGCCGCCTGGAGCATCTGGGCGAACGAGTCGCGCTGATCCTTCGCGACATGGACGAAGCGCCAGGGGTGGAGCTTGCCGTGATCGGGCGAGCGGGCGGCGATCTCGATGATCTGCCTGAGCTCGGCCGGATCGGGCCCCGGCTCGACGAGATCGCGAGGCCGGCCGGACCGGCGAGTCCTGAGCAGCTCGAGGGGAGAGCTTGGGTCGTTGAACATGCGGGCCGCCTAGCAGAGATGGTTCCGGCGCAACAATTTTCTTCACAATGGCGTTTTCGACGCTAGGTTCGCCGCCCCATGGGGACCGCGCGGACGCGGCCGATGTCGTAAAGGAGCACAAGCGTGGGGTTCAAACCGGTTTCCTTGTGGCAGGAAGGCGACTGGATCGTCGCCATCGCCGCGACCTTGCTCGCCCTCTTCCTGATCGCCGGCGCCTGGCTCGTCTCCCGCCCCAAGCCGGAAGTGCTCAACCACCCCAAGGGGCTCTACATCCTGTTCTTCGCCGAGATGTGGGAGCGTTTCTCCTATTACGGCATGCGCGCTCTGCTGATCTTCTATCTGACCCAGCATTGGCTCTACGACGACAGCCCCGCCAACCTGATCTACGGGGCCTATGTCAGCCTCGTCTACATCACCCCGGTGCTCGGCGGATGGCTCGCCGACCGCTATCTGGGCCAGCGCAAGGCGGTTCAGTTCGGCGCCGTGCTTCTGACCTGCGGCCACTTCCTGATGGCGTTCGAGGGAAGCGGCGGCCAGAATGATCCCACGATCAACGTCTTCTGGCTCGCGCTCGCCTTCATCATCGTCGGCTCGGGCTTCCTCAAGGCCAATATCTCGGTCATCGTCGGCCAGCTCTACCCGCTCACCGACGTCCGCCGCGACGGCGCCTACACCATCTTCTACATGGGGATTAACGTCGGCGCGGCGATCGGCACGATCATCGCCGGCTATCTCGGAGTGACCCTGGGCTGGTCCTACGGCTTCGGCGCCGCCGGTGTCGGAATGCTGCTTGGCCTGGTCGTCTTCATCTTCGGACGGCCGCTCCTGCTTGGCCGTGGCGAGGCGCCGCGAGCGCTCGGCAAGACCACGGAACTGGCGGTCTATGGCGTCGGTATCGCCGGCATCGCGATCATGTGGATGCTGATCCAGTACCAGTCCGTCGTCGGCGGCCTGATGCTGCTTTCCGGGGTCGGGCTGCTTGCCTATGTCCTGTTCGAGGCGTTCAAGCTCGACAAGGAACCGCGCGAGCGGATCTTCGCGATCCTGTTCCTGATTGCTCTCCAGCCGCTGTTCTGGGGCCTGTTCGAGCAGGCGGGTGGTTCGCTCAACCTGTTCACCGATCGCTATATCGACCTGGGCGGCGTTCCGGCGCCGATCTTCCAGTCGATCAACCCGATCTACATCATCCTGCTGGCGCCTCTGTTCGCCTGGCTGTGGACCTTCCTCGGCAGGCGCGGGCTCGAGCCTTCGACTCCGGCCAAGTTCGGCCTCGGCCTGATCCAGCTCGGATTCGGCTTCCTCGTCCTGGTCTGGGGCGCGGCGAGCGTCGGACCTGGTGCGCTGGTGCCGGTGATCTTCCTGTTCGGCATCTACTTCTTCCACACGACCGGCGAGCTCTGCCTGTCGCCGGTCGGTCTCAGCGCGATGAACCGGCTCGCTCCGCGCCATCTCGCCAGCCTGGTGATGGGCGCTTGGTTCTTCGCCACCGCCGGCGGCAATTACGTCGCTGGCATGATCGGCGCCGCGACCGGCGGCGAAGGCGGCGAGATGACCCGGGATGCGACGATGAGCATCTACTGGAAGATCGGCCTGGTCGCGATCGTCGTCGGAGTCGTCGTCGTCCTGATTTCCGGGCTGGTGAAGCGGCTGATGCATCTCGACACGCTTCGCGATGCGGAGGACGGGGAGCTGGCCGGCCGGGCCGAGCTGGCCGAGAATCAGGGGGCGGGCATGTTCCCGCGCGACGAGACCAAGCCGGGAACGGAGACGCTCTAGATGACATCACGGATTGTCGCCGCGGCACTGGCCGCGGCGCTGGCGGTGGGCTGTGCCGGCCACGAGTCGGAGGCCCAGTCGGCCTCCGCCCAGAACAAGGCGTCGGCGACGCCGCGCTACTCGCCGCCCGACGACCCCTATCCGTCCACCTACCGGGTCTATCCGGGGACCCTTACCGCGATCACCGGCGCGACCATCTTCGACGGTGAAGGCGGCCGGATCGACAATGGCACCATCGTCCTCGCCGACGGCCGCATCCACGCGGTCGGCGGCGCCGACACGCCGATCCCCGAAGGCGCGGTGAGGATCGACGGCGCCGGCCGCTGGGTCACTCCGGGCGTGATCGACGTCCACTCCCACCTCGGCGACTATCCGAGCCCCGGAGTCGAGGCGCATTCCGACGGCAACGAGGTGACCAGCCCGGTCCGCCCCGAAGTCTGGGCCGAGCACAGCGTCTGGCCGCAGGATCCCGGTTTCTCCCGCGCGCTCATCAACGGGGGGGTCACGACTCTCCAGATCCTCCCAGGATCGGCCAATCTGTTCGGCGGCCGCGGCGTGACCCTGCGCAACGTCCCCGCGCGGTCGGTCCAGCAGATGCGCTTCCCGGGCGCGCCGCGCGGCCTGAAGATGGCCTGCGGCGAGAATCCGAAGCGTGTCTATGGCGGCCGCAACCAGATGCCGCAGACCCGGATGGGCAATATCGCCCTGATGCGGCAGACCTGGCAGCGGGCCGCGGAATATCGCGACCGCCGCGCCCGCGAGCCCAATACCGCCCGCGACATGGCACTCGAGACTCTCGCCGACGTCCTCGACGGCGAGATCCTCGTCCACAACCATTGCTACCGCGCCGACGAAATGGCTCTGATGATGGACATGGCGCGGGAGTTCGGCTTCCGGATCTCGACGTTCCACCACGCGGTAGAGAGCTACAAGATAGCCGACCTCCTCGCCCGCGACGGCATCTGCTCCGCGATGTGGGCCGACTGGTACGGGTTCAAGATGGAATCCTACGACGCGGTCAACGAGAACATCCCGCTCGTCCACAATGGCGGCGCCTGCGCGATCGTCCATTCCGACGATTCGAACGGAATCCAGAGGCTCAACCAGGAAGCGGCCAAGGCGCTGGCCGACGGCCGCCGGATGGGCCTTGCCATCGCCGACGAAGTCGCCTGGACCTGGCTCGGAATCAACCCGGCGCGCGCGCTCGGGATCGCCGAGGAGACCGGATCGCTTCGCGCCGGCAAGCGCGCCGACGTCGTGCTCTGGAACGGCAACCCGCTCAGCGTCTATTCGCGGCCGCAGCAGGTCTGGATCGACGGCGCCCTGATGTACGACATGAACGATCCGAGACGCCGTCCGGTATCGGACTTCGAGCTGGGCCAGCCCGGCGAGGGAGACGTGAAGTGAGCGGCACCAGCAGCAGCAAAGCCCTTCGGCGGTCGGCGTGGCTTGGCGCGGCGTTCGCGCTCGCGCTCGCGGCGCCCGCTTCCGCGCAGACGGTGGCGATCACCGGCGGCCGGGTCGTCGTCGGCGACGGATCGGCGCCGATCGACGGCGGTACCGTCGTCATCCAGAACGGACGGGTCGTCGCCGCCGGCGCCGGTGTCGCGGTCCCGGCCGGAGCCCAGATCGTCGACGCGACTGGCCGCTGGGTCACTCCGGGGATCGTCGCCGGCTTCTCGCGTATCGGCCTCGTCGAGGTCGACGCCGTCGACTCGACCAACGACGTCACCGCCAACACCTCGCCGTTCAGCGCCGCGATCGACGTCGCCCCGGCGATCAACCCGATGGCGAGCCCGATCGCGATCAACCGCGCCGCCGGAGTCACGAGGGCGATCGTCGCTCCGGCCACCGGCCGCAACATCTTCGCCGGCCAGGGCGCTGTCATCGACCTCGGCGGCGACATGGAACCGATCACCCGGGCCCGCGCCTTCCAGTTCGTCGAGCTGGGCGAGGCCGGAGCCGGCGAGGCCGGCGGAAGCCGAGCCTCGGCCCATGTCCTGCTTCGCAACGCGCTTCGCGAGGCGCGCGATCTGAGGGCGCCGATCGGAAGCGGCACCGGCTCGCCTCAATCAGCGTCGGAGCCGCCGCCCGAGGACATCGAGGAAAATCCCTATCTCCTCCCCGGCGCCCGCCGTTCCGAGGACGTCCTCCTCACCCGCTTCGACGCCGCCGCTCTGGTGCCGGTGCTCCAGGGCCGGCAATTGCTCCTCATCCATGTCGAGCGGGCGAGCGACATCCTCCAGGCGCTGGCGCTGAAGCGCGAATTCCCGCGGCTGAGGCTGGCTCTGGTCGGCGCTTCGGAAGGCTGGCGGGTCGCCGACCGGATCGCCGCTGCCGGAGTCCCGGTCATCGCCAACGCGCTCGAGGACCTGCCGGAAAGCTTCGAGCAGCTCGCCTCGACCCAGTCGAACATCGGCCGAATGCGCGCCGCCGGGGTCGACGTCGCGATCGGCATGATCAATGACGACGAGGCGAGGATGGCTCGGGTCTCGACCCAATATGCCGGCAATCTCGTCGCGATCGGCCGGATCCCCGGTCATACCGGGCTGAGCTGGGACCAGGCCTTCGCGGCGATCAGCTCAAAGCCGGCCGAGGCGATCGGAATGGCCGACCAGATCGGCTCGCTCCGCCCCGGGCGGCGCGGCGACGTCGTCATCTGGGACGGCGACCCGCTCGAGCTGTCGAGCGGAGTCGAGGCGGTGTGGATCGACGGCGTCCAGCAGAATCTGGAGAACCGCCAGACCCGCCTTCGCGAACGCTATCGCGATCCGGTCGAAGGCCAGCTCCCCAACGCCTACGAGAGATAGGCGCCCTTCCCTGCTCCCGTCACCCCAGCGAAGGCTGGGGTCCAGACGGTGGTGGAGCCCTCAGACCACTTGGATGCCAGCCTTCGCTGGCATGACGAGAGGGTGAAGGTCCAGAAAGACGGTCTCCAGTCCCTAGCGGCCGAGCATGAAATGGTCGGTCTGCTCGCTTTCGCCCTGGGGGGAGGTTCGCGGGAAGAGGCGGTTGGTGAGCTCGGCGACGTGGCGGCCCTGGTAATGGCCGCCGTCCAGCTCGTTGGCGCTGGGCTGGCGCGAGCCGTCGCTGCCGGCGATGGTGGTGGCGCCGTAGGGCGAGCCGCCGGTGATCTCGTCCAGGGTCATCTGGCCGGCGAAGCTGTAGGGCAGGCCGACCGTGACCATGCCGAGATGCATGAGATTGGTGTGGATCGCCATCAAGGTCGTTTCCTGGCCGCCATGCTGGGTCGCGGTCGAGGCGAAGGCCGAGCCGACCTTGCCGATGAGGGCGCCGCTCGCCCACAGGGCTCCGGTCTGGTCGAGGAAATTGGCCATTTGCGAGGCCATCCGGCCGTAGCGCGTGCCGACCCCGACGATGATCGCGTCATAACCGGGAAGCTCGTCGACCCGGGCGATCGGCGCCCTCTGGTCGAGCTTGTAGCCGGACGATCGCGCCACTTCCTCCGAAACCAGCTCGGGCACCCGGCGGATGTCGACCTCGGCCCCCGCCTCGCGAGCGCCCTCGGCGACGGCTTCAGCCATGCGTTCGACATGGCCGTAGGCGGAATAATAAAGGACCAGGATCCGGCTCATCTCGACTCTCGCTTCGCCTTGGAGGGGTTGCGAAAGGGGGAACGTGCCGGGGAAGCAGCGGAGCCGGACTTACCGTCACGGCGTGGCGCTGAGGCGATGGGCTGCGCCTGAGACTATTCGCC
>CBIGXQ010000030.1:0-21016 GCA_966193865.1 uncultured Sphingosinicella sp. | reverse complement strand
ACTCACGACCTCAGCCTTACCAAGGATGCGCTCTACCACTGAGCTACGGCAGCACGTCGCTTTGTCCGGGGACGCGGCGCTATGGCCGCGCAGCCGACATGTTGTCAAGGCGGGTTGCCGCAACCCCGCAAGCCCCTTAATTTCGGCCGAAATGGCACAATCCAAGGATCAACGCGCGAAACGGCTCGCCGAGGCGCTTCGGGAGAACCTGCGCCGCCGCAAGGCCCAGGCGCGCGCGGCCGCGACGCAGTCACCCCAGCCTCGGGCAGCCCCGGCGAACGGCGATTGCGAGGACCGGAGCTGAATCCCGGCACGCGCCGTCAGAGCGGGCGGCACTGCTCGCGAAGCCAGGCGAGGGCATCGCCGTCCAGCTTCGGCCCGACCACTTCGAGCACCTGGACATGATAGGAATCCACCCACTCACGCTCGCCTGAAGTCAACAGGCCGGTGTCGATCAGGTTTCGCTCGATCGGCGCGAAGGTAAGGGTCTCGAAGCCGAGCATCTTCTTTTCGGCGCCCTCGATCTCGCGGCGTTCGACCAGGACGAGATTTTCGATCCGGATCCCATATTCGCCGGTCTTGTAATAGCCGGGCTCGTTCGACAGGAACATGCCGGCCTTGAGCGGCTCGTCGCCGCCCGACTGGCTCGATCCCGCCGGCGAGATTCGCTGCGGCCCCTCATGGACGGCGAGGAAGCTGCCGACGCCGTGACCGGTGCCATGGGCATAATCGAGGCCCGCGGCCCACAGATATTGGCGGGCGAAGCTGTCGAGCTGGCTTCCGCGCGTGCCTTCCGGGAAGACGGCGCAGGCGATAGCGATATGGCCCTTGAGCACCCGGGTGAAGCGGTCGCGCATCTCCGCGGTCGGCGTGCCGATCGCGACCGTCCGGGTGACGTCGGTGGTGCCGTCGGGATATTGGCCGCCGCTGTCGACGAGGTAGAGCGAATCCCTCTCGAGCGGCCGGTTCGTCTCCTCGGTCACCCGGTAATGGACGATCGCTCCGTTCGGGCCGGCGCCGGAGATGGTGTCGAAGCTGAGATCGCGAAGATCGCCGCTCTCCTGGCGGAACTGCTGAAGCCTGGCCGCCGCCTTGAGCTCGTCGACACCGCCCTTCGGCGCCTCGACCGAAATCCAGTGAAGGAATCGGACGAGCGCCGCGCCGTCGCGCGCCTGGGCGGCGCGATGGCCTTCGATCTCGACCGGATTCTTGATCGCCTTGGGCAGGATCGAGGGGTCGCGCCTCGCCAGGATCCTTGCGCTGGCGCCTTCCAGCGCCTCGAAGATCGCGGCGACCGACCGCTCCGGATCGACCACCACCTTGCGCCCGGCAAGCTCGGCCAGCTTCGGCTCGAACGCATTGCGCTCGTGAATCCGGACGCCGTTGCCGAGATGCTGGCGGACGTCGTCGCCGATCTTCTCCGAAGCGACGAACAGATCGGCGGTGCCGTCGGCGTGGACGACCGCGAAGGACAAGGCGACCGGCGTATGTTCGACGTCCTGGCCGCGGACGTTGAACGTCCAGGCGATCGAATCGAGCGCGGCCAGGACCGCCGCGTCCGCGCCCTCGGCCTTGAGCCAGTCCGCCATCTCCTGCCGCTTCGACGCCGAGGACTGGCCGGCATAATGGTCGGGATGGACGATGAGCCGGGCCCGCGACGGCTCCGGCCGGTCGGCCCAGACCGCGTCGATCGGATTGCGTCCGACGGCGACCAGCTCGGCACCCTTCTGGGCGAGCGCCTCGCGCGCCTTGGTGACCCAGTCCTTGGTGTGAAGCCAGGGATCGTAGCCGATCCGGCCGCCGTCCGGCGCATGCGCTTTCAGCCAGTCCGCAATGCTCGTCTCGGGGACCGACTCGTAGCTCCAGTGGCGGCCGTCGACCTGCGAGCGGACCTGGAGCGTGTAGCGGCCATCGGTGAAGATGGCGGCTTCCTGCGGAAGCACGACCGCCGAACCCGCCGAGCCCTGGAAGCCGGTCAGCCAGGCCAGGCGCTGGGCATAGCTGCCGACATATTCGCTCATATGCTCGTCGGTGAGCGGGACGACGAAACCGTCGAGCCGATCGGCCTTGAGTTGTTCGCGCAGCGCCTGAAGGCGCGCTTCATAAGTGGACATGGCAATCTCCGCGGCGACCAGGGCCTTCAACCCGGCAAGGCGCGAAAAGCCGAATTCATCTTTGCGCGCATTGCTCTATGGGAAGCCCGATAGACCAGCCACGAGCCGACCGGAAGAGACGGATGTCCAGATTGCCCGCACCGCCCATCGCCGAGCAGCGCCCGTTCAGCTACGAACGCCACGGAGTGACGATCGAGGATCCCTGGGCCTGGCTCCGCGATCCCGGCTATCCGAAGGTCGAGCGCCCCGAGGTGCTCGACTATCTGAAGTCCGAAAACGCTTATTTCGAAGCGGCGATGGCGCCCCACCAGGGGCTCATCGACGAATTGTTCCAGGAGATGAAAGGCCGGATCAAGGAAGACGACCGGTCGGTGCCGGTCAAGGACGGCGACTATCTCTATTGGTGGGCGTTCGAGGCCGGCGCCCAATATCGCAAATGGTATCGCCGGGCCGAAGCGGGCGGCGCGGACGAGCTCATCTTCGACGAGCCGGCCGCGGCCGAGGGGCATGAATATTTCCGGCTCGGCGCGATCCAGTCCAGCCCCGACGGTCGCTTTCTCGCGACGATGGTCGACGACGACGGGTCGGAACGGTTCAAGCTCCGGGTCCGCGACCTCGCTTCGGGCGAGGATTTGGAGACCGTCACAATTGTCGGGATCGGGTCGCCCGTCTGGACGGCCGACGGCTCCGGGCTGGTCTTCACCGAGGTCAACGACAATTGGCGAAGCTACCGGGCGCGATTCCACCGGCTCGGCGCGCCGCTGGAGGAAGACGTCACCCTCTACGAGGAGACCGAGGATCCGGGCTTTTCCGTCGGCATCGGGCGGAGCCACGACCGGAGCCTGATCTTCATCGCCACTGGCGACAACAGCTCGACCGAGGTTCGCTTCGTTCCCGCCATGGATCCGACGGCCGAGCCCGTCCTCATCTCGCGCCGGGTTCCCGACCGCACCTATTCGGCCGACGCCGCCCACGGGAAATTGTGGATCCTGGCCAATGACGAGCACGTCAATTTCCGGCTCGCCGAGGCGGATCCCGCCGCTCCCGGCGACTGGTCGACGATCATCCCCGGCTCGGACCAGGTCTATCTGCGCGGGGTGACCGCGTTCCGCGATCATCTCGTCATCGAGGAGCGGGTCCACGGCCTCGACCAGATCCGGCTTCGAACCTATTCGGGCGAGGAGAAGAGGATCGCCTTTCCGGAGGCGAGCTACACCGCGTCCCTGGGCTCGACTCCCGAATTCGCGCCGGCCGCCTATCGAGTCGGCTACAGCTCGATGGTCACCCCGACGACGGTCTACGATTATCATCCCGGCGACGACCGGCTCGAGACCCTGAAGGTCCAGGAGATACCGTCCGGCTACGACCGAGCGCTCTACGAGACCGAGCGGCTCATGCTTCCGACCCGCGACGGCAAGCAGGTGCCGGTGTCGGTGGTCTACCGCAAGGGCTTCCCGCGCGACGGTTCCGGCAAGCTCTATCTCTACGCTTATGGCGCCTATGGAATCGCGATCCCGCCGACCTTCTCGACCAGCCGCCTCAGCCTCGTCGACCGCGGCTTCGCCTGCGCCATCGCCCATATCCGGGGCGGCGACGACCTCGGCTATGGCTGGTTCCTCGAGGGCAAGCTCGAGAAAAGGACCAACACGTTCAACGATTTCGTCGATTCCGCCAAAGGCCTGGTCGAGGCGGGGTTCGCCCGCCCCGGCCGGATCGCGATCCAGGGCGGATCGGCGGGCGGAAAGCTGATGGGCGTCGTCGCCAATAGCGACCCGCATCTGTGGGGCGCGGTCGTCGCCGACGTCCCCTTCGTCGACGTGCTCGCGACCATGCTCGACGACACCTTGCCGCTGACTCCCGGCGAATGGCCCGAATGGGGCAATCCGATCCTCGATCGCGAGGCGTTCGACCGAATCCGGTCCTACAGCCCCTATGACAATGTGAAGGCGCAGGATTATCCGCCGATGCTCATCACCGGCGGCCTCAACGATCCGCGGGTGACCTATTGGGAACCGGCCAAGTGGGCGGCGAAGCTTCGCGCCACCAAGACCGACGACAATCTGCTTCTGCTGAAGATCAACATGGGCGCGGGCCATGGCGGCAAGTCCGGCCGCTGGGACAGCCTCAAGGAGGTCGCCGAGGCGTTCGCGTTCATCCTGACGCAGATAAGATGAGCCGCTTCGAGCGAAGGATCACCGCCCGCCCGGAGGACATTGACGAGCTCGGCCACGTCAACAATGCCGCCTGGGTTCGCTGGATCCAGGACGTGGCCACCGCTCACTGGAACGCGGCTGCTCCGCCCGAGCATCGCGACGCCTATGTCTGGGTCGTCGTCCGCCACGAGATCGATTATCTGCGCGCCGCCGGTCCGGACGAGAGTGTGACTGGCCGGACCTGGGTCGGCGAAGCGCCGAGGGGCGCCCGATTCGACCGCCATGTCGAGTTCGTCGGCGATGACGGCCGGCTCAAGGTGCGGGCGAAGACGACCTGGGCGATTCTCGACAAGGCGACGGGCCGGCCGCTGAGGGTGCCGCCGGAGGTGGCGGCGGCCTTCCTGGGGGATTCTGGTCCCGCCATTGGGGAAGTTTAGAAGCTTCGGATCGCCTCGACGATCCTGGGAAAAGCTCGGCCGCTGACGGCGAACGCCATGTGGCCGCAGTCCAGCTCGACTTGGGAATCGCTCTCGCCGGGCTCGCCGCGGGCGGCGCAGACCGCGACGATCCCGTCCTTTCGCGACCACAAAGCCAAGGTCGGCACCGGCGGCTTCTCCTCGAGGACCGAGGCGATCGGCGGTTCGTCGACCGGGTGGCCGGCGACCCATTCGTAGAGCCGCCAGACATTGTTGCTTCGCCGGTCGCCGGAGAAAGGCGATCCCATCGTGATCACCTTGGACACCAGGTCCGGGCGAAGCTTCGCCGCCTCGCGGGCATAGATCCCGCCGAGGCTCCAGCCGACCAGGATCACCGGCCGGCCGCCGCCGAACCGCTCGACCCGGTCGACGATCTTGTGGAGCGTGTCTGCGCGAACGCCCTTGTTCAGCCCGAGCCCCCAGCCGGTCACCCGGTAGCCGGCCCGGGCGAGCGCGCGCTGGAGCCCCAGAGTGGTCCGATCGTCGGCGAGGAAGCCGGGAATGACCATCAGCTTCTCGCCGTCGGCGGGGCCGCGCTCGCCGAGCCGCCCGAACGCGCGATAGGCGCGAGCGAGCAGCGAGACCGCCTCCGCCGCCAGCCGCCAGAGCGGCGGCCTCGAGGAATCAGAGATACTCGCCACCCATCAGCTCCTGGAGCGCCTTCGGAAGCCGAACCCGCCCGTCCGCGGTCTGGTGGTTCTCGAGCAGCGGAACGAGGATCCGGGGAGAGGCGATGGCGGTGTTGTTCAGGGTATGGACGAAGCGCACCTTTCGGTCCGAATCCCGCCACCTCAGGTTCGCCCGCCGCGCCTGCCAGTCGTGAAGCGTCGAGCAGCTGTGGGTCTCGCGATATTTGCCGAGGGTCGGAACCCAGGATTCGATGTCGTTCATCCGATATTTGCCGAGGCCCATGTCGCCGGTCGAGGTCTCGACCACCTGATAGGGAATTTCGAGCTCGCGGACGATCGTCTCGGCATTGGCGAGCAGCCGCTCGTGCCACTTGGCCGATTCCTCCGGATCGTCGGCGCAGATCACATATTGCTCGACCTTGTAGAATTGATGGACACGGAGCAGCCCGCGAACGTCGCGGCCGGCGCTTCCCGCCTCGCGCCGGAAGCAGGGAGAATAGCCGGCATAGCGGATCGGGAGCTGCGCCCCTTCCAATATCTCGCCGGTATGGAGGCTGGTGAGCGCGATCTCGGCGGTGCCGGCGAGCCAGAGCTCGTCCTTCGGCACTTCATACGTCTCTTCCTCGTGGCCGGGAAAATGGCCCTGCTGGAGGAAGGCCTGGCCGCGGACGAGGGCGGGCACGGTGATCGGGGTGAAGCCCTCCGCCGACAGCCGCTGCTGGGCCCAGAACATCAGCGCCTGCTCGAGCAAGGCGAGCCGCCCCTTGAGCGCGTACATCCGGGATCCGGAGACCTGGACGACCCTCGACAGATCGACCCAATCGTTCATCTCCGCGAGCGTGACATGGTCCCTCGGCTCGAAATCGAAGTCCGGAATCCGGCCTTCGGTCCGGACGACCGTGTTGAAGCTTTCGTCGGGCCCGACCGGTGCGCCCTCCCAGGGGATGTTGGGCACCCGAAGCATGAGGGCGTCGAGTTCGGCCTGCTTCTCGGCCAGGCTCGATTCGGCCTCGCCGATCTCGGCGCCGACCGCCTTTGCGCGCTGGCCCAAAGCCGGCCGATCCTCGGGCGAGGCGGTGCGGAAGCCGTCGCTGATCTCGTTCTTCTGGCGGCGGAGGGTGTCGACGCGGGTCTTCAGCTCGCGGACGTCGCCGTCGAGCGCGAGCAGGGAATCGAGGTCGAGCGCGACGTTCTTCTCGCCGACGGCGCGGCGGACCAGGTCGATATTCTCGCGGATGAAATGAAGGCTCAGCATGTCCCGCCGCCTAGCAGCGCCGGCCGTCGATGCCAAAGCCTAAGCTGGCCGTTGCGGGCGATGAGGCGGGACCGTCTTCGCGACGAGCGCTCAACCACCCAGGAAGTCGCGGCTGGCGGCCACGAAGCTATGCCAGGCCGGCTCCTCCTCCAGAAGGACGTGATTGTCGCTGTCCAGCTCGAGGAAGCGGGCGCCTTTTATGCCGTCGGCTAGCTGCCGCCCGGCCTCGAACGCGATGACATGGTCCCGCCTCGCATGGGCGACCAGGGTTGGCACCGTCACCTGGGGCAGCATAGCGGCCACGTCGATCGTCGAAAGCGCGTGCTGGAGCCGGACCGCATTGTCCGGCGAGGTCGAAATCCTCTGGAGCTCGTTCCACCAGCCCAGTTGCTCGGCGCTTCCGCCCGGTATGTAGAGGCCGGTGAACATCTGCCGATAGGCCGGATTGTCGCTGCCCCAGCCGGTCCGGGTCAGGGTCACCATCGCCTGGCGGCGGGCCAGATCCTCGCCCTCGAGGCGAAGCGCCCAGCCGCGCGCATAGCCGCCGAGCAGGATCATGCGGCGGATCCGTCCCGGGTGGCGGAGCGAATAAGCGATCGCGACCGGAGCGCCCTGCGAGATTCCGAGCAGGTCGAACTGGTCGATCCCGGCGGCGTCGACGACGGTCTCGAGATCGTCGACGAAGGCCTCGAACGAAAGATCGGGCGCCTCCCAGTCCGACAGTCCGTTGCCCCGCTCGTCGTAGCGGATGAGCCGGTTCGCGCGGGTCAGCTCCCTCATCCAGTGGCGCCAGACCGGGCTGTGCCAGTCATATTCGAGGTGATTGAGCCAGTTGGCGGTCTTGACCAGCGGCCTTCCGCTCCCGACCGCGGCCCAGGCCAGCCTCGTGCCGTCGGCGGCGGTGCAATATTTCACCTGCTGCTCGGGAAGGCCGTCATCGTCCCGGGCCGCGGACCGGCCGCGGCGCCAGGCGATCGGCGGCTGGCCATAGACCCGCTTGAAGGCGCGGTTGAAGGCTGCCTCGCTTCCGAACCCGCTCTCGAAGGCGATCTCGGCCGAGCTTTTCCGGCTCGTCCTCAACAGATCCGCGGCCATCCGCAACCGCCAGCGCGTGCAATAGCGCATCGGCGAGGTGCCGAGCAGCCGGTTGAACCTGTCGGCGAGAACGGTCCGCGACACTCCGGCCTCGCGCGCCAGAGACGAAACGCTCAACCGGTCCGAATAATTGCGATGGATGATCGCCAGCGCCCGGTCGGTGGCGGGATCGAGACGGGCCGCGGCCAAACCGTCCGCACAGCCGGCCGCACCGAACTGGGGGCCAGTCTCCGTCTGTCCGAACGCCGAGTCCTGCATCGCCCGGTCCTCCGGCCGCGATCGCCAGTCCCGATCATAGCATGGCCGGCGTTTCGATCAAAAATTTCGGTGAACCGATCATTGGCGCGGCGTCCGATTGGACGGACAAGGAAGGGCCTGGATCCAGGAGGTCGTCATGTCCAAAGCCGCGACTTTGATCTTCGCCCTCATCGCTTATGCGATCTTCTTCGCCACCTTCCTCTATCTGATCGCCTTCGTCGGCGATTTCAGCCTCGTCCCGCGTTCGGTCGACCGCGGCCCCGAAGCGTCGGTCGCCGTCGCCATCGTCATCGACTCGGCGCTGATCGCCTTGTTCGGCCTTCAGCACAGCATCATGGCGAGGCCGGCCTTCAAGCGCGCCTGGACCCGCTTCGTACCGCCGCAGTCGGAACGGAGCCTGTTCGTGCTGTTCGCGAGTCTCGTGCTCATCCTCCTCTTCGCCTTCTGGCGGCCGATCGGCGGGACATTGTGGAGCGTCGAGGCGCCGGCCGGGCAGGCGCTGTTGTGGTCGATCTTCGGCCTTGGCTGGGCGGTGGTTCTGATCAGCACCTTCCTCATCAACCATTTCGAGCTGTTCGGCCTTCAGCAGGCCTGGTTCCACGCGTCCGGCCGCAAGGCGGCGGCGCCGGTGATGCGCGAGCCCCTGTTTTACCGCTGGGTCCGCCATCCGCTCTATCTCGGCTTCTTCCTCGCCTTCTGGGCCACTCCGCACATGACGGCCGGACACCTGCTGCTGGCGGCGGGCATGTCGGTCTACATGCTCATCGGGGTGCGACACGAGGAGCGCGACCTCGTCCGCCTGTTCGGCGACGATTATGAGCAATATCGCTCCCGCGTCGGGATGCTGATTCCGAGGATCGGACGCCGCAAATCGCACCGGCCAGCAGGGATGTCGCCCGAGAAGGCGTAGCCAGACCCTGGCAGATCCCGGTGACGCGGCTCCGCCGGAATCGACAGCCGTCGGCGGAAATCAGTCCTCGTCGTCCCGATCGTCGTAACGGACCCGGTCATGGTTCCGATTGCGTCGGTGAGCGCCGTCACGATAGCGGCGATGGCGCCGGTCATCACGATAGAGGCGGCGGGTGACGTAGCGCTCGCAATAGCCGTCGGCGCAATAGGTATCGACGATCCGGTCGCGAACGACGCCGTTGTTCGAGGAGCTGTTCGAGCTGGTGTTCGAAGACTGACTTTCGGCATGGGCGGCCGTCGCCGTCATCGCCGCGAGCCCGATCAGGAAAAAGCCTGCACGCATATGATCCTCCGATGTCTTCACCGGAGTTGAGCGCGCCGATCCGGTACCTGCGATGAACGAAACGGTGGGGCGGCCGCGAAGTTCGCTGAAACGATGCGCGGGTCAGACCTGCCGAGCCTCGATCTTCCGGGTCGAAGCTCGGATTCGGCACGGCGCACCGGCGGTCGCCGTTCACTTCGACTCTGCCGCGATTCCTGGATTTCGCCGCCAGCCGGGGCCTGGCCTTACGAAGAGGGCGTCAGATCCAGAGCGGGAACGACCCGGTTGTAGGGCAGGCCTGCCTCGTCGTTGAGACGCTTCACGTCGCTGTCGGACTCCGCCTCGAACAGGCACATGCAGCGTCCGTCCTCGGGCGCGAAGGTGGTCCGGATATAGCGGATGTCGGATCCCTCGCTCTGCATCTCGGCGGCCTTGCCGATCGCCGCTTTCTGGGCGGCGGCGAGATCTTCCATCGCGATTCCCTGAAGATCGCGCTCGACCATATATACCGACATCGTCTCTCTCCCCTTTTTGAAGGACAGGAACAGGACCCAGCGGGGCCGCTTGCTCGGACGGACAGGCTAACCCGATCGGCGGCGGGAATCCATGGAAAGAGGGGGTCGGCGGCGCGAACGCCTGGCGGAGACGGAGGGATTCGAACCCTCGGTAGGGTTAAACACCCTACGGCGGTTTAGCAAACCGCTGGTTTCAGCCACTCACCCACGTCTCCGGGAAGGCCCTTCGGAACGGCCTATATAGGGGCATTTTTGGAGGATCAACCGAACCGGCTGAATTCTCCGGTTTTGTCACGGCGGACTTGCGAGGGCCGCTTGCATCGGCGCAACGCTCACGCGCAGACGGTTCATAGTTGATTGAGGACGAGGCTATTTCGAAGCTAGCTTCCAGAAGCGTTGGGTGTGTCTAAAACTTGTCGCAGCCTGACGGCGAGATCTATCTTACGATACGGCTTTGTCAGCAACTCAAGAGCATGCGTCGTCTCGATGTTTTCTTGAGCGGCGGGCCTGGTGAATCCGCTCGTATGAAGGATTTTCAACTTGGGATTGAGCGTCAGGGCAATCTGGCCAAGTTCAAAGCCGTTCATGCCGCCCGGCATCACGACGTCTGTGAACAAAAGATCAATGCCATCGCCTTCTTCGAGAATTGCAAGTGCCTCCTGTCCGTCATTCGCGGTCAGAACAGAGTAACCCAGTTCTTCTAGCTGGCGCGCGGCAACTCGACGAACACTGTCATTATCCTCAACCAGTAAAACGGTCTCGTTTGCTGCAAGTGGCATCGATGCGGCGCTCTCCATCTCGACTGTTTGAATTCTACCTATAGAGCTTGCGGGAAGGTATAATCTGACGGTAGTCCCTTGTTCTAGCTCGCTGTAAATCTTGACGGTTCCGCCTGACTGCTTCGCAAAGCCATATATCATGCTCAACCCCAAGCCGCTTCCCATGCCGACCGGCTTAGTAG
Organism: uncultured Sphingosinicella sp.; assembly: GCA_966193865.1. Taxonomy (GTDB): domain Bacteria; phylum Pseudomonadota; class Alphaproteobacteria; order Sphingomonadales; family Sphingomonadaceae; genus Allosphingosinicella. Next base: position 10,329 of record CBIGXQ010000030.1, on the reverse strand, counting down.
TGAAGAATGGTTCAAATGCCCGAGCCGCTACGTCCGGGGGCATTCCGGTACCGGTGTCGGAGACCGCAACGATTACATAATCCCCGGATGGAACATCACGTTCATCACTATCACCCCATTCGCTCTCCTCGATCGACACATTGGCGGTTTCGACGGTCAGGACGCCTCCGTTCGGCATCGCGTCGCGGGCGTTGATTACCAGATTCAAGATTGCGGATTCTACTTGGGTCGGGTCTACTTTCGTCGAGCGGAGGCTGTCAGACAGATGAACCCGCACCTCGATGGATTCAGTCAACGTGCGTCGCCACAACGTCGACATTCCTGCGACCAATTCGTTGAGGTCAACCTCCTTTGGGGAGAGGGGCTGACGGCGGGAAAAAGCGAGCAGCTGCCGGGTGAGCTCCGAGCCGCGCAGCGCCGCCGCAAGCGCTTCTTCGATACACTCACGAGCATGTGATCCGCTGGTGAACTCCTCCTCCAGCAGGTCCAGATTTCCGATCACAATCGCCAGAAGATTGTTGAAATCATGCGCAAGGCCTCCCGTGAGTTGACCAACCGCCTCCATCTTCTGGGCCTGACGAAGCTGGGCAATGGCTGTTTCGCGCTCCGTTATGTCCTGGCAAATTCCAACGAGCACGCGCTCTCCAGTCTGTTGACAGCGTTCGGCTCGCGCCTCGGCCCAGCAGATGCGCCGTGAGCCGTTCGGTCCCGGCACGGTGAAGTTGAAGCTGAAAGTTCGATCAGCGTCGTCCGAGTCAAGCAGTCTCGTGAGGTTCCTCTGCTGACGCGATGACAAGACTCTGCGAAAGGCTTCCGCCGTTGGCGCCGTTGATCCGTCGAGGCCAAACAGTTCTTGAGCTGTTTGTGACAAGGTCAATTGGGAACTGGAAGGAGCGAATCGCCACGAACCGATATGCGCGAACCGAAACACGTCGTTTAGCGACCGCTCGGATGCGGTAAGTGTTTCCAGCATCGCGTTCACTCCGCGCGCTACTGAACCAACTTCGTCCGGCCTGTCGTCCTTCAGCCTGGCATGGTGTTCACCGAGCCGGAACCTGTCCGCAACGATGGCAAGCTTGGCAAGCCGCTCGGTCACGCTCCTGGCGGTCAAGAAGGCGACTAGACCGCCGAGCAGTACGACGGCCGCCCCGTAAAGAAGAACAAACATTCCTATCTCACGCTGCGCGTCCGCGAGATCGCGCCGGGTTACGCTGACCTGCACCGATCCGATCCGGCTTTCATTCCACTGCACGGGGGCTGCCGCGAGGAATGCCTCCTCGCTCCTCGACAAAAGGCGGGGTTGAGATTCGCCTGCAAATGTCGGGCGAAGAAAACTTTCGTTGGTCCCGGCACCAGTCCGCGTGTGGGCGACAACGCGGCCGTCGGCATTCTGGAACACGATGTAATTTACCGAATTCGAACCCGTCGCGGCCTTCGCGAGGCGAAGAAGTTCAACCCGGTCATCTCGAGCTAGGGCCGGAGCACCGTTGGCCGCAACAAGTTGGGCAATGCCCTTGGCCCGGGTGGCCCTGTACTGATCGAGTGTCGCAAGATCGCGATCAATCAGCTCCCAGCCGAGCATGGTAGTCAGAGCGACATTGACGATAACTACCACCAGCACGAATTGCCGCGACAGCGACGAACGCACGAAATGCCGAACAGCCCGAAATAGCTTCACGTCCAATCAACCCCTGGATGTCGCGCGCTACGCCTGATCTGCGGCGACGCCTCCCCTATTGCATATCGGAAAAAACTAACCAGACCATGAAAACTGGTTGCAGTAGAGACGTCATTCAGCAGGTGAATACCCGAATGCCCACAGCGGTGCGTCAATCGGTCGTTGACGGATTGCGATTAATTGAGTGGATCATTCCATTTCGGCGAACTGAGGCTTGAGGAAATGACGAAGCGGCGTGATTTGGTCGGAATTGGTGGCTGGCTGGGACTACTCATCCTCTGGATGGTTCTTCTGCGTCCTCTAGCCGGCGCGATCATGTGGAAGAGGATGCATGCTGCAGGCAGCACCGATCCTTCGCTACCCACAAACAGCACGTGGTTGATCAACACTTCGGTTTTCTGGGTCATCATCCTGGGCGTCGCGACGTTGAGTATCTATGGCGGGCTGAGGCTGTGGCGCGATCGGACTCCTGGCGCGATAAGCGCCGCTATTTTGATCCTTTGGATTTCGAGCCCGATCGCCGCGGTTGCGCTGCTTATTTCCGAAGCATACTTGAAAGGCGGAGTGGCGCCCTCGAATGCCGCCTCCACATTAGGAATCAACTTTGCCGTTGCCGCGGCCTGGACTGCCTACTTGAAGCGTTCGAAGCGAGTGCGGGAAACATACTTCCAAGTCACATCGGCATAAGGTGCTACCAAGACTGACCCGAATATTGGCAGACTAGGCGCGTTTCGCTGCCCCCCTGACGATTGTTGGCGTGGCATCCCGGCGCTCCAGCCCTGTCATGAAATCCGTCGCGACCCATTTTCGCAACCACATCTGAAATTGGTCCCCCAGCATCGGACGCGCGATGAGGAAACCCTGCGCTTTATCGCAGTTGAAAGCAGTGAGTGCTTGCAGGGTCGCAAGGTCCTCGACTCCTTCGGCGGTGACAGTCAAACCAAGTTCGTGGGCCATGGCAATCAGGCCGCGGGTGATAGCGCGAGAATAACGCGAGGCAAGCAGATCCGACACGAACAACCGGTCGATCTTCAGTTCGGTGAAGGGAAGGCTGCGAAGCTGAACGAGCGAGCCGAACCCGGTCCCAAAATCGTCGAGCGAGATGCCGATTCCCTTGAGACGAAATCGAGAGATCGTATCCATGAGGCGCGTGGCCTTCTGCGTTGCGCCCTCGGTAAGCTCCAGCATCAGTCGGCTTGGCGGAACGCCTTGATCGGCACACAATTTCCTGACCATGTCGGGAAAACGAAGGTGCTCAAGATTGAGAGCGGATATGTTGACAGCGAGTTCAACGTCGAGACCGTCTTCCCGCCAAGACGTCCATTGAGAAATCGCCGAGGTCAGGGCCCACTCGCTGAACCAGTCTATAAGGCCTTCTTGCTCGGCCGCCGGGATGAATGTCGAAGGCTCGACCGGACCGTGGCGAGGATGGTGCCAGCGGGCAAGCGCTTCGACGCCGCAAATCTGGCCGGTCCGCAAATCCAGTTTTGGCTGATACATCAGAAATAATTCACCGACGGCAGCAGCGCGCTCGAGAATATTCAGCGTTAGGCGCGGTGGTTTCGACGCGCCCATTACGCGGCGATCTTGTCGAGGCCTGCAAAAGCCTCTCGTAGATTTGCGACGCGGACCGGTTTTGCGAGTGTGCCGGCTATATAGAGCCCCAGTTCGCCCCCGAGATTCGCGGTCGTCTCGAGAACTCTCGGATCGAAGCCGCTGATGATCAAGATCTTGGCGCGACATTTGGTAAGGCTGAGAAACCGTAGCAGTTCGACTCCATCGACATCGGGCAGCGACAGATCAAGAACGATCACGTCAGGTTCGCGGGCAATCAGTGCATCCGTGAAATCCTCAGACGTATTGGTTGCCTGCGCCGTATAGCCGCAGCTTTCGGCGACCTTTTTAATGAGCCGCGCAACCGCCGGCTCGTCATCGATTATCAGGAGACTTTTCATCTATTTTCTCCGTCGGCAGCCGCGTCCACTATGAATTGGACCGAGCCGCCGACGAAATTTGGCAGCAGTAGTTGGTAGTACATTGATAGTCCCTGATGGTCGGCAGGCCTCACTCAACTGCCGTCCCTAGGGATAAAAGGTCACCAACTGCTAAACCGCACGCGATTTAATGATTTTCGATCGCAAAGGTCCGGCTTCGGCTGAGGCGCCGCTGCGCAAGTCAGCTGCGACCATCACAGAGGCAATACGCTCCGAGCGCTCGGTGAAAGGACCCCATGATAGGCGGACTTTGAAATTTTCAACCGGCTGTTCCGACTCGTTCCGGCGCAAGATCGACTCGGTCTGCCGCCCGTTCATTGAAGGGCAAGCCCGATCGGCGCTACTCTGCACGGGAGAGCGTGTGGGGAAAGCCGATGTTGAAGAGTCTCGCGAATCTGGTTGCGGCTGCAGCCCTGGCAATAACGGCCGGTCCGGTCCTGGCGCAGATCCAGACGATCGACCCGAACCAGGCCGACACCTATCAGGCTCCGGTCGACCCCTATCAGGCTCCTGCCGAGCCCGACGCGGAGCAGCCGGCCTGGGACGACAGCGGCTATGAAACGCCGGCGGCGGACGATCCGGTCGAATCTTCGGAATGGCCCGCGACCGATCAGACCGATGATTCCGCCATCGAGACCAGCGAAGCGCCGGCCGCCGCCTCCCCGACAGCCAGTGCCACGGTCCCGCGCGAGGACGTTTTCAGCGCCGCCGAAGGCGTCTTCGGCCGAGGCGCCGAAGGCCTTGCCGGGATCCTCGAGGACATTCTTCGCGAACAGGGCGAGCCTGTCGCCTACATCTCGGGCCAGGAAGCAGGCGGCGCCTTCGTCTTCGGCGTTCGCTACGGCTCCGGCGTGATGCGCCACCAGATCGAGGGTGAGCGCGACGTCTACTGGACCGGGCCCTCGATCGGCTTCGATTTCGGCGCCGACGCCAACAAGGTGTTCGTCCTCGTCTACAACCTCCACGACAGCCAGGACCTGTTCAAGCGCTACCCGGGCGCCGAAGGCCACGCCTATGTCCTCGGCGGCTTCACCGCCCAATATCTTCGCCGCGGCGACGTCGTCCTGATCCCGATCCGCCTCGGCGTCGGGCTTCGCCTGGGAGTCAATGCCGGCTATATGCGCTTTTCCGAGCGCAACCGCTGGCTGCCTTTCTAGGCGCAGCTTTCGGGCTGAGGGCGGAACCGCGCTCGCTGCAGGGGCCGCCGCCCTGCATCCCCGCTGACGGCCGAAGCGTTGACCTTCCCTGCCTTCGACGATCATCCGTGGTTTCGAATATCGGCCCTCGGAGCGCCTTCTCGAGATCAGCTTCACGACCGGCCGCCGTTATGCCTATCACGACGTGCCGCCCGAAGCCGCCGAGGCCTTCCGCCGTGCCTTCAGCAAGGGGCGCCATTTCAACGTCAGGATCCGCAACCGCTATCGCTTCACCGAGCTGGAGCCAGAGCCCGTCGAGTGAATGCTTGACTCCGGCTCGGCTTCGGACGGAACATCGCCGCTCCTGAGGCGGGGACGAAGGGGGACGATGATGGCGGACTCGAGCGATCCCCTGCCCGTCGAACCCGCGATCGCCGACGACGGCATCGGCGGCGCCACCAGTTCCGGTTCAGCCGCGGCAGGCAGCGGTCTGGGTCTCGCCAATTTCGCCCATGGCCTGAAGGTCGTCGCCCTTCTGCTGTTCCTTCTCCCCTGGGTCACCGTCTCGTGCGCGGAACAGACGCTGGTTTCCCTGAGCGGCGTGGACCTGGCGACCGGATCGGTCACCGTGGTCAATCCGCTGACCGGCGAAAGCACGACTCCGGCAGGATCGGGCGAGAGCGATCTGCCGGTGCTGATCGCCGCCTTGCTCATTGCAGGCGCGCTCGTCGCCGGCTTCGTCCTGAGACGGGCCCTTGCCGCCACCGTCTCGATCGCGGCGCTCGCCGTCGCGTCCGTCCTGATCAGCTATTCGGTTCTGTACCGGCTCCCCGACCGGGCCCGTGAAAGTGCGACGGCCGACAGCGCCCAGGGTATCAGCGAGGCCCAGATCGCGGAGCTGATCCGGGTCGACGTCGCTTATGGTTTCTGGCTGACGCTCGCCGCTCTCCTCGGTGCGATCGTCGTCACCGTCCTTGCCCGAAGCCAGGCGCCGCCCGGATCGCGCTGAGCCTTCATTCCGAATCCAGCTGGGTGACGAAATCCTGGTGGCCGATGAAGCCCAGGCGCCGGATCCCGGCGCGCTTCACCTGGGCCAGGACCTGGTCGACGCGCTCGTAGCGGGCCTCCGCCACCGCCGCGAGGTGCAAGTCGGGAGAAGCGGGATCGGCGGCCAGCGCCCGCAGCCGAAGCGGCAGTTGCGAATCCGGCAGGGCCGAGCCGTCCCACGACAAGCCGCCGGCTTCGTCGATCCCGAGCCGGTGGACCGGCGTCGGCTGGAGCTGGTCCGGAGACGGCCGCGGCAGATCGACCGGCACCTTGTGGGTCGCCGCCGGGATCGAGATGATGAACATGATCAGAAGGACCAGCATCAGATCGATGAGCGGCGTGGTGTTGATCGTGGCGATCGGCTGAAAGGCGTTGGGAGCGGGGACGTAGAAGCGTCTTCTCGCGGGCCGGGCCGAAGAGGATGTTGCAGTCATGGCAGGCACCTCCTGGCGTCTTTATAATATAACATCACTCGTAGGTTCAAGCCGATTTGGCGCGGCCCAGGACCGTTCTGGCAGCGAATCTAATCCAGGTAAGCGAGTTTGCCGCGGCGCAGCGGAACCCACCCACGGAGCCGACGTTTTCCAAGTACATTCAAAAACAAAGGGGTTCCATTGACGACTCTGTCCACGGCCGGAACGGCCCTCGCCTCGATCGCCTCAGATTACGCGCTCCTTTGCTTCTCCCACCTGCGGTGGCAGTTCGTCTTCCAGCGGCCCCAGCACCTGATGAGCCGCTTCGCCAGGCAGCGGCGAACGATCTTCTGGGAGGAGCCGGAGGCGGCGCTGGCCGGGTCCGAGCCGGCGCTCGGCGTTCGCACCTGCGCCGAAACCGGGGTCGTCGTCGTCACCCCCTCGCTTCCCGAAGACATGACGGAAGAGCAGCGCGAGCCGGCGCTGAAGGATCTGCTCGACGGTTTCCTCGCCGCGGAGAAGGGGCCGTTCATCCGCTGGTATTACACGCCGATGATGCTGCCCTTCTCGAGGCAGGTGGAATCGGTCTGCACCATCTATGACTGCATGGACGAGCTCGCTAATTTCCGGTTCGCGCCGCCCCGCCTGCTTCCGCTCGAGCAGGAATTGCTCGACTCGGCCGACCTCGTCTTCACCGGCGGCTTCAGCCTCTACGAGGCGAAGAAGAGCCGCCACCCCGCAGTCCATCCCTTCCCTTCCAGCGTCGACCGCGCCCATTTCGCCCAGGCAAGGGGAGAGCTGGAGGAGCCGGTCGACCAGAAGCTCTCCTCACGGCCCCGCTTCGGCTTCTACGGAGTCGTCGACGAGCGGATGGATCTGGAGCTGATCGCCAGGGTCGCCGACGCCCACCCGGACTGGTCGCTCATCATCGTCGGTCCGGTCGTGAAGATCGACACGGCCGAGCTGCCGGTCCGAGCCAACATCCATTATCTCGGCGGCAAGAAATATGAGGAGCTCCCGGCCTATCTCGGCGGCTGGGACGTCGCCCTGATGCCGTTCGCGATCAACGATTCGACGAAGTTCATCTCGCCGACCAAGACTCCGGAATATCTCGCCGGCGGCCGTCCGGTGGTCTCGACCCCGATCACCGACGTCATCCGCCATTATGGCGATCTCGACGGAGTCTTCATCGCCGGCAGGCCCGAGGATTTCGTCGCCGCCTGCGAGCAGGCGCTGGCGCTGTCCCGCGAAGGGGAATGGCTGTCGCAGGTCGACCTCAAGCTCGCCAATCTGAGCTGGGACATCACCTTCGCCCGAATGAGCGGCCTCATCGCCGAGACGATCGATGCCGAATCGCTTCAGCCCGTCACCGCCACCGCGACGAGGCGCTACGATTATCTCGTCGTCGGCGCGGGCTTCGCCGGATCGGTCATCGCCGAACGGCTCGCCAGCCAGCACGACGCGAAGGTGATGGTGATCGATCGCCGGCCGCATGTCGGCGGCAACGCTTTTGACAAGAAGGACGAAGCCGGAGTCCTGATCCATCAATATGGGCCGCACATCTTCCACACCAATTCGGACGAGATCGTCGATTATCTTTCGCAATTCACGAACTGGCGCCCCTACGAGCACCGGGTGCTGGCGGAAGTGCGCGGCCAGCGCGTGCCGATCCCGATCAACCGGACGACCCTGAACCTCCTGTTCGACCTCGATCTCAAGACCGAGGAAGAGGCCGCGGCCTATCTGGCCTCGCGGGCGGAGCCGGTCGAGGAGATACGCACATCGGAGGATGTCGTCATCTCGGCCGTCGGGCGCGAGCTCTACGAGCTGTTCTTCCAGGGCTATACGCGAAAGCAGTGGGGGATCGACCCGAGCGAGCTCGACAAGGCGGTGACCGCCCGGATCCCGACCCGGACCAACACCGACGACCGCTATTTCGGCGACAAGCACCAGATCATGCCGGCCGAAGGCTATACGGCGATGTTCAAGCGGATGCTCGCCCACCCCAACATCGATCTCAGGCTCGGCACCGACTGGCGCGACGTGAAGGACGAGATCGACGCCGCCCACATCGTCTATACCGGGCCGATCGACGAATATTTCGACTATCGGTTCGGCCGGCTTCCGTATCGAAGCCTGCGTTTCGAGCACAAGGTGCTCGAGGAGGAGCGGCACCAGCCGGTGGCGGTGGTCAATTATCCGGACCCGTCCGTGCCCTATACGAGGATCACCGAATACAAGCACCTCACCGGACAGGTTCACCCGCGGACGAGCGTCACCTACGAATATCCGAGCGCCGAGGGCGATCCTTATTATCCGATCCCGAGGCCGGAGAATCAGGCGCTCTACAAGAAATATGAGCGGCTTGCCGATTCGACCGCCGGGGTCACGTTCGTGGGCCGGCTGGCGACCTACCGCTACTATAATATGGACCAGGTCGTCGGTCAGGCGCTGGCGACGTTCCGCCGACTCGACCAGCAGCGCAAGGCGGTCCGTACCGCCGCCGCCAAGTCGCCGGCCTGGACCGTCGCCGCCGAGTAGATCGACGCCGGGCCGGACGCCTCACTCCGCCGCGATCGCGGCGGAGTCGGCTTCCTGAATGGCCCGGATCTGCGCCATATAATCTTCCAGCGCCTCCTCGAACGGCCGAAGCAGCGTGGCGCGGCGGCTGCCGAGCGAATGCTGGCGCTCTTCCGCCGCCGGCGCCTCGACGACCAGCTCGCGGTCATAGCCCATGCCCTCGGCCAGTCGCAGGGCGAAGTCATGCCAGCTGAGGCTTCCCGGATTGGCGAGGTGCCAAAGGCCGCGCTCGCCGTCGACGAGCAGGTCCAGGGTGACGTGGCAGAGATCGGGGACGAAGGTCGGCGAGACGAAGGTCCTCGGACAGGCCGGGACCTGTTCCCCGCGCGCGAGCGCGCTGATCACGTGCCAGGCGAAATTGTAGCGGTCCCACGGGCCGAAGAAAGCGGCGGTGCGGATGACGAGCGAGTCGCGGCAGGCAGCAAGCACCCGCCGCTCGGCCTCCGCCTTGCTCTCGCCATAGACGCAGGCGGGGTTCGGCTCGTCATCCTCGACATAGGGCCGCCCGAGGGTGCCGTCGAAGACGAGGTCGGAGGAGAAGCTGACCAGCTTCAGGCCCGCCTGTTCGCAGGCGAGCGCCAGCTTCTCCGGACCGGCGGCATTCCAGGCGAAGCAGGCCTCGCGCTCGCGCTCGGCATCGGCCGCCCGGACGAAGCCGGCGGCGTTGATGACGGCCCAGGGCTGGTGCCGCTCGATCGCGGCGGCGATCGAGCCCTCGTCGCAAATGTCCAGCTCGGCCCGGTCGGTGAGGCAGAAGGGCAAGGCGCGTTCCTCGCAGATTCGGGCAAGGGCCTGGCCGAGCGTCCCGGTCGCGCCGGTGATGAGCAGCTTTCGCCCGCCCCAGTTCAGCGGCTTGCACGAGCCGCTCCACGGATAGAGCCGCGGCGGCCGGCGCCACCAGCCGGGCGAGTCCAGCACGGGATGATCGAACGCCTCGCCTCGGGCAAGGGCCGAGGCGGCCCTGGCGACGATCGTCGGCCGAGGCTCGGGTCCACGCACGTCGAAAACCCCCGGGTCGTAAAAGCCCTCCTCGCGAGTGAGCAGGAATCGCCAGTCCACATTGCCGAACATCGACCAGAGGGTGACCGAACGAAGGTCCACGCCCTCGTCGCGAAGCCTTCGGGCGCTGTTCCAGACCTCGATCGTCCAGCGCAGCTGCTCGTCGCGATGGCAGCCATGGTGCACCTCGGTGATCGCCATCGGCAGCCGGTATCGGTCCCACGCCTCGCGCAGGCGCGGCACTATCCCGATATCGTCCTCGAGCCTCTTCACCCGGACCGCCTCGGCGTCGATATAAAGGTCCCGCCCGTTCCCGCCCGCTTCGTGGCCGGGGTAGAGATGGAGCCGGTGGTCGAGGAATCTTTCGCTGGTGAGATAATGATTGATTCCGACGAGATCGGGACGCCCGGCTCCCGATCGGAGCGCCTCCATTTCTTCCGCGCCGATCCCGCAGTCGAGCAGCCTGTCGTACCAGGGATGGT